>JAUMTX010000002.1 GCA_030530985.1 Corynebacterium sp.
ACTGAAACCAGTACTGAGGAAACAACAACTACTGAGACCAGTACCGAAACCAGCACTGAAACGACCACCACTGGTGCAACTACTACCCCAACAACCCCTGCCGGGTGGATGAATTATGTGCGTGAGACTTTTGCTTCCTTGGCCCCTGAGAGTCTTTTCGATGCCTTTGATAGCTGTGAGCCTTCCGGCCTGCCAGACACCATTGCCTGCAGCGGCTCCAAGGTAGGCCAGTTCCAGTTTAGCCAGGGTGCCTCCAAGGCCCTGCAGACCATGCAGACCCTCACCCAGCTGCGCAGCTCCCATGTGGTGGAGGATGATGGCAGCAGGGTTGTTGGCTGGTCCACTGTGGGCAATGCCTCCATTATTACTGTGGTGGACACAGAAAAGGGCCTCATTGCCCAGCAGCTTATCTCCACAGATAAGACCGATCCGGAGGATCGCATCGCTGAGCTGGGTCTTTCCGCCAAGGCTCAGCGCAGTAGTGAGAGTACTAGTGAGAGCACTAACTAATCTGTACAGCGGGCGTAATCATCGCCCGCTGTTGCTTTTTCAAGCTGGGTGACGGCATCGGCCAGGTTTTCCACCTTGACCACCTTCATATCCCCAAAGTTGCGGGTGACTGCCTCAGCACAGTTATCGGCAGGAACCAGGAAGACCTCGGCGCCAGCATCCTTGGCGGCAGCCATCTTATGCACAATGCCACCAATGGGGCCCACCGAACCATCAGAACTAATGGTGCCGGTGCCGGCAATAAACTGACCGCCGGTAAGCTCACCGGGGCTGAGCTTATCAATCACCGCCAGGGTAAACATCATGCCGGCCGAAGGGCCACCAATATCATCCAAGTTATAGTCAATGCTGATACCATCAGCAGATTCCACACTCATCACCACACCCAACAGGGGCACATTCTCATCCTGCCCAGGGGCACTGGCAAGGGTAATGGTGGTGGAAGACTCCACGCCATCACGCACATAATCCAGGGTGACCTGGTCGCCCGGCATCTTGGCGCGAACAGACTGGCGCACTTGATCGCCGGAGGTGATGGGGGTGGCGTCGATACGCAGAAGACGATCACCCGCATGAAGAATGCCGGCAGCTGGGGAGTCATCAACCACGCTGGCCACAGTCATCGCAAGGGGCATGCCCAAATAGTTGAGAGCGGCAATGGTCGCAGCATCCTCCGAGGAAGAGAAGGCCTGCAGGTTTTTCTGCGTGACTTCTTCACTGGTCATATTCGAAGGAATAATCTGCTCAATGGGCACAATGGTATCGCGGTGAACAATCCAGCGCTCCAAAGCCATAGCCAAACTCATCTTGGTGCGCACCGACACGGTGGTCATATTCAACTGGCCGGTGGTTTCATCCAGCTCAGCGCCATGAATATCCACAACCTCCTTGCCGCCGACCTCGCCCAAAGTGTCATAGGTTGGGCCAGGGCCCTCAGCGGCATAAGGAACAGTGAGCTCAATAGCTGTGCCCGGCACATGGTCCAAAGTGGAAACCAAAACCAAGGCTGTCACAGGAATGAGCCCGCCAAGTACGGTACGCAATTTCGCTTTCACGCTAATCAACTATACAGGCCGAGCATAAAAATTGGGGGAAAATTCGGGGGCCGTGGGCAGCCATTTTCACAGCTCGGGCGCGGTGAAAACTTGGGCAAAGTGGGTTATCCTATAGGCGATAACCTTTATGTTCGCTAATAGCGTTCAGAATTTAGGCTGGATTTGTGGCGGAATGTACGAGCAAGTAGGTAATTTATAGTCATGAGCAACAATAATGGTGGTTTTGGTTTTAACTTCGGTCGTAACGACGATGATGATAAGGACCGTGACAAGAATCGCGATCAGAATTCGCCTTTCGGTTTTCTCTTCGGCATGGGCGGCAATAATGGCGCCGGCGATATGAATAACCTCTTCGGCGGCGAATTCCACGATGTTGTGAGCCAATTCGGCGATATGATCTTCGGTGGCAAGAAATTCTCCATGGAGACTGCTAAGGAAATGGCCCTGCAGGCCATTAACCCCATGGACGATAAACTGCCCAATGATGCCGACACCATGGTGCGCGACGCCGCCTATGTTTCCGAACTGTGGCTCAATGACGCCACCATTTTTGAGGCAACCGGCGGCCAGCCAACCGCCATCACCGCACGCGACTATGTGGAACAACTCCAGGAACAGTGGGGCCGCATGGCAACCAATGTGTGGGAAGGCTCCAAGGACGCCAAGCTCCAAAATATGCCTGAAATGCCAGAAGTACCAGGCATGCCACAAATGACCGCTGCCAATGTGCAGATCGGCGGCTTTGCCTCCATGGCATTCACCACCCAGTTTGCCCAGGCCTGGGCCACCTTTGCTTCCACCACCCTGTCCGTATCCGACTATGGTCTACCTTTTGCCACCCCGGATCGTACCGTTGTGCTGCCAGTAAACTTCGACCGTATTCGCACCGGCACCAAGGTGCCACGCGACCACGGCATGGTCTACCTCTACTCCCGTGAGGCCGCCATCCAGCGTCTCTTCGCTGCCGCCCCATGGTTGGAGGATGCCCTGGCCACCGCGTGGAAGGAAACCATGAGCAACCTCTATATTGATGGTTCCGGTATCCGCGATGCAGTCATGAATATTATGGACAGCGGCGATAACCCAATGGCCGGTGCTGCCGGTGCCTTTGAGGTGCCGCTGGAAATGGTCTTCTACCCTGTTAATGCTGAGGCCGCTGCCCGCCTCATGCACCTGCTCACCCTGGTTGATACCTGGGTGGATAGGGTGGTTCATAATGCCCTGGCCGATAAGGTCCCTGGCCTTGAGGAAATTGAGGGCGCGTGGGGTCGCCGCGCTGCTTCCGGTGGCAATCTGCCACACGTGATTAAGAGCATCTTTAATGTGATTCTGCCTGAGCCAAATACTGAAGGCGTGGAGCAGCTTTGGGAGCGCATTGAGGGCGCCGTGGGCACTGAGCGCCGCGACCACCTGTGGGATCACCCGGAGTTCCTGCCATCCATCGACGATGTGGCCATGTCCGCCCCATTTATCGATTCGCTTCTCGACGACTCCTCATTCGACCCAATCGCCGAGATCAATAAGCTCTTTGAACAGGGCGATACGGGTCATAACGAGGACGAAGAAGAAAACTAAAACACCTAGTTTTTAAGTACACTACGGCTCTCTATTTGGATTATCCCGAGTAGAGAGCCGTATTATGTTTAGCGGCTTTGTGGGGTCGGGGGCGGGGGCGTCCCAATCATCAAAGCGGTTGTGATCATCAAAGTCACCATCAGCCAATAGATACTTATCCTCTTCTGAGAGGCCATCAAAGGGATCATCAGAGTGATCATCTGAGTGATCGCCTTCAAAGATGTCTTTGGGCTCGCCCCAATCCGGTTCGAAGGATGGGAGGGTGGAGTCCTCATCCAAGGGTTGGCGGTTATACCACTCACCAAAGGCCTCCAGGTAGCCCTGGGCGCGCTCATAGTGGGGTGCGCGCTTAGCCCAGCGGTAAAACTCCTCGGAGTGGCCGCCAGGGACAAAGGTGTGGACCAGCTCATGGATGAGCACCTGATCAATAACAAAGCCGGGGGTGTGCTGAAGGCGGGAGTTCATGCGGATGCGACCCGAAAAGCGGCTACATGAGCCCCACCTGCGGTTTTGATTATTAACCCAGATAATTTCTTGGAAGCTGGCGCGGCCCTCAAGGTAGGTGTGGTTGAGGTAGTCGGCGCGCTCCTCCAAATTCACCGGCGGGTATTTCTTTAGGAGCTTTTGGGTGAGTTGCTTGCGCAGGCGTGGCACCACATACTCCACCTGTTCGGCCGTGTACCAATCGGGCACGATGAATTCCAGAACACCATCGCGCACACGGGCGCCGGCGCTCTTCTTGCGGCGGGTCGAGCGAACAATACGTTCAGAATCCCAGAATTTTTTCACGAGTCTCCTTATCCCCCATACGAGGTTCGACTGTGCCATACTATCAACAATTCATTCAATTGGAGATAGGACGACTATGGATGTACAACTAAACCCTATGGCCTTCCCTATCCTTCGTGGGAACGGCTATATTCAGTTCGGCACTGATGGCTATGTAGCTGGGGTTTTGGGGCCTTATGGGTCCCGAAAACTAGGTGCTCTCACGGCTCTGTGCGGGCAGCTCACACAAGAAGCTTTGCCTACAAAACAGTGCATTCTGCAGCTGGCGCGGGCGGGCTTTGGTCAATTCCTGGCCACCCAGGTCATTCAGGAGCTCATGGACTATAAAGTCCTGGTGCCGGGGTTCTCACGGGCCGTGCTGACCGCCGGGGGCTACTACCCTTTGGTCAGCCGCTTTGCCGCTGAGGCCAAGGACTGTGGGATGGATGTAGCCACCCCAACCACTCCTAAGGAACTGGTCAACTACCTGCGCTATTCCGAGGACACCCAGCCCTATGTGCACTTCTATGATGGTGTGCTGGACTGGAGTACCCTGCTCATCACCATGTATAACTCCGTGCCCATTGTGCCAGTGGCGGTGCTGGGTAACCGCATTGTCATTGGGCCAGTGCGGCGCAACTATGCGGGGCCGTGTTTGTGCTGCTATGAGCACTACCGGCGGGATGCGGACCCACGGTGGGATACAATTCGGCACCAATATGCCGGTAGTCTGGGCACACTGCCCTCCCACACCCGTAACCTCATTCTTGGCCACACGCTCAGTGTGGTGCGCAACCTCATGGGATTTCCACCGCCACCAGGTGGGCGACCAGAAGAAATCAAACCAGGATATATGCTGCAAGTCGGGGTGGATGGCAGCTTTGTGCACCACTCCAGGGTGGATGTGCACCCGGGATGTAACCTACACAGGCCCTGGGATAAAGACTTTCTCAATGTTCTGCTGCCAGTGAAGAAGCAAAGACGGGAGGAATGAGCCTCACCAGGGGTCCCAAATAGGGAAAATTGCTCCCAGTAGCACGCCACTAGAGGTAGGTCTTGATGATGCCAAGAATGCGGGTACCGTACTGCTCAATGATATGAGGGCCAATACCTGGGATGGCAACCATCTCGGCGGGGGTGGTGGGCATGCGCTCCGCCAAGGCCAGCATTTTGGCATCTGTGAGCACCTGGAATGCGGGAACACCACGCTCACGGGAGGTGGTGAGGCGCCACGCACGCAGATCCTCCACCAGGTTCGGATTAAGCTCACCTGGGCAGTCCTCACAGCGACCTAGGATACGAGAGGTCGGGGTTTGGAGGGACTCACCACAAACATGGCAAATATAGGCCTTGCGGCGCTTCTTGGTGCCTGGCTGTGGGGTGGCATCGGCCACCAAGCCATCAAGGAAGCGGCTGCGCTTACGGTTCTGGCGGCCGCCCTCTGTGCGGGCCAAAGACCAGGTGCAGCACAGGTGCTCGCGGGCACGGGTAATGCCCACATAAAAGAGGCGCCGTTCTTCCTCAATAGCGGCAGGACCTGCATCAAGAGCATGGCTAATAGGCATAGAGCCCTCGGTTAGACCAACAAGGAAAACCGCATCCCACTCCAAACCCTTAGCGGCATGGAGACTAGCCAAAGTCACACTCTCCATATTTGGTGGGCACTTGGCCTCCGCGCGGGCACGCAGCTCCATGAGAATATCCATAATGCTAATACCCTCGGCACCATTCTCCCCCGCTTCCGCGGCATGAATAATCTCCTCAATCACACCCAATAGTGCATTGAAAGCATGCCAGCGCTCACGGGCCGAAGCACCCTCCGGCATGGTGGCCGAATAGCCCAAAGGAATCAAAGCCGACTGGATGGGCTCCATCAACTCGCGGCCACGACGACTCAGCCCGATCTGCTGGCCTAGTACCACTAGCTGGCTAATTGCGCGACGAATATCATTGCGCTGGAAGAAACCCTCGCCGCCACGCACCTGATAAGGAATACCGGCCTCACTCAACGCGGCTTCGAAGGCAGCCGACTGGCTGTTAATGCGGAAAAGAATGGCGATTTGGGAGGCGTGAATGCCTGCGTCGAGAAGCTTGCGGATACGGCGGGCAACCTCGCGGGCCTCCGAAGGCTCATCCTCACAGCCAATAAACTCCGGCTCAGGACCATTGGGGCGCATACCCTGCAATTCCAGGCGGGTGCCGGCAAAACGGCCCGTGGCCTTGGAAATCACCGTATTAGCAAGCTCAGTAATCTCCGGGGTGGAACGGTAATCGCGCTGGAGGCGCACCAAAGTAGCGTGCTCATACTTGCGGGTAAAGTCCAGCAAATAATCCGGGGTGGCGCCAGTGAAAGAATAAATGGTCTGGTTGGCATCGCCCACCACCGTCAAATCATCACGATCACCCAACCAGCACTCCAAAAGGCGCTGCTGAAGCGGGGTGACGTCCTGATACTCATCCACCACAAAACTGCGATACTGATCGCGGAACTCATCGGCCACACCACGGCTGTGATTAAAAGCAGCGATGGTTTGAAGCAGCACATCATCAAAATCCAGGCGATACACATCATCGCCCTTCTTGAGCATCTCATAGGTGTGGTAGGCCAGGGCAACCTGGTCGGCCGGGGCTGGCACATCGCGCTGTAGCTCAGTGGCCTTTTCCGCATAGGCCTTGGGGCTAATCATGGAAGACTTGGCCCACTCAATCTCCACCAAAAGATCGCGAATGGCCTCCGTATCGGAACCATAATTAGAACGGCGGGCGGCCTGGGCAACCAAGTTGAACTTATTGGTCACCAGCTCCCACTTCAAATCACCCGCCACCTGGGGCCAAAAATAGGCGAGCTGGCGCAAAGCCGCCGAGTGGAAGGTACGGGCCTGGACACGCTCGATACCCATGCCTGCCAGTCGGATACGCATCTCCTCCGCGGCGCGGGCGGTGAAGGTCACCGCAAGAACACGGTTCTGGGATACAAAACCCTGATCGATCAGGTGCGCCATGCGGTAGGTGATGGTGCGGGTCTTACCAGTACCGGCACCAGCCAAAATACACACCGGGCCGCGGGGTGCCTCTGCGGCTTTACGCTGGTCCGGGTCAAGGTGGCTGAGATCAATCGGCACTGGAACTCCTAACTAACTGGAAAAATTCACTTATTCATCGCGCCACAGGCGCAAAAGCTGGCCGGCGGTGGAACCCGCATTCGGCATGGCGAAACCCGGGTCACGGATTTCATCCTTCGTAATCCACCTGGTTTCCACGAGCTCCCCATCGGTGGGGAGCACCGCATCCACATCGCGGGTGGTGGCGCGCATGGCAAACATGAGGGAACTACTCACAGGCCATGGTTGGCTAAAAAGATACTGGGGCTTGTCGATAATACGGCGGCCGGCTTCCTCGGCGACCTCACGAATGAAAGCCTCCTCAATGGTCTCACCATTTTCCACATAGCCGGCCACCACAGACCAGCGATAGGGGTGGGCGACGGTGCGCACAATGAGGCACTTATCCTCCCCCTCGAGTTCCACCAGGCCCATGACGCAGGGATTAGTCCGTGGGAAAACCTCAACCCCATCCTCGGTCACGCCATAGCGCTGATCATTGGGATAGTGCAGGGGCTTACCACTGGCTGGGTCAAAGAGCATCATTTCGCGGTTCCTCAACTGGCCTGCGGCGCGGTACAGCATGGGGAACTTTTCATAGGTGATAAGGCGCGGGTGTAGGACCTTGCCGCCATGCTTCTTGGCCAACTCATCAATAAAGTCGGTGCTCACACGCACAGCACCCCAAGATTTATACTCCTCCGGGTGGACCTTCACCCCAGCATCGGCTGGGATTTCATCCTCAGTGATGAAGAGCGGTTGGTCGCTAATGAGGACACTACGGAGGGTTTCGTCGACAGGCAACCATTCGGCTTTGGCGTCAGAATCAGACATTAGCCCTCCACCTCTTCACCGAAGACACGACGGACATAGAGCAGGCGATCGCCCGGCTCCACGGTTTCCGCTTCTGGGGAATCAATGCGGTAAAGCTCACCGGAACGCACCACGCCCAGCACAATATCGGCCAGGTGGCGTGGGTTGGCGCCCACCTCATCCTCGCCCACAACACGCTCAGCAATGGAGAAGCCTTCATCCGGGGACAAAAGGTCCTCCATCATCTCCACCACGGATGGGGTCACTGTGGCAAGACCAAGCATGCGGCCTGCGGTTTCGGAAGAAATAACCACCGAATCGGCGCCCGACTGGCGCAGCAAATGCGCATTATCGCTCTCACGCACACTGGCAACAATGGTCGCCGATGGGGCAATCTCACGGATGGACAGAGTCACCAACACCGCAGTATCGTCCATATTCGGGGCGACCACTACTGCCCTGGCCTTAGCCACACCAGCAAGCTTCAAAACATCAGCCTTGGTGGCCGAACCATTCACAGTCACCAGGCCCTGGCCACTGGCCAAATCAAGGGCGTGCTGATCCGTGTCCACAACAACAATCTGTCCCGGTGGAACACCATCGGCCAGAAGGGCTGCCACGGCACTGCGGCCCTTAGTTCCATAACCAATCACCACGGTGTGGTTGCGCATCTTCTTCCTCCAGCGCTGAATCATAAGTGTGCGGCGGGTTTGCTCGGTGAGCACCGAAAGGGTCGTACCCACCAAGAGGATCAGGAAGGCGATCCTCATTGGTGTAATAACAAAAATGTTGACGATACGGGCCTGCTGGGTCACCGGGGTGATATCACCATAGCCGGTGGTGGAAAGGGAGACCGCCGAATAGTAGACGGCATCAATGAAGGTGAGGTCCTCCGAATAGCCGCCCTTATCCACATACACAATGACAGCAACTGCAATGAGCAGAATGATCGAATAGACCACACGGCGGAAAATCAGTGTCCACGGGCTTGTGGTACTGACTTCAGGAATATTAATAATGTGGGTCAGCGCATGGTCAGGCAGCACATCAAGACGGTTCTCATGCGTCTTTGATGAGTCACCTTTAGGCATCCACCACATCATTAATTCCTTCCATTACTCTTCCATATCTGGTTCCTCGGAATCTGCTTCCAGTGGCTGCTCATCATGAATAGTCAGATTAGCCAATGCTGCAAGCTCATCCTCAGTCATCAACTTTTTAGGCTCAAACTCACTATCATAGGCCACATAATAGAAAAGTGCTCGCACATCTTCTGGCTTAATCTCTTGACCTAGATATTCAGTGAGGAAGCGGGCCGTTGCAATACGGTATGCTGCCAGCTGAATGGCCGCCGTTTCCTTGGCTGCGCCGGTTGGCTTACGGCCAGTCTTCCAGTCGACAACAATCCAACCCTTGCTCTCATCATCGCCCTCATGGAAGATGGCGTCAATGCGGCCCTTGTTGAGATAATTACCGACACGAATCTCATAGCCCTGCTCCACAAAGCGAATGGTGCGGTTGGCATTCTGGGTGGCCCAGTCGCTACCAAGGAACTGGTCCTTGAGCTTCTGCAGCTGCTTCTCATCCAAAGCACCGTACTCTGCTGGGTCCTCACCAATCTCGGCGCGGGCATCAAGATCTACCGCATCCCACAGGCCACTGCCCGTCTTAAGCTGGGTTTCCACCCATGTGTGGAAGGCAGTACCCTGCTTGGCATAGCGGTTTGGCTTGAGTGGTACTGGGCGCACAATACGGCGGGCAAAGTCGGCCGGATCATTCTGGATAGCAATCAGATCAGAAGTACTAATGCGATTAGGCAGGGAGTATTCAATCTCATTGCTCTGGCTGCGCTCATACTCTTCAATCAGTGCGGTAACCTCACGGTCCCACACCGCAGCAAGACTATTATCATCAATGCGCTGGGCTGGGGCTTCCGTCTCACTGATGAGCTTGGCGCCCTCAAGGTATTCCTTGCGCAGATCATCACCATAGGCGCGTGGCCATGTGGCTGGGCGCATTGGGTTCTGCTCCTCAGTATCCTCAAAGCCCTCGAGCACAGCTTCCTCGGTATGAGGTACCTCAGGGTGATACTCATCAAGGTATGCCGTAAAAATCTCCAGTGGCTTGCTGTCCTTAATGTGGCTACTGACCATGAGCTTCTGCTGAGAACGGGTCACTGCAACATAGAGAAGGCGCAGCTGCTCGCGAATCTCGAATTGCTTGAAGGCATGGGCCATAGCGGTCTTCATTGCTGAGGCCGCCACTGTGTCCTCAAAAGCACCTGTCTCATCAATGACATACTGCACCTTGCTCGACTGCTTCGGATAACCAACAGCGAGTGGGGCAATAGCCGCAACATTACGAAGATTAGCAATTGGCAGGCGACCAGGGCTGGTGATGAAGGTGCCGTCGCTTCGCTCGACACTGTAGTTCTTCACATTAATAAACGGCACACAAACAACATCCCATTCGAGGCCCTTGGCGGAGTGGGCGGTCAAAATCTGAACGCAATCCGAACGGACATTAGACGGGGTGCTCACAGCATCCCTGGTCGAACGGGCATAGTCGAGGTACTCCAGGAAGTTAACCAAAGTGGCGCCACGAACCTGCGAGTAATTCTCAACGAGCTTATAGAACTCATCCAAGTAGCTCAGGCCAAGGTTGTGCTCATCCAATGGGTCTTCATTGGATAGAAGCTCGGTGCGCAAATCCAGATGGTTCTCAATATCCACAAAGAGCTCAGGGAGCGGGCGGGACAAACTATCCTTACGGATGGCGCGCAGCATCTGTCGAACCTCAACCAGACGGCGGTAGCCTTCCTCCGAATACATATCCTTGGCACCAAGGTCGGCCAAGGCATCACCAAGGCCCACACGAGCCACGCTCTTTTCATAAAGCACCTGGTCAATCTCGCTTCGAAGCAGATCGGCAGGATCCTCAGAGGAGCTTTCCTCCGGACGATCCTCCTGCAGTTTACGAGTCAACTGCTTAAGGCGCTTGCTCAAAGCCATGAGATCCGACAAACCAATATGGAAGCGTGGGTGGCTAAGCACTGCCAAGAGCGCATCATCATTGGAAGGATCAGCGGCAACAGTGGCCACGCTGTGGAGGAGCTTAACCTCAGGAATGTCGACTACGCAGACTGGTGGAATCTGAACAGAGATGCCTTCCTTTTGCAGTGCGGTAGCAATAGGCAAAATCTGGTTATTTGCACGGACAAGGACAGCCGCAGAGAGCTTATCGGAATCTTCCTCAATCTTCTGGTTTGGCTCCCAGTAGTTGGCCTTAATAAAGCGAACCACTTCTTGGATTTCCAAATCCTTATTCGGCAAAACATGGGCCTCTACCAGGCCACTTCCAGCACCAGGTCGGCTATCGAGGGCAACAACATCCTCAGTTTCACTGTTCTTAACAATGAAATTGGCAAGCTCCAGAACATCATCTGGGTTACGCCAACTCACGCTAAGCTCAGCTGTGGCTGCTGGGCTACCATCAGTCTGAAGGAAGTCCTGGCCGAAATTCACAAGGTTATTGGAGTCACCACCACGCCATGCATAAATAGCCTGCATTGGGTCGCCCACTACTGTCACAGCAAGGTGATCCTGCTGGCCACCGAAAAGGCTCTTCAGAATGTGGTGCTGGGCGTAGCTCGTATCTTGATACTCATCAAGCATGACGGCACGATACTTGGCGCGCTCACCAATACCCGGCTCATCAGTCTTATCAACAAGACGGCAGACCTCAGTGGTCTGAATATCGAAGGTGGTAATGCCTTGTTCCTCGAAAAGCTTGAACATCTCCTCGATGAGTTTGAGCAGCGACAAGCGAACTTCCTGCTTCTCATAAAAATCAGGAAGCTTGGAGGCACGCTTACTTGCTGCAATGAGTTCCTCGACATGGCGCATCAGCGAAGTGGTTTCAGCCTTCACATCCTGAGAGGTGATGTAATTGCTGTTCATGCTCGAGAGAAGGGAACGCAAATGCTCAACGAGTTCCTTATCGCGCTTATACCCCAAATCCATCACAGTCTGAGAGGTATAGAGCTCATTGCGCAAGATAATGAGCAGCTCTGCGGTGGAAATAACGCGGCGATCCACATCTGTTGGCAACAGAAGGCCATACTCACGCAGAATGCGCGCAAAGTAGGCGTCATAGGTCATGACAGTTGGATTGATGACACGCAAAGTGTCCTTCAAATCCGGGAAATTGCGCAGAATATTAGGGTTACTCAGGCGCTCACGGATACGGCGGCCCAGCTCACGGGCAGCCTTACGGGTAAAGGTGAGGCCCAAAATCTCCTCGGGACGAATACCCTCATTAATGACCAGCCACACGGCACGGGCAGCCATAGTTTCGGTCTTACCAGCGCCCGCACCAGCAATAACACGGATTGGTTCACAAGGGGCCGAAATAACAGCGGCCTGCTGCTCATTCGGCGCATACTTCATGCCAAGATACTTGGTGGCAAGAATCTTTGGATCCCTGGCATCCCCACGGTCAATAGGAGTGCCGGTACCGTTCGTAGTTGCAGTCATAATTGCTCCTCCTATGTCCTAGTTAGCTTCCGAATTGCTTTCATCACCATCAGTGGCGAGACCGAAGGATGTGCAGGTAGCACAGGTAGAATCGCCACAGGCAGGTACTTCTTCAAGGCGCAGGGCGCTCAAACTCTCAGAGATATCATTGATGAACTCTTCAAGGTTGATGGATTCCTGGGAATCATCACCATCCAGTGGAAGGGTCTTCTCCGCATAGGCCTTAGTGGTTGTTTTGAAACCGACCACAGCAGGAACCACATTCTGCAGTTCCACAGCATCTGCGGCGGAAGGACTCTGCTCCAATTGGGCGGCATCGGTGATGCGTCGACTAGCTTCATCAAAAAGACCTGCACGGGCCGCAACAGCATAAGCCCAGAGCTGCAATTTGAATTCCTCAGGCTTCTTGCTCGAATACTTAAAGTCCACAATACGAGACTCATTCGATCGAAGTTCTAGCAGGTCAATACGACCGGCAACGCGAAACGCATCATCGCCCTCGCCCATCATCACATCAAGATTAAGCTCTGGGAAACGGCGCTCCGCCGGGTTCGAATCAATATACTTATCGACAAAACCCAAAGCCTTTTCAAAATCAGCCCTCTTACCAAACTGGGTGAGTTGGGATTCGGCGCGCTCAAAACCATTAAGAACCATGGTTCGAGCCTCTTCCCTATCCAAACCACGAATAACAGCCTCGGCATAGGCATGGACCAAAGTACCCATGCGGGAATGCTCATTGCTGGTGAACTGCCCAAGATTACGAACCACAAAGCTCAATGGGCAGCGGAAGAGCTCACTCAAATTCGAAGGGCCAACGCGGCGGGTGCGGACAGACTCCACAGAGGTGTGGGAAGAAAGCGGAATCATGCCAACCCACTTTTCCGGATTAGAACCCGGAACCTCAGCCTCAATAAGGCGGTTAAGCTGGGCGGCTGCCTGCTTGCGGGCATCGGAGCGGGCAAGCTCACTATAGGGGTCCACACCGATATTGCAGACCACGCGGCGCAGCTCAGCAATAAGCTCCTCACGGGAATACACTCGCATGCGGCTGCGGTAATCCAAGGCAGGAGTCTCAGCATCCGCATCGGCCTCCAACTCTGGGCTATCGGCAGCCTGGTCCTTGAAGAAATCCTCAAGGCTCATGGCCTTATTGTCCTTCTGGCCAAACTTCTTAGCCATCTGGTCAAGATACATGGATGGCTCGACCGGATCGTCACCACTAGGCTCGTCAACTGCAAGAATGTAAAGTGCGTCGGTGGCACGACCACATGCAAGGTTAAAGAGACGCTTCTCCTCGGATAGGCGGGCAAGTAGGTGAGGATTAGGGGTGCCAGGCTCCATGCCATTGTCCACATAGTCCAGGAATTCCTCAAGACCAAAAAGTGTGCCCACACGGTCCAGATTCGGCCAGGTCTCCGCATTGACCTGGGCAATGAAGACATGGCTCCACTCCTGGCCCTGGGTGGAGTGGGCGGTGAGCAGATTCACCGCATCAATGGTGAAACCACCACGCTCACGGGTAATGGTTGGCAGCTGCTGCTCCTCCACGGCACTAATGAAACGGCGCAGCTCCGCACCCGGGTTACGCTCAGCAAAGTCACCCAGGTAGTCAAAGAAAGTCATGGCCACATCAAGCTCATGGCTGGCCTGCGCGCCGGCAGTACCACCACCAAGGGCGATATTTTGCAGGCGGCGGCTAAGCCCCGTGGAATCCCACATATTCCAGAAGATGAGCTCAACGCCCTCCTTCTTCTTCATCGACTTATAGCCAGCCTGAATCAAGCCCTCCACATTATTAAAAACAATGCGTTCAAAGCTGCGGGCATTACCATTAACCAGGGCCTCACGGATCTCATTTTCGGCCTCCGTATTCTTATGGAATGGGTCGAAAATATTGCGCAAAACATCCAGGGCCTGGTTATTTACAGAGCTGCTATCTGGTGGAAGCTCATAGTCCATCTGGATCATGAGCTGGCGCACCGAACGAATCAGACGGTTATACAAAACCGCATCGGCACCAATAATTGGGCCAGTGAGAAGAGTCTGCAAGTCTTTACTGGTCAAGCGCTCAAAGAAAGACTTGGCCGTAATGAGCAGGGACTGAACCAAAGGCTCCTCATTGAGGACAATTTCGGTGGCGGGAATCTTCACCGGCACATTAGCCTGGTGGAGCACGTGGCGCAGCATGCCAAATGGGCTGCGGTTACGGGTCACAATGGCCATATTGGAATAAGGCACACCATCGAGCAAATGGGCGCGGCGCACACGGTCAGCAATAAAGCGGTACTGCTCCATTGGGCTTGAAGCAATCAGCGCATGGCACTCCTCAGGCTTACGCAGAGACTCCTCATAGCGCAGCTCCTCAATAGGCTGATCAAAAGGAGGCTTAAAGGCGCGCAGGAATTCACCGCTGGCACCACGGAAGTGGAAAACAGACTGGTCAGGGTCACCCGCAATAATAGTGGAGGTGGTGGCAGGAATCAGGGTTTCCAGAAGCTTGGCGGAGAGAGGATCCAGATTCTGGGCATCATCAATGTAGAGGTACTTCACGCGATTCTGCCAATCCGCAAGAATATCCGGGTCAGCGAGGGCCTCATTGGCCTTCACAATAAGCTCAGAGCCGGAGACGCGCTCAGCGCCCTCAAGGCCCATGATTTCCTCATACTGCTTGAGGAACTTACCGGCAGCAACCCAGCGTGGGCGGTTCCACTTTTCACCATCAGCAATGAGCTCCTCAGGGGCATAGCCGCGCTCAATGGCACGCAGCAGGAAGTCACGCAGCTCGCGGGCAAAACTCACAAGAGTAATAGCGGGGCGAATATCCTCCGGCCACATGCTGGCCTCACCGGCCTCCGCATCCTTAGCCTGGCCGAGAAGAAGTTCACGAATAATCGCATCCTGCTCCGCACCGGACAAAAGACGAGGCAGAAATTCCTGATTAGCCTTACGAGCTCGGTAAACGAGAATCTCATAGGCCAAAGAGTGCATGGTGCGGGCAATAGAACGCTCCGCGGAATACTCCGGATTAGTGGCAAGAAGATAGGCCGTAATGGCATCATTAATGCGATTAACAGACTTCTTGCTACCACCAACGACGACAATATTATTGGGTGCTACGCCTTCGTCGATACGCGCGCAGACGGAGTCAATGATTGTGGTGGTTACGCCACTACCGGCGGTACCAATCAGGCGGAAATATCCGCGAGAACCCAGCCCTTGAGTTTTGGGCGTATATGTAAAGTCTTCCTCGACACGGCGAAAGCGAATGTCAAGGCCCTTTTTACCTGTGGTACTACTCATTCCGTCTCCCATCCCGCTGACTAGCGATCAGTTGATAGTAAAATCACTACCTCAAATCATAGCCGCCGATGGTGACATTAATAAGGGCACGCCACAAAGAGCCTGGTTAAAGGCCTAATTTTGCAGTTTTACCGCTTAATCTTCGCGCTTGGACAGGCCCAAACTACGGGCCAACTCAACCAAACGCAAGGTTTCGTGGGTGCGCGCGCCCAAGGCGTTGGCGTAGAGGCGGTAGCTCAATGCGCGCAGCAAAAGCTGCTCCCAATCAGGAAGATAATTATATCGGCGCAGGATACGAGGGCTGGCAGCACCATCGGCCAAAGCATCAATGGCAACCAGGGCCGCACTATAACCGGCAGGGTGCGCCTGGAAATAAATATCGGTCACAACCGGTGGCATGGAAGGCTGAAGAATAGTCGTGCCCCACATATCGGCATGGATGAGCTGGCGCTTTTTATCAATAGGTTCCAGCTTTGGAAAAATCGCGGCGATAGTTTCAAGCGCCGAAATAAAGGTGGTATCAGTAGCAAAATCCGGATTGCTCACATAGCTACTAATCACATCGGCCGGGGTATCCGACCAGGCCGCAAAATCAGCGGTGCGATAAATCTTATTATCCTCACCAAAATCCGGAAGATAATCCACAAAGCGCGGAATATCCACATCGCGCATGGCCTCTTCCACATCAAGAGCTGCACGAATCACCAGGTCAGGATTGGTACGAGCCACACCGGGCTCATAAACAGTGGCCTTATAGCCACGCACCACCACGCGCCCATCACCGGAATGCAAGGGGCGGGCAAAGCGCACGAACTGTGGCTTCACATTCTCACGCAGGCGGGCGGAGAGCAACTGGTTATCGCGGCTCATCACCGGGGAAATCACAGTCGAATCCACCAGCACACCATAATCCCATTCATTGCCAAGCGAGGTGCCTGGTGTCGAAGGGGAAATATTAAAAGCCGAGGCTATAGGGCCTGGGATGCCATTCTGCGTTGAGGTCATGGGGCTATTTTAACCCGTTGGATAGGGCCAGGCGTTGAAGCGACACGTGTGATTACCGGCATCTTCATAGTCACCTGGGTCGGCGATCTCAATGAGATCCTCATTATTCAAACTCAGGGTTTGCTGCATCATCACTGGGGCAAGCTGGCCGTCACCCGGGCAGGCAACGTGCTGATAGCCCAGCGCATGGCCTACTTCGTGATTAACCACGTATTGGCGGTAGCTGCCCACATCGCCATTGAAGGTGGTGGCGCCGCGCACCCAGCGTGCCTCATTGATAATGACGCGCTCCCCTTCGGTGGTATAGCAGCTGGTTTCGGCAGCGATGGTATAGCCACAGTAGCGGTGGGTGGTGTCGGGGGTGACGAGCTGGATGTGCAGGTTGGCTTCATCCGCATTGCTGACGTGGATGAAGGCAAAGCGCTCGTCCTTGGTCCAGCTCAGTGGGCTGGCCAGGGTGTTTTCAATGAGGGATACGACGGCACTGTCGCCGCCATAGGCATTGGTGTCGATAGGGTTTTCAATATCGACCGTATAGCGAATAACGCGCGTTGTGCCCTGCCCTACCTGCTCTTCTTTAATAGGAGCTATGCGACGATACGTATTATCGCCCGTTTGTGTAAAAGGCAGTCCTGGGGGCAGCTCACCCATGCCGTCCGGCAGGGCCGCTGGGGCCACATAGCCGGGGTCATTCTCGTGCGAATCTGCCTCGGTGGCCGCTTGAACAGCAGTTTCAGGCGGCAAGGCTTGGTTTTGCGCCGGCGCGGATAGCAGATCAATAATGACCCACAGGGTCACAATCAAAATAGCAATAACCACCCACAGGCGATAGTCAAGCACAAGGGGCTTGGATGCTGGGGTGGCTGAACGCCGACGGCGTTGCGCGTTACGCGAATGTGTCATTAGCTGGTGGCGAAACCTACTGCGCGTGGCTTCTCCTCGCCGAATTCAATGTATGCAATTTCGGCGGTGCGAACAAAGTGGGTGGCGTTCTTCTTGTCCACCAATTCGAGCACTGGCTCATTATTGGTGGTCAGGGCCTCCTTGAGGCTGGCGCGGATAGCGGCTGGCTCGCCTTCCAGGGAAATAAAAAGTTCACGCTGGCTATGAATGAGGCCAATCTTGATATCCACTGTTTCTCCTTTGGACTTTGGGGTTTAAGTGTTTTTCATCTTACCTGTTTCCAGGTGTGATTTCTAGGAGTGTATAGGCTCGCCTTTGGGTCGCAGATCTGCAGAATTATGGCTTTTACCTGCGGGGATTCTCAATCGCTTGTGGGTTTTGATCGCTTAGAGCGCATATGCCTAAAAGGTATAAGGAGGAAATTAGACTGTTATCCCCTTGGTCAGTGAAGTAGAATAGTCCTTGTGTCACACGCGAGCTTTGAAGACCTAGGTGTCGCTGTAGAAATCACGGAGGCCTTGGATGCGGCCGGAATCCGTCGCCCTTTTGCCATCCAGGCTTCAACGATCCCTTTGGCCTTAGATGGCAAAGATATTATTGGCCAGGCCCGCACGGGTTCCGGTAAGACCTTGAGTTTTGCCATCCCTGTGCTTGATAGGGTCTTTGATGATGCGGCTTTGCCTGAGCTGAATGGCAAACCCCACGCCGTTATTCTTGTCCCCACCCGTGAGCTGGCACAACAGGTAACTGGTGATGTTGAGCTTGCCGGTCAGAATCTGCCTGTGCAGGTGCTGACTGTGGTTGGTGGCGTGCCAATGGAGGCCCAAAAGAAGGCCCTCAAGCGCGGTGTGGATATTATCATTGGCACCCCGGGTCGCATTATTGACCTGTATAAGCAGGGGGCTTTGGACTTCTCTGAAATTGGCATTGTGGTTTTGGATGAGGCCGATGAAATGCTCGACCTTGGCTTCTATCCTGATATCGAATATTTGATGAAGGAATTGCCTGAAGCGCGCCAGAACCTGCTGTTTTCCGCAACTATGCCGGGCGCGATTTTGAGTTTGGCCCGCCAGTTTATGCGCCATCCTGTGCGTGTGCAGGATGAGAAGCAGGAGCAGAATACTGTTAATCAGGCGGTGGAGCAGATTATTTTCCAGGCCCACCAGATGGACAAGATTGAGATTCTTGCCCGCGCCTTGCAGTCCCCGAAGCATAAGAAGAGCATTACTTTTGTTAAGACTAAGCGTCAGGCGGCGGCTCTTTCCGGCGATCTAGCCAAGCTTGGTTTTGTGGTGGGTGCGGTGCATGGCGATATGCAGCAGTCGGAGCGTGAGCGTAGTCTGCAGGCTTTCCGCGATAATGAGATTAAGATTTTGGTCGCTACAGATATTGCGGCCCGTGGCCTGGACATTGACGATATTAGTCATGTCTTTAACTATCAGATTCCTGATGATGCCATGACCTTTATCCACAGGAGTGGCCGTACTGGCCGCGCGGGTATGAAGGGCATTTCCGTTACAATGGTTGGTTATGACGAGACGACTCGTTGGGCCGGCATTGCTGAGGATTTGAAGCTTAATCCGAATCCACCACAGTGGTTTAGTACCTCGGATGAGCTCTATGCCGCTTTGGATATTCCGGCGGGCACCGGACCTTCTATTGGCCCTGCTCGTAAGGTGTTTGGTGCAAAGTCGCCGGCCGCAAGCCGTACTATTCGTCGCCCACGAGTCCGCCGCGCTAAACGCTAAAAGCATAAGCGCTAAAAGTAGTAGTTTTCACCAATTTTTTGAGAGGCATTATGACCAAGGTTCTGCGTAGGAAGCGCGCTGATTTTATTGCCACTGCGATTATCGCAGCGGTGTCTGTGATCGGCGTGGGTACTGTGTGGGCCACGGCTAATATTCGCCATTCTCATTTGGAGTCTGCCTCCCAGGAATATACTGCTGAGGCCGCTGCTACTGCCATTCCTGCCAGCTTGTCGACGGCCTGGTCAGCGCCCGCCGCTGTCTACGGCTCCTTGCACAAGCCGCTGGTTATTAATGGTGTCGCTATCTCTACCGAGTGGGATGGCAAGAAGAGCATTGTGCGCGGCATTAACTCCACCACTGGTGAGCAACTGTGGACTTATACTCGTGACCTGGAGATTTGTTCCATTGGTAGTGCCTGGGGCGAGGCAGTCATCACCTATTCGGATGAGAAGCAGTGCGGTGATGTAGTGGCCATTGTTGCCACCACCGGCGAATATAAGGCCACCCGTTCTGATATTGCCCCAGCCTCGGTTGTTGGTGTGAGCTCCAATGATTCGGTGGGCACCTATTCTCGTGAGCGCCTGGAATTGTGGCGCTCCGATATGGTGCGCACTGTGGAATATGGTGTGAACTATGCTCCACAGGAGCCAAATATGCAGCCTCACCCAAACTGTGAGATTAACTCTGCTCTCACCCGTAAGGATCTGGTGACTATTGCTAACCAGTGCCCTGCTGATTCTGGTGAGACCCGCATTGTCATGATGAAGCGCGTGCCGAGTGATGCCCGCAAGCCAGAGACCAATGCGGATGTGACGGTCAAGGGCACCGGGGGCCAGATTGTTGCCACCGGCCAGACTTCCTCCGCGGTCTATATTCCACCGCAGGAGCAGGGCGCCAAGGCGCGTATTTTGTCTATAAATAATTCCGGCCAGGTGACTACCACCACCGAAATTGAGCCAAGCCCACTGATTAGTGTGCTGGGTCAGAATGATGTTTTTGCTGCCGACGTGGCCGACCTGCCACACCACATTACCTGGTTCGATGGCAGCCGCCTCTATCTCTTTGTCCCTGAGAGCATGCGTGTGGCCCGTATCTTTACTGATACCTTGGGCACCGGTGTGGCCATGGGCGATCGCCTCCTCATCCCAGTGCGCAGCGGCATTGCTGTGGCTAACTGGGATACAGGTGAGGTGGAGCGCATTATCCCTGTGGATCGTGGGGATTATCCTGCAGGCTCCCCAGTCTCCCTCGGAATTTCCGGCAATACCATTGTGGAATTCCGTGGGGATGAGATTGTGGGTCTGCGCTAGAATTTAGCGCCTTGTTTTTAGCGGTTGGAATAGGAACCGGCAGCCCATTCGACAGCTTCACGGTTCATGAGAAGTCCCAGGCCAATGAGGCCAATAATCATAACGGGGATAATGGCTAGCAACTGGCCGGCGTCATAGAGGTAGTAGGCAATAACGAAGCTGAAGAACTGGATCATGACGACCGGTCCCCGACCCCAGCGCTTACCACGGTAGAGGAAGAAGCCTGCCAGGGCCACTGTGCCGAAAATAATCAAGAAGAAGGCAGCGGTGCCATAGCCCATGCCACCGGTGACCAAGCCACTCCAGGCACTATCTTCAACAACAACATCACTCACCGGGCCATTCATAGCCTGGTGGACAATTTGTGCAATTGCGTAAAGAATGCCGACGCCACCTTGGGCCATGCCAAGGATGCCAGCAAGGCGGACGGTGCGTGGTGGGTGCTCACTGCTCATGCGATTTATTCTACACTTTTGCGGAGCGGATTCACCCGACCATAGTTGAGAAAAGCGCTTAACACTTCGGTGATCGAAACACAAACCGGGGAGGCGTCGAAAAGCAAGAAAATAGATTGCAGAACTAAGCATAGCCTAAGCTATACTCCCATACGCTGCGAGGATAATCTCTTTTGTGATTTACATTACTTTTTTAAAAAACTCTTTACATTGAGGCCTAAACGTGGAAACATAGACCACAGACGAAACAGCCTTAACGGTCAGCGAGGCTGTTTATTTTATTTTCACCCACAGTTTTCTACAGATTGGAGACACCATGGATTGGCGACATCAAGCAGGTTGTCGCGACTCCGACCCGGAGCTCTTCTTCCCCGTTGGTAACTCTGGCCCAGCCCTGCAGCAGATTGCCGCAGCCAAGTTGGTATGCAACTCCTGCCCAGTAACCACCGAGTGCCTGGATTGGGCACTGAGCACCGGCCAGGACGCCGGCGTATGGGGCGGCATGAGCGAGGAAGAGCGTCGTGTCCTCAAGCGCAAAAATCGCGGTCGCGGCCGTGCGCGTGCAAGCCTCTAAGGCTTTTGGTAGAGTTAGACAAGATACTGTGAAATTTTCCTAGAAGGAGACCAGAATGAGCAAGCGCGGTCGTAAGCGTAAGGATCGTCGTAAGGGCAAGGCTAACCACGGCAAGCGTCCAAACGCCTAAGTCTTTATGACAGCAGGGAAGACCTCCGGGTCTTCCCTTTTTTCATGCCCGAAACCCCCAAAAATAGAACACGGGGTGGCCACCTCGAACTACAGCGGCCACGCCCATGACTACATACCAACGGGAAAATGGTAAACCCGTTGATACTTTCTTAGCGTACTCTTAAGTAGCAAGTTCTCATAATCTGCACGTCACAGGCCATTAAAAGCTGTTCTTCAGCATCACTCGCTAAACTAAGAATAATGTTGGAGATTGCGGTTACCTTTAATGCATAATCCGCTCACTGCAACTGCAAGATTTAATCGTCTTAGGCTCTTACACACACTAATTAAGGAGTATTCATGAGTTCCAATTCTGCATCGAAGGCCGCTTTTCCTGCAGGTTTCCTCTGGGGTGGCGCTGTTGCCGGCCACCAGTTTGAGGGTGGTTGGGATGCCGATGGGAAGGGCCCGAGTGTTGTTGATGTGATGACTGCCGGCGCCCATGGTGTGGCTCGTCGTATCACTGAGAAGATTGAGGCCGAGGAGTTTTATCCTAATCATGAGGCCATTGACTTCTACCACCGCTATGAGGGTGATATTAAGCTCTTTGCGGAGATGGGTCTTAAGTGTTTCCGCACCTCAATCCAGTGGTCGCGCATTTTCCCCAAGGGTGATGAGGCAGAACCAAATGAGGCCGGTCTCCAGTTCTATGATCGTCTCTTTGATTGCTTGCTGGAGCATGGCATTGAGCCAGTTATTACTCTGTCCCACTTTGAGTTGCCGCTCCACTTGGCCCGCGAATATGGTGGTTTCCGAAACCGCCAGGTAGTTGACTTCTTCGTGCATTTCGCCGAGACTGTCATGCGCCGCTATCGCGATAAGGTCAAGTATTGGATGACCTTTAATGAGATTAATAACCAGTTCAATCTCTCCAACCCAATCTTCCTGTGGACCAACTCTGGCGTATCCCTCAAGCCTGAGGATAATGGCCTTGAGGTGCTCTACCGCACCGCCCACAATGAGGTTGTGGCTTCTGCCAAGGTGGTCAAGCTTGGCCATGAGATCAATCCTGATTTCAAGATTGGTTGCATGATTGCCATGACCACCGCCTACCCATTCTCCTGTAATCCGGAGGATATTATGCAGGCGGAGATTGCGAACCGTGACCGCTTCTTCTTCGGCGATATTATGGCTCGTGGCCACTACCCTGCATGGACCAAGCGCTACTTCGAGCAGAATAATATTGACCCTGGTTTCCTGCCTGGGGATGAGGAGATTCTCGCGGCCGGCACCGTGGACTATATTGGCTTCAGCTACTATCTGACCACCGCTGTTTCTGCTAACCCAGAGACCACCAGTGATGATCCGCTCTTCAAGGATGTGGTTCCAAACCCATATATTGGTGCCTCTGATTGGGGTTGGCCAATTGACCCAGTGGGTCTGCGTGTTACCCTTAACCAGCTCTGGGACCGCTATGAGCTTCCAATGTTCATTGTGGAAAATGGCTTTGGCATGATCGATGAGGTCAATGAGGATGGCTCCATTGCCCTGGACCAGCCACGTATTGACTACCTCTCTGCCCACATTGAGCAGATGGGTATTGCCATTGCTGAGGATGGTGTTGAGGTCATGGGCTATACCCCATGGGGCATTATTGACCTGGTCTCCTTCACCACCGGTGAAATGAAGAAGCGCTATGGCCTGATTTATGTCGACCGTGATAATGAGGGCAACGGCACCCTGGAGCGCCGCAAGAAGCCATCCTTTGATTGGTATAAGAAGGTTATTGCCACCAACGGTCAGGAACTCTAAGACCGCATCTGCATAGGGCGAACATGCAGAAGGGCGCCTGCACCTTGGCGATAGTATCGCGGCGCAGGCGCCCGAGGCCTACAGAGTGGCTGAGAAAATCAGCGATGCTATTGGGCCGCTTAGCCCTGCTGAGGTGGCATATCTTGCCTTGCACCTCGCAAACTTAGCTGCATCACAATCTTAATGCGCAGGGCCTCCGGGGCCTGTGCACTACAACAGCGACGCAGCAAAGCACGCACTTCCTGTTCAATGCCTAGAGCGCGAAAGCACTCTGGGCATTTTTCAACCTGTTGGCGGAGCAGCTCTTTGCGGGCAGCATCACAGTGGCCATCAAGCAGCTCCGTTAGAAGCTTGAATGTTTCTTCACTACGCATGTTTAGTCCCTTTACTTGCTCGTCCCAATGCCTTGTTCGGCGGCTACTTCCTTCAACGCCTCACGGAGCTTTTTTCTTCCACGATGCAAGCGCGACATGACTGTACCCAAAGGAACATCAAGGATTTCAGCGACCTCCTTATAGGGAAGGCCTTCGATATCGGCATAGTAGATGACCATACGGTAGTCGTCGGAAAGCGCATTGAGAGCCTCCGAGATTTCCGTGTCGGGCAGCAACTTGAGGGCCTCTACCTCGGCGGATTCCAAACCAGTTGATTCATGGGAGGAAGTGGACAGCAACTGATAGTCCGTAATCTCCTCGGCCGAAGTCTCCGTTGGGCGGCGCTGCGCCTTACGGTAGTGATTAATATATGCATTAGTCATAATGCGGTAGAGCCACGCTTTGAGATTGGTGCCCTCCGTGAAGGTATCAAATTTCTCAAAAGCCTTCATATAGGTTTCCTGCACCAAATCCTCCGCATCGGCTGGGTTGCGAGTCATACGCAAGGCACCAGCATAGAGGGTATCCAGCAAAGGTAGCGCTTCTTTTTGAAAACGCTCATTGGTATCCGGGGTGGCATCCAAATCAGGCATAAGGCAATTTTACATGAGCCATTTCGCCAGGGTACCTGTATGCTAATAGGCATGGGTAAGAAGAAGAAAACAGGTGGGGCAACACCGGCCCTCCTAGCAGTAGCAGATATTGAGCACTCCGTCCACACTTTTGAGGGCGGCACCGACCATTTTGGTGATAATGCTGCAGCTGGCCTCGACTTTCCCGCCGAGCGTATTTTCAAAACCCTCATTATTACCGACGGGAAAAACTATGGTGTGGCCTGCGTGCCCGTCACCGGTCACTTGAGCCTCAAGCGCGCCGCCGAGGCCCTTGGATTTGGCAAACTCTCCATGGCCGACCAGAAAAAAGCGCAGTCCCTGACCGGTTACGTGCCGGGCGGCATTAGCCCACTTGGACAAAAGCGCAGCTTGCCGACGGTTATCGACGAATCCGCCACCAATTACCCCACAATTATGGTCTCCGGTGGCAAACGCGGCCTGGACATTGAATTGGCCGCCACTGACCTAGCTAAACTTACCAATGCTGTTTTCGGCCCTGTGGCCGGCGAATAGAAAGGCACCCATGACAGACTGGAACGCACCCACCATTTCCGCAGGTAGCGCTGGACTCGATGCAGATCCGCAGGCGGGTTCTGCTGCTGCGGGGGCGAAGCTCTCTGCCCGTGTTCAGATTCCTGGCTCCAAGTCCATGACTAACCGCGCTTTAATCCTTGCGGGTTTGGCACAGCCGGGCCATACATCGGTGGTGCGTGGGGCGCTTCGTAGCCGCGATAGTGAACTCATGATTGGTGCGCTTCGTGCTCTTGGGGCCTCTGTGCAGGAACTTCCTGCCGCCCCTGGTATGTCTGTGGGCGATATTCGTATCACCGCCCCGGAGCATTTCCACGGTGGCACCATTGACTGTGGCCTGGCCGGCACTGTGATGCGTTTTGCCCCGGGTTTGGGTGCTTTTGCCCGCGGCACTGTCATCTTCGATGGTGACGAATATGCACGTCAAAGGCCAATGGGTACCATTTTGTCTGCCCTGCGCGAGTTGGGTGTGGATATTGAGGGCGATACCCTGCCCTTCCGTATTGAGGGCACCGGTAGTGTGGCCGGTGGTGAGGTCACTATTGATGCCTCTGCTTCCTCCCAGTTTGTTTCCGGCCTGCTCTTGATGGGTGCGCGCACCGATAAGGGCATTACTGTGCGCCACAAGGGTGGGGTGCTTCCATCCATGCCGCATATTGATATGACTGTGGCCATGCTGCGTGAGGCCGGGGTGACTGTCACCCAGCCAGAAAAGGAGACCTGGAAGGTAGAGCCAGGTCCGATTCGTGCAGGTCTATGGGATATTGAGCCAGATCTGTCCAATGCAACCCCATTCTTGGCAGCGGCCCTTGCCACCGGCGGTACGGTGCGCACCGCCTGGCCAACCGCCACCACCCAGCCGGGTGACCAGTTCCGTGATATTGCCCGCGCCATGGGTGGAACAGTCACCATGGATGCCGATAGTGGTGAGCTGGTTGTCACCGGCCCCAAGGATAGTGCGGGCCTCAAGGGCATTGAGATTGATATGTCTGAGATTGGTGAATTGGCACCGACGGTCGCCGCTTTGTGTGTGCTGGCCTCCACTGATTCCAAGCTCACTGGCATTGCTCATTTGCGTGGCCATGAAACCAACCGCCTCAAGGCCCTGGTTGATGAAATCACCGCCATTGGTGGCAGTGCCGAGGAACTAGAGGATGGCATTGCCATCTACGCTACCCCGCTGGATAAGCTCCACGGTGGTTTGTGGCACTCCTATGCGGATCACCGCATGGCCACCGCCGGTGCCATTATTGGTCTGCGCGTGCCAGGCATTGTGGTGGAAAATATTGAAACCACATCCAAGACCCTGCCGGACTTTGCCGCCATGTGGGCAGATATGCTCGCCTCCACTGCAGGTCCTGCAGCGGCGGGCTCCGATGTGGAGGGTGAAAACTAATGAGGCGCGGCCGTCACTCCTATGATGAATCCGATGTAAAGATTCGTCCCGGTAAAGGAAGCCGCCCCCGCACCAAGGACCGCCCAAAACATGAGGATGCTCTGTTTGGCATGGTGGTTTCCAAAGACCGTGGCCGCTGGGGTGTTTATCTAGAAGGCCGCACCATTAGTTGTATTCGCGCCAAGGACCTGGGTCGCACCCCCATTGTTGTGGGCGACCAGGTGGGCGTGGTGGGCGATACCAGTGGAAAGCCAGGCACCCTGGGCCGTATCGTCAAATTAGCTGAGCGCCACAGTGTGCTGCGCCGAACAGCTGATGATACAGATGCCTATGAGCGCATTGTTGTGGCCAATGCCGACCAGCTGCTCATTGTCTGTGCCCTGGCGGATCCACCGCCGCGCACCGGTTTTGTGGAGCGTGCCCTGGTTGCTGCTTTTGTTGGCAATGTGCGCCCCATTATTATTCTGACCAAATCAGATTTGGCTGACCCCACAGAATTTGCCAAAGAATTCGAAACCCTGGATGTTGAAGTCATTGTGTGCGGTATCGACGACCCCGTCGAACCCGTAGTTGACCTGACAAAGGGCAAGGTCAGCGCCCTCATCGGGCATAGTGGCGTGGGTAAATCCACCCTGATGAACCGTCTTATCCCTGAGGCTTCCCGTGCCACAGGTGAGGTGTCCGGGGTGGGTAAGGGCAAGCACACCTCCACCCAATCAGTGGCCATGGAGCTACCAGAGGGTGGTTGGTTGATTGATACCCCTGGTGTGCGTTCCTTCGGCCTGGCCCATGTAGATGCCGATACAGTTCTTGAGGTTTTTGATGACTTGAAGGATGCAGTGGAAGAATGCCCCCGTGGCTGCTCCCACCTGGAACCTGGTTGCTATTTGGATACCCTCCAGGACCCAGACTCCCCCACCTATAATGAGGTCACTGCCCGCCGCGTAACAGCGGTGCGCAACCTCTTGGAGAAGCTGCGCACCAATGTAGCCTGGGAGAACTAATCCCCTTATTTACTGGTGAGCGTTACTGGTGGGCGTTAGCCTCAACCTGGCGTGGCATCTGACGGTAAGCAATAACCGCAGTGCCCAACATAATGGCTGCGCTCACCAGGGTGACAATAACCATGGCCCCACTAAAGGCGCCGGAGGCCTGGGTGAATGTGGTGGCGTCGATAAGCCCGCGCTCAAAGCTGGTATGCGCAGTAGCGATGGAATCCGCAAAGCCACCATTGAAGCGGTAGAAACCAGCCATCATGGAGCCAAGGATGGCAATACCAAGCCCCGCGCCCAGCTCATAAGAGGTCTCCGAAATTGCGGAGGCAGCACCACTACGATCGGCCGGGGCCGAGCCAACAATGGCATCAGTGCCCAGCGCAAAGCCCAAGCCACCGCCCAAACCCACAAAGACAAAGCTGATACAAATCAGAACCACCGAGCCATGATGCTCGGAAAAGGCCAGGCCAGCAAAGCCAATAGAGTTAATAATCAAGGCCAAGGCCATGGCACCATTGACACCACAACTGCGCACCATGGCGGCCGCAACAACAATAATCAAGGTCGCGGAGAGCGCATTCGGCAGCTCAATCAGACCCGCCTCCAAAGGGCTAAAGCCACGAACAAACTGCAGATACTGGCTAAAGAAGTAAATCAGACCAGAGGTTGCGAAAACCGCAATGAACTGCACGAGAATTGCGCTGCTAAAGGACGGCAACTTGAAGAGCTCAAGGTCAAAGAGTGGCTCTTCCATTCGGCGCTGACGGCGCGCAAAACCCCAACCGGCAACCAAACCAAGAATAAGAATTGGGAGCATACCCAAACTAAGACCATCAGAAAAGACGTGCTTAACGGTATACACAAGCGGAATGATGGCAAGAATGGACAGGACCACGCTTGGCAGATCAATCGGACCGCTCTTCTCATTGCGGGATTCCGGAAGAAGAATAAAACCGGCAATCAGGATAATGGCAACAATTGGCGCATTAACCAAGAAAACACTGCCCCACCAGAAGTGACTCAGCAGAAGACCGCCAATGAGCGGGCCAAATGCGGCACCAGCTGAAGCACCGGCCGCCCAAATGGAAATCGCGGTGGTGCGCTGACGAGGATTCTTAAAGATAGTACGGATCAAGGCCAAAGTGGAAGGCATGAGGCCAGCACCGGTGGTACCCATCAAAGCACGGGCAAGAATGAGGATCTCCGGGCTTGGGGCAAAGGCCGCCAACAAAGAAGCCAAACCAAAACCCAAGGCAGAAAGCAGCAAGAGCTTCTTTCGACCAAAACGGTCAGCCACATTACCCATGGTAATGAGCAGACCAGAGATCATCAGGGAGTAAATATCACCCATCCACAAAATCTGGGTGCCAGTGGCTGCTAGGGCATTCGTAATGGATGGAATAGCCAAAGACAGTACGGTTGCGTCCACAGTAAGAAGAACTACGGACAAAACCAGAATGGAAAAAGCTGCCCACTCGCGTGCGGTTGCGCGGGGCGCCGTGGAAATACCCGCCGCCGGTGTCATCGACGTGGCCACGTCTATCAGATCCTTTCACAAAAAATAGGCCGACCAAGCGGTCGGTAATGAAGTCAATATGCCACTATACAGAGTTTTTGAGTTACCGTCCAATCGGTCGGTTCATGCTATAGTGGTCTCCATGAGTTCCACCCATCAAAGTCAGACCAAGTCACGTTCGCGTGATGCTGAGCGCTGCAAAAGCACGGTCATTGCCACCGCTGAGCAGCTCATTGCCCAGCACGGTTCGGCAGTGAGCATTAATGAGATTGCTAAGGCGGCGGGCTATTCCAAGTCCGGCGTTCTTCATCACTTCCCTACCCGCGAGCAGCTATTAGCTGAGGTCGCCATTGCGGTGAATGCACGCTTTGATGCCCATATTGAGTCCTATTTGGACCCGGCGGATACGGCGCCCGGCCGTTGGCTGCGCGCCTATATTCGCGCGCTCTGCCAGGATAATGACACGGTGGCGCAGTTCTTCCGCTCTAGTGCCCTATGGTTGGAGTTTAAGAAAATCCCCACCATTGATGCTGCCATTGCTGCGGATAATGAAACCTGGACGCGCCGCTTTACGGAGGACGGCACCGACCCCGCAGTGGCCAAGCTCATTGAGCGCTGCACCGAAGGTATTGCCACCGCCATTAGCCAGGGCGATGACACCATTGATGGAGTGCAGGGCACAGTGGACTTACTGATTAAGCTCAGCTATGGGGAGGCGCTTCTGCCCGGCGCGAGTGTGGATTCTTAGTCGGCTCGCGACAGTTAGCACGGTGCAGGTTAGTACCGTGCGGGGTGAAGACTTTAAGGCCTTCGGGCCTTATTTTTTTTGGCTTAACAGTTTGCAGATCTGCGGAAATATGGCGTTTAGCTGGAAAGATGTAAGTTTCACTACGTGGGGATATTTGCAAGAAATAAGTAAACTTGCACACTGCGCGCAATAATTCTATACTTGTGCATATCCCACTTGAGGGATGCTCATTACCCAAAGGCGGGCGCACCCCAACAGGTTTTACACACAGCGCCCGTCTTTGCCTTTTCTTTTGGGCACACCCGCCCAGTTAGTTCTTTCAACTAGTTCTTCTCAACCCATTTAAAGGTATTTATCTAATGGCACAATTTCTCTACCGGCTAGGTCGCGGTGCGTACAGCCATGCCGGTCGCTTTATTGCAGTGTGGCTGATTCTCCTCGGCCTCTTCGGCATTGGCGCAAACCAGCTGGCTAAGCCAGTGTCCGATTCCTTCAGCATTCCGGGCCTGAGTTCCATTGAGACCCAGCAGAAGCTCGCTGAGGTTTTTGATACTGGTGATCTCACCAATGCCCCAACGGGCACAATTGTTCTTAAGTCCACTGATGGCAAGCCATTGTCGGATGAAGAGCACATGGCCCAGATGCAGACTCTGATTGAGGAGCTCAAGGCTTCCGGTGAACTGGTCGATACTGATACGCTCTACGATCCAGTGACCACTGCCGCAGGCATGGCTCAGCAACTCACGGCCGCAAAGTCCCAGCAAGGACTAAGTGCGGAGCAGATCGACTCCGATATTGCGGCCCTGAGCCCACTGAGTGCCGATGGTATGACGGGCACTATCAGCATTACTTTGAATGCTGATTCGGGCACTGATGTGACTGCGGAACAACGTGAGGCCGTCACCTCTATTATTGAGTCCGCTGCCACGGATAATCTTGAGGTTGCCTATACCGGCACCGGCCTGATTAATCAGGTGCCTGAGCAGGGTGCTGCTGAGCTGGTCGGCCTCATTGTGGCCGCTATTGTCCTCATGGTGACCTTCGGCTCCTTGGTTGCTGCGGGCATGCCACTGATTACTGCTGTTGTTGGTGTTGGTATTGGCTTGCTGGGCATTCAGATTGCCACCCACTTTAGTGATGCGATTAGCTCCACCACTTCTACCCTGGCATCCATGATTGGTCTTGCTGTGGGTATTGACTATGCCCTCTTTATTGCGAGCCGCTTCCGCTCCGAGATTATTGAGAAGCTCGGTATTAGTGATGCGACTCCAAAGGAGCTGCGCGCCGCCATGAGCACTATGAGCAAGGCGGATCGCGCCCACGCTATGGGTATGGCTGTGGGTAAGGCCGGCTCTGCTGTGGTCTTTGCGGGCAGCACTGTGGTCATCGCTTTGGTGGCCCTGTTGGTTGTTAATATCCCATTCCTTTCCTCTATGGCTTTGGCCGCTGCCGCCACTGTTGTGGTTGCTGTTCTTGTGGCCCTTAGCCTGCTGCCAGCCATCCTCTCCCTCTTGGGTGTGCGCGTCTTTGGTGGCAACTGGATTCCTGTTAAGGCACCGAACCCAACTGCTGCTAAGGCAACTATGGGTACCCGTTGGGCCCAGTTCCTGCGCCGCAACCCAATCAAGATGACTGTGGCCAGCGTCCTGCTGCTCGCTATCATTGCTATTCCAGCGATGAACCTGAAGCTGGCTATGCCTACTGATGGCAGCGCCAATAAGGGTGCGCCAAACCGTATTGCCTATGAGATGGTGGAAGAGGGCTTTGGCCCAGGCCGTAATGCCCCAATGATTGCGCTGGTAGATAATAGCAACGTGCAGGATCTCGCCACCCGTGGTGCTAATGCATTGCAGGCGGTGACCATGTTCAATGCCACCGAGGGCGTGCAGAATGCACAGATTGTGAACGCCACCGAGGACCAGTCCTATATTCAGATTCTGGTGACCCCAACCTCTGGTGCGACCGACGAGGAAACTGCGACAACTCTGCAGACTATCCGCGATGAGCAGGGCGAATATGAAACAAGCACCGGTTCCTCCTTCGGTATTACTGGTGTGACCCCAATCTATGAGGATATTTCCGACCGTCTGGCCGAGGCCCTGATTCCTTATATCGCTATTGTTCTTGTGTTGGCATTCTTGGTGCTCATGGTGGTCTTCCGTTCCATTTGGGTTCCACTCATTGCGGCCCTTGGCTTCGCACTGTCCATGGCCGCTGCCTTTGGTGCCACCGTGGCCATCTTCCAGGAAGGCTGGCTTGGTTTGGTTGATGACCCACAGCCACTGGTGAGCTTCCTGCCTATCTTCCTTATTGGTTTGGTCTTTGGCCTGGCCATGGACTACGAGGTGTTCTTGGTCTCCCGCATGCGTGAGGAATTCTCCCATGGCCATAGCGCCCACCATGCTGCTGAGATGGGCGTCAAGTTTGGTGCCCGTGTGGTCACCGCAGCCGCCCTCATTATGGCCAGCGTCTTCTTTGCCTTCATGGGCATGGACATGCTGCTGATTAAGACCATGGGCTTCGCACTGGGTATTGCTGTGCTTTTCGACGCCTTCGTCGTCCGCATGACTCTCATCCCAGCGACCATGTACCTGCTTGGTGACCGCGCCTGGAAGATTCCACACTGGTTGAAGCTGCCAAAGATCGACATTGAAGGCGAATCGCTTAATTCACTAGAATTAAAGGCATAATGACTAGTTTGCGTGAACAGAAGAAGGCGGAGACACGGGATTCGCTGGCTCGTGAGGCAGCGCGCCTGGTTTTCTTTGATGGCTTGAGTGCTGCCACCATTAGTGCCATTGCCGAGAAGGCCCATGTCTCCCCGCGCACTTTCCACAACTACTTCCCTTCCGTGGAAGCAGCCTTGGATCACTTCACCACCGCCCAGACCCAGCGCTATTCTGCAGTGGCCATAGAAAAGATTCGTGGCGGCATGTCCATTCTGGACGCTGTGGAATATGTGGTTTTGGAGCAGCCGCAGCTCTCCGAGGACCCTGTGGACTCCTACCAGGCTGCGGTGACAGTGAGTGTGCAGATTGCCTCTGCTCATAGCTTCTGCGCCCTGACTGAGGACAATATGATGGTCCAGGCCCTGGAGGCCGCACTCCCTGGCTTTAAAGCCACTGCGGAGGATGCCACAATGCTGGGCATTATCGCCTACACCATTGCTATGGCAGTCCACGGCCTGAACAGCAAATACCGTGGTCAAGACATGGTCGATGCACTTCGTGATGAATATACGCGCATCTTTTCCACCCTGCGCAAGGGTGCGAATGCCATGCCACAGCTAAGTCAGCCACTCAATATCTAGAGCCCCCGCTATGGAGTGATTCGAGTATGGGGCGATTCTAGATAGACGTAATCCCCAGTTGTACACAGAATGTACGACTGGGGATTTTTTGTAGCTACTTAACTGTAGTTATTTCACAATAGCGTTGATGAGATGGCGAACGCCCTGCTTCACCGATGGGCGAAGCTCCTTAGCCATCTTCAAAGCAGGCTGAAGGCCACGGCGTTTACCCTGGTCATCGGCACCTACGTGCAGCTTTGCCTCAATTTCTGGGGTGAAGGCCTCATTGGAGCGCACCTCAGGGGCATTGTGGCGGGACGCTGCCAGGAACTTATTTGGCAGGGTCAGCTTGAGCAGGGTGCGCTGCACCTTGAGGAACTGTGCTGGGAAAGAATCCACGTTATAAGGAATGTCGTATTCCTCGCACAGGGCACGCACCTTAACAGCAACCTCCGCATAGCGGTTGGATGGCATATCTGGGAAGAGGTGGTGCTCAATCTGGTAGTTGAGGTTACCGGACATGATGGTCATAATCTTGCCACCATAGAAGTTGGCGGAACCAATCATCTGACGCAGGTACCACTCATTATGGTCCTCATTCTCCAGCTGCTTCTTGGTAAAGGTCTCAGCCTCATCTGGGAAGTGGCCGCAGAAAATAACCATATAGGCCCAGACGGAGCGCATCCAGTTAGCAAGAGCATTGGCCTTCACCGTATTGAAATAGTTAGGGCCGGAGAGCAGCGGATAGAAAACATAGTCCTTGAGCACCTGGCGACGAGACTTACGCACAGCCTCCCAGAAGCGAGGCGCAGTCTGCTTCCAGCTTTGCTTACCAGCAAAGTAGCGACCAAGCTCCACATCATAGAAGGCAATAGCCCACTGGAAGAGGGAGGCCAAAACCACATTGGTGATTGGCTGGAAGGCATTAAAAGGCTGCCACTTGCGATCACGGGTCACGCGCAGGATGCCATATCCCACGTCATTATCCTTACCAATAATATTGGTGTACTTGTGGTGCACATAGTTATGGGAGTGCATCCACTGGGAGGAAGGACAGGTCATATCCCACTCCCAGGTGGTGGAATGAATCTCCGGATCATTCATCCAATCCCACTGGCCGTGAATAATATTGTGGCCGAGCTCCATGTTTTCGAGGCCCTTGGCCACAAAGAGCATGACAGAACCGGCCCAGAAGGCTGGCTTCTTGTGGCTAAAGAGCAGTGTCGCACGGGCGGTGGCCTCCAGGCCACGCTGGAACTTAATCAGATTGTGAATATAGCGTGCATCCCGCTCACCACGGGATTCATCAACCTCACGCTTGATTTCGTCGAGACGCCTACCGATCTCTTTAATATCTTCATCGGTGAGGTGAGCGTAAGCCTGAATATTATCAATTGCCATCTGTTACTCCTTAAGCTTTGATTCGGCAGTCGCCAGCAGCGACACTAACACAGGTGCGTACACGCTCACCGGGACCAAGAGTCTCACCGGTGCGCAGGTCACGCACATAACCATCTTCGAGCTCGCAGACACAAGTCTGGCAAATACCCATTCGGCAACCATAAGGCAGGTCAACACCCAGGTTCTCGCCGGCCTCCAGCAAAGTGGTGGCACCATCAACATCGGCACCGGCACGGTCACCAAAGGAAATATGGCCACCCTGGGTAGCGGCACTACGGTCAAGCACGAAGCTTTCAGAGCGCACATCTACCCCACGCTCGGCACCCCAGCTCTTGACCATGTCAATAAAACCAGTTGGGCCACATACGTAGGCAATATAGCCCTCGGCCTCTGGAATCACACGATCAATATCGGCGCCACTGAGGCGACCATCCTGGGTGGAAATGCGGTTAATAACACGAAGGCCCTCAGCCTCCATGCGGGCAAGATCCTCACCAAAGAGCAGGTGCTCCTCGGAGTGGATGGTATTGAAAAGAACACAGCGCTTCAAAGCACCCTGCTCAGTCTGCTCGATGGTACGAAGCATCGAAATAATAGGGGTAATACCAACACCAGCGGCAGCAAAGATCATCTTTTCTGCCAGAGGCTGGCTGAGGTGGAAGTCGCCGGCTGGGGCTGCAAGGCGAACAATCTGGCCAGGCTTAGCATAGGCCAGGAGGTGAGAGGAGAGGGCACCATCCTGCACTGCGCGAACAGTGACGGTGAAAATCTCTCCCTGAATAAAGGTAGGGGCACAGGTCAAAGAATATGAACGCCAGGTGAAACGGCCATCAATGGCCACACCAATACCAATAAACTGACCTGCATGAAACTCAACTGGCACACCCCAACCTGGCTCAATGCCTAGGCTTACAGTGTCCTCGGTTGGGTGATCGACCGAAATGATCTTGCCACGAAATTCGCGGGCGGACCAGAGCGGATTAATCAAGTGCGTATAATCATCCGGAAGCAATGGGGTGGTGAAACGGCGCAGAATGCCGCGTACCCCCTTGAGCCCATCACGGATTGCCATAGAAAGTCTCCTGAAAAAATTGAATAGGTTACGAGACCGTATATTACCAAAGAGTAAGTTTCAGGAGCAAAATATTGTACCCAAAATTTTGATACTCTCACTAAATTCACAGACTGTGGTCAGCATAAAAAATGACCCCCACCACAGGTGGGGGCCAAGCAAAGCAAGAGCATTAAACGCCAAAAGTACCGAGGGTCAAAAGACCCAGTTCCGAAGGGTCAAACCACGCAAGGAGAATATCAAGCGCATCGCCGACAGTCAGCTGGGCGCCTTCGTCGCCAAGCTCGGCGCGATCAAGAAGCGGCAGAGCACGCTCCACATAGGTCTCCCCTTCCACGGTATCCACATGGAAAGCAAGAATCTCCTTGAAGGCAAGATTACCATCAATATGCACCAAGGACTCAGAAAGCTCAGGATCCGGGCGCAGACGCGAATCATCAATATCCGCAGTAATCACCACACGGCGGAAAGGAAAATGGGACAATGGCGGCTGAGTCAACAGACGCAAACTAGCCAAAGAAGCATCATTAAAGGCGAAGAAATCAATCTCCTCCTCATCACCCTCCGTGAACTGCTCACGCAGAGCATCGGTCAAGGCAAAGCCATAACCCATGCGGATTGGCATTTCGCCCATCTCCTCCAACTGGTGGAGCATGTCGAAAGTAGCTGGGATATAGACGCGCACGCTATCTCCTTAAAGAGTCATGTCCAAAACGAGACTAAAAACTAGTACTCGCCGGGAAGATTGAAGAGGCCCTGCAACTCCACCACAGTGCGGTCGAATTGCAAAAAGTAGCAGCCTACCAGGCCATTGTCCACAGCAGCACGAACATTAGTAATGGAATCATCGACCAAAACACAGTCATTGAGTTCCAAACCAAGGGCATGGGCTGCGGCATCAAAAGCCTCTTTATCTGGCTTGGCAAAACCAATCTCACCGGACAGGCATACCGCATCAACTACCCCACGATATTCCCACTCACGGATCGGCTCAGCGCCCGGGCCACCCGGGTCATTGGACAAAATAGCAATGTGGACGCCAGCCATCTTTGCGGCAGCAAAGAAATTACGCCAGCGACGCTGCTCTTCATCGCTACCATCAAGTACGCCGCAATAATCGACGATTAACCCTTTCACCGGGTTGTTCTCCTTTGGGGTCGGTGGGAAATCTCTAGCATCAGTCGTGCTAAACTAGATTCAACACTATATTACCGATTCCTGTGGGCGTTGTCACTATCCACGCTGCTCATGGAGAATAATCTTCAGAAGATTCCCGGCTACCAGCGACTTCAACTTTTACGCTGCTATAAGCCCGGGCAACTCTACGATCCCTTGTCCCTGGATGCGGGAAACCGCAGCTACTGGACCCCAACTGCACTGCCCCAAGTCGGCCCCAATATTATTGCCCTGGCCGAAGGTGGGCGCGAAGTACCCACCGGCTCCCGCCCCATTACAGAACTGCGCCCCCAGGCCTTTGCCACCCTGGTTTTGGAAATGGCCTTTGGTAACCGCATTTTAAGCCGCCGCATTATCGGGCCGGAGGCACGCATGACTTTGAGGGAATTCCGCGCCGAGCGGGGTCCAACCTGCGCTTTCTCCATTCGTCTTCTGCGCCACAACCAAGGACTCATCTATGGCATAGTCGATACCGAGCCCGGCATTAGCTACTATTTTGCGATTCGGCTGCGCTTCTTTGTGGGCACTTGGCAGGCAGGTATCTTTGCCCTAAAGAAGCTGGGCATGTGAAAAACCCGCTAGGAAGATGATCCTTTACGGATTAATCTTCCTAGCGGGCACTATGCGGTCTGTGACCAGGGGTCTTTTTAGACCTCTTCAGGACCGGAGGTATTCAGGGACTGTGGGTCAGGCTCAGCTGGAGTCTCAACCACAATCTCCTCAGGCTCCTGGGCCTTCACAAACTGGTTGCGGAGCATAAAGAGCTGGCGGACAGACTCTTCCTTGACGGCATCCTTCATGGCATTGAACATATCGCCACCCTCCTTCTGGTACTCAACCAGTGGGTCACGCTGTGCCATAGCACGAAGGCCAATACCTTCCTTGAGGTAGTCCATCTCATAGAGGTGCTCGCGCCACTTCTGGTCGACCACGCTCATAATGACCTGACGCTCAATATTGCGCATCTGCTCATCGCCACCGATGGAGGAGACGGCATCCTCAAGCTCCTGGTACTGGGCAAGAGCGTCTTCCTCGAGAGCACGAATCAAGTCCTGAGGACGCAGCTCGCCGGCTGCACCGTACTCGGAGCCGTCGATAAGCTCCTGGTAGGTGAAGCGTGGGGTGAAGAGGGAACCAATAGCGGTCCACAGCTTGGCCAGATCCCAGTCCTCCACATAGCCTTCGGCGGTTGCCGCCATGACATAGGCCTGGATGGTATCGGTGATCATATCCTTGACCTGGGCGGACACATCCATGCCCTCAAGGATCTCACGGCGCTCAGCGTACACAACCTTACGCTGGGCATTCATAACCTCGTCATACTTAAGCACGTTCTTACGCATTTCGAAGTTCTGGTTCTCAACCTGGGCCTGTGCACCCTTAATGGCATTGGTCACCATGCGGGAGTCAATTGGCACATCATCAGGAACGTTGAGGCGGTTCATCATATTTTCCATGGTGGCGCCAACGAAGCGGACGATGAGCTCATCGCGCATGGAGAGGTAGAAACGGGTCTTACCAGGGTCACCCTGACGGCCCGCACGACCACGCAGCTGGTTATCGATACGACGAGACTCATGGCGCTCAGTACCGAGAACATAGAGGCCACCGGCCTCACGAACCTGTTCCGCAAGCTTCTTGGAACGCTCCTTGGCCTTAGCAATAGCCTCATCCCACGCAGCCTCATACTCCTCAGGAGTATCAACTGGGTTCAGGCCGCGTTCACGCAGCTCAATATCGGCAAGAATATCGGCGTTACCACCAAGCACGATGTCGGTACCACGACCAGCCATATTGGTGGACACAGTCACAGCACCCGGCAGACCAGCCTTAGCAACAATCTCAGCTTCCTGATCGTGGTGCTTAGCATTAAGAACAGTGTGCTTAATGTGGCGAGACTGCAGCAGACGGGAGAGGTACTCGGAGCGCTCAACGCTGGTGGTACCAACCAGAACAGGCTGGCCCTTCTCCACATGCTCAGCAATATCCTCAGCCACAGCAGCAAACTTGGCTTCCTGGGTCTTATAGACCAGGTCATCCAAATCCTCACGCTGAACTGGACGGTTGGTTGGGATAGGCATCACATTGAGCTTATAAATCTGGTGGAGCTCGGCAGCTTCAGTCTCAGCGGTACCGGTCATACCGGAGAGCTTGTCATAGAGACGGAAGTAGTTCTGCAGGGTAATGGTAGCCAAGGTCTGATTCTCAGCCTTGATCTCCACATTCTCCTTGGCCTCAATGGCCTGGTGCATACCCTCGTTATAGCGACGGCCCTGAAGAACACGGCCGGTGAACTCATCAACAATGAGGACCTCGCCATTACGGACAATATAGTCCTTATCGCGCTCGAAGAGCTCCTTAGCCTTAATAGCATTATTAATATAGCTCACCAGCTGGGAGTGCTCAGGGGCATAGAGGTTATCAATGCCGAGCTGATCCTCAACCCAGGCAACGCCCTCTTCCTTAATACCAATGGTGCGCTTACGCTCATCTACTTCATAGTGGATATCGCGTTCCATACGAGGAACCAGACGCGCGAAGGTGGTATACCACTGGGAAGAAGTATCGGTAGGACCGGAAATGATCAGTGGTGTACGGGCTTCGTCGATAAGGATGGAGTCAACCTCGTCGATGATGGCATAGTGGTGGCCGCGCTGCACGGTCTCTGCCATGGAGCGAGCCATATTATCGCGCAGGTAGTCGAAGCCAAGTTCGTTATTGGTGCCGTAGGTGATGTCCGCAGCATAAGCGTCACGACGCTGCTGTGGATTCATACCGGAAAGAATAACGTCCGTGGTCAGACCCAGGAAGCGGTGAACACGACCCATCCACTCGGCGTCACGCTTGGCCAGGTAGTCATTCACGGTAACAACGTGAACGCCCTTGCCGGACAGCGCATTAAGGTATGCAGGAAGCACACAGGTCAGGGTCTTACCCTCACCGGTACGCATCTCGGCAACATTGCCAAAGTGCAGGGCCACACCGCCCATAATCTGGACAATATAATGCTTCTGGCCGAGCACGCGCCAGGATGCTTCACGGGCAGTAGCGAAGGCCTCAAGAAGAATATCGTCGACAGTCTCGCCATTCTCTAGGCGTTCCTTAAATTCGGCGGTCTTTGCCTTGAGCTCATCATCACTCAAAGCAGAGAACTGCTCGTCCAGAGCCATAACCTGCTCTGCGGTCTTCTTGAGACGGTTAATCGCGCGTCCTTCGCCAACACGCAAGATCTTGGATAGTAACACGGCCAGGAGCCCCTCTGTTTCTACTTAATTCTCAATTAGGGTTTAAAAAAACTTCGATCCTCAATGATACAAGAAAATGACCCGCAGTGACATACTCCGGGATAAAAAATCTTGCTGAGAATCTAATAATAAGAGCGCCCACCCCCGGAATCCGGAAGCAGGCGCCCTCATATTTGTGCTGGTTAATGCCTCATTGAGGCAGAACCACCGGTTTAAAACTTAACCAGAAGCTAATTTTTAGCTATCGGCAAGAGCAATCAAACCATAGTCATAAGCGTGGCGACGATAAACGACGCTTGGACGACCAGTGTCGCTATCTACGAAGAGATAGAAGTCGTGGCCGAGAAGCTCCATCTTGCTCAAAGCATCATCCACACTCATTGGGGTTGCGGTGTGCTCCTTGGTACGCACGATCTGGCCTGGAAGTACATCCTCAACCGTATCTGCATACGGATCAACATCATACTTACCAACTGGCTGCTCGCTGGCGGTCTCATTAAGGAACTCAGCGGTAGCCTCACCGGTGCCGAGTGGCGCACGGTGACCAGAACGGGAAATCTGGCGACGTGCCTTCACCTTGCGCAGGGAACGCTCCATGCGGGCGAGGGCAGTTTCCAAAGCTGCGTAGAAGCTGTCTTCCTTGGCTTCTGCGCGGGCAATATGGCCCTTGCCGGTAGCGGTGATCTGGATCTTATCAGTGAGATCGCCACGGCGTGGGTTATTCTCGTGCTGAAGCTCAACGTGGAAGAAAGTGAGCGTAGGGTCCAAGCGTGCAATCTTCTCAAGCTTGGATTGAACTCGCTCTGCGAAGTGCTCAGGCACCTCTACGTTACGTCCAGTGATGGTGATCTTGAGATCCTTGGTCTCTGGCGTGGTCATGATGACAACCTCCCATACTGTAAAAGGAACGGCAGCGTCTCTGGCTGCGAAATCCGCAAACAACTGCGGTAATTACATATTAACAGATTTTATGCACCACAGATACTCAAGCCACCAAAAATTTTGCTCCCATGCCCACGGAGCACATCGGCTGTGGCGGCAATTGTGGCACCGGTGGTAATGACATCATCAATTATTAAAACCCGAGGTGGCGGGCTGTTCAGGATTTGAATACCACCTCGTAGGTTGAGTCGACGCTCATGCGGAGAGAGCCCTTCAGAATCGGCGACATGACCAGCATGTTTCACTACTTCCTTGTAGGGCAATCCGGCGTGCTTAACCATTTCAGTGACTATGTCACAGCCACGTTTTTTACGGCTGCGATCCGAGGTTGGCGCGGACACAACGACCCAATCTTCACCCAAATAACCGGCTGCTGTGAGATATTCCACACCGCTTGCAAGCAGTGCCCCCGCATAAGGGAAGAGGCTATAGCGACGGCGAATTTTTATATCCAAAATAAGATTGCGCCATACCCCCGAGTAGGGGCCCAAAGCAAAGAGCGGGCAGCGCGGGTCGACGGTGGGAAATAGCTGCTGAGGGGCTTGTCGGAGCAGATCGGCGCAGCTTTCACAGAGCAACTCCCCCGGTTTATGGCAGCCCGTGCAAGCGCCCGGAATAATGAGTTCGCGCACACTCTGGGTTATCTCTGCGAGCTGCTCCACAAAGTTGATTTGGGCGCGCATTTCTAGGGCGCGGCGGGTATTAAAAATTGCTTTGCTCATGCGATCCATTGGGCTCTCCTTCCTCGAGTTTCCTTAAAACGGGGGTAATTCTCCCCTTGTGCTTGTCGACGCTCCTTCAAGAACTTGTAATTAATAAAAGTGCAGGTAACAATAAATCCGCCTCGGCGCGAGGGTAAACTTTTGTAATTTTCTTAAACCTTAAAAAATACCCCCGCTAAAATTGCAGGTTGGCACGTTTGCCATGCAGAGATTATCATATCTGATTATAACCGTGCGGCCGTTGGTTAACACTCCCAGGCAGCCACACCGGCTGCTTTTCTAACAGTTTTCGAGTTAAGAAAGGAGTTCGTGTGTGTGCGGCTATATTTTCCTTGACGCCGGCGATGCACCAGAAGCGATGAACCTGCCATGCTTAGAGCTTCATCCGAGCTATGGTGACACATCGACGCGCTACGTATTGGCTTTGCGCATCTCACGCAAAAAACAACTAATTGGATGGAAGAAATCCTTCAGTACCTTCGCTCCCCTGAATAGGGCTACCGAAGAGAATCCCGAGAAGACGCTCGGGTTTTATCGGAAGGTTGGGGCTTGCGAAAGTGTTGACCTGAAGATTGAAATCGGGCCAAAAGAGCAATTCCCCGCCGATGTGTATACCACCTCCGATATTGCGGAGTTTTTCGATAAAGCCGGCAACGCATTTATTCACTTTGTCAGTGACTTGCGGCTCTTCGACCACGAGGGTGTGCAGGTCCATCCCGACCTGGCACTGAAAAATGCATACCGTGAAGCCTTGCGACGAAGGCCTTCACCATTCCGGCAGCTCAAGGCGCATCATCTGCTGAGTGGCATTCGTGACACGCTCGCCTTGGCCCCCGAATTTGCCCATAGATTCCAGCGTGAGTGTATCAATCCGGTATGCCATAATACGGTGGAAACCTGGCGGCCGGGCTATGCGCAGGATGCAATCTTCCCTGATACGTATGTCCCCGTTTTCTTTTGTGCCCGCTGTGAGCAGCGCAAAATCCAGACACACCTGTGGGCAGTCAACCCGATTCTGCACACCGCGCTATTCAACGGCCGATGGCAACTCACCACCGCCCATGCGCCCGATAGGCTCAGAGACCTGATCTATCGCATGGCTGAAAACTGGGGCGATGAGACAGAGTTCCACCTCGGCGCCGATATTGAACAGGCCTTCCGTGATGGGACCACCGATGCTCTGCGTATCCGGCTCTCCCGCGGGTTGTGGGCCTTACACAGGAGCCAAGCCGAGTCCGCCAAGAAGGCGGAAGAAAGCTGGCGCCTGCGCTACTACCCTCGCGGTGACCACTGGCCACGCCCCTTTATAGAAACCGCTTGGTAACCACCGTTAGATAGGTTCTATTTAGAGGCGACTATATTTCCGCTGCGGCCCGCCAAGGCTGGAACCTCTCGCCAGAAGAGGCTATTTTCCGCATTTGCATTAATCGCCATGCGCAGGGCCGCGCGGGCATCTGTCACATAGATGGTCGACGGGCTAATACTCACACTCGTAATAGGGGCAGTGAGGTTACCCGTCGCCATCCGTGTGACTTCCGATCCGTCGATTTCTACCTTCCACAAGGGCGTTTCCTGATTCGATGTGCCAACCACAATGCCACCATCAGGAAGCCAATCCACATCCAACGCAGTATCCCCAATATCCGGGGCAACATCCAAAATATCCGTGACGCTGCGTTCACCCGCATCAGGGCGCGACACAGTCGCAATATAGACATGGCCACCAATAATGAAGGCCACCTGGGTGCCCGATGGGGACAGGCGCACCGCCGTAATTTCGCTATTGGTAATGCTCTCAAGTGAACTTGTGTCCACATTGACCTGCGCAAAGTCAGCAGTGGCATTATTTCGTGATACGGCAACCACCGTATGATTATCCACAACCACCCAGGCAGTATTGCCACTAGGCTCAAAGGTTGGGCGGCCAATATTACGTGCCTGCATCACATTGGTCACAGCCCCATTAATCGGCCCCATAACCATGGTCTGATCACCCTGGGAGGCATTGCCAATCACCGCTGCCGCAGCATCACCCGAAATAGCAACGGACTGAATACTGCGCGAAGAACCCAAGGTACCATTAGCGGGCACGAGAGTATCGGCCGAGGAACCTTGGACGTCGAAAAGTTGGCCGGAACGCACCGCATACAGGGTCGTTGTGCCGGAAGTCAGGGCGTTCGGGTTGAGCTCCGCCACGTCCTCAACATTCATATCCGGGTTCTCACTATCCAGCGGCGCCCCATCCAAATCAATCCGATACGGGCCTGTAATGCCGGCGCGCGCCAAGGTCCAAATCACCTGGGCGGCAAATTTATGGCGGGCATCCGCATTCAAAGAAGCAAAGCCGGTGAAATAATAAACCCCATCATGGGAGCCGGCGAAGGTCGCATTCTCCGGAACCTCCGTCAACAGCCCGGCGCGCATCCGCGCCTTGGGGCCCTCTACCAGCAAGGACAGAAGAGCCGAATCAAGATTGCTCTGTTGGTTAAAGACCCAACGCCTATCGCGCACCAGGATGCGCTCAGTCGGATCAAGGAAGAATAGTTCGCGTGGGGTGTAATTGCTGCGCAATTCAGTGCGCTCAATAATCACGCCGCTGGGCACCTGGTCAATGCGCCACTCCCCATTAGTTTTCTTCAAAACAAAAGTCGCCTCGAGATTTCCAGAGGTAGGAGTATACACGCCGCCATTTCCCAGATTGCCCACTACCCCACCGCGCACCACATAGGTGACCGTATTGGCATCATTCTGATTTGGGGTGGCATTGATGGTCGCATTCACATCAATGCGGTCCACAATGGTGGTGGAGGCGCCATCATTCCAGCGGTTAGAGGCTTCCTCCGTGAGGTAGGCGCGGGCCGCCTGGTGCTGTTGGGTTGGGTGCGCTGAGGCCGCAAAGAAATCACGGAGCAACAGGTCCGGATCCTCACCTGGCTTTGGCGCCAAGTTGTCATTTGCCGAGGTAGGAGCCGACACGGAGCGTAATGCCTGCGGGGTTGTATCCGAAGGGATGGTGGTGCAGGCGGCACCCAAGGTGGCCACAGCAAGCAGCGCCATACTCTTAGCGCCGGCACGAATCTGTGGCGTGCGGCCCTGGGCGGTGATTCGCGTGCTCTTCTTTGCCTTAGTCATTGGACTCCCCTTCCTGTGGTTCAGACTCTTCATGCTCATGGGGGTTGGTGCTCAGGTGTGAGGTGTTTTCTGGCTGGTCATAGTCCACACGGTGCTGAGGGGCCTCCAATGGGAGTGGGCTTTCCTCATAGTCGCCATTAGGGCTGCGTGGAATAGTCAGGCGGAAGACACTGCCCACGCCCGGGGTGCCAATGGCATCCAGGGTACCGCCGTGCAAAATGGCATCCTCATGGGCAATAGCAAGACCAAGGCCTGTGCCACCCGAGTGGCGCTTACGACTTGGGTCGGCACGCCAGAAGCGGTTAAAGACCAGCTCTTCCTGGCCTGGGCGCAGACCCACACCTTGGTCGGCCACGGTAATGGCGGCTGCACTTGAGGTCGCAGCAAGGGTAAGGAGAACTGGGTTGCCCTCACTGTGGTCGAAGGCATTAGCCAGGAGGTTGCGCAGGATGCGTTCAATACGGCGGGTGTCGACCTCAACCATGACTGGCTCCGCGGGGAGGGAGAAGTACATTGGCACATTAAGATTCGTGGCTAATTGGGAAACACTCTTCCAGGAGGTCTGAATGACTTTGCGCAGGTCAACACGCTCTCGAGACAGATCGGCCATGCCGGCATCGTGGCGGGAGATTTCAAGAAGGTCCGCCAGGAGTTCCTCAAAGCGGTCAAGCTCACGAATCATGAGTTCGGTGGCACGCGCGGTGGCGGGCTCCAAGTCTTCCTTCTGGTCGGCAATCAAATCGGCTGCCATGCGCACAGTGGTCAGTGGCGTGCGTAGCTCATGGGAAACATCGGAGGTGAACTGGCGCTGCAGGTTGCCGTATTCCTCCAGCTGGTTAATCTGCTTGGAAATACTCTCCGCCATGGTATTGAAACTCATGGCCAGGCGGGCCATCTCATCCTCACCATTAACAGACATGCGTTCACGCAGGTGGCCGGCCGCAAAACGCTGAGCGATGCGGGAAGCACTGCGCACAGGACCCGTCACCTGCTGGGTGAGGAACCAGGCGATACCAATAATGAGAAGCATCAAAACCAGGCCACCGAAAGCAAAGAGGTAGCGCAGCAGGGTCATGGTGGATTCTTCACTATCCAAAGGGAAAATCAGATAGAGCTGAAGATCCTTGATATCACTCTCACATGGGGTACCAATAACCAAGGCCTTATAGCGGCTGCCATCCTGGCGCTCCAAGGTAACGTACTGGTAGGAGACCTGATTTTGCAGAACGAAGCTCTGCAGCTGCAGTGGCACCTGGGCATTTTCTGGGGAGGTCACCATGGGTGAATCTCCACCGCCCTGGACCAAAAGTGGCTCAAACTGGGCCACATTATCGGACTGGCCACTGGTGGTTCTGGCAGTCAATGCAGAGCGGGCCGAATTAAGGCGCGACTGTACAGTATTCGAGGTATCAGTTGAACTAATCTGCTGCTCAACGGTCACACGAGCACGTTCGATCTCACCATCGGCCACATCAAGCTTGCCCTGCATGAGGCGCTGGGCCATGATGGAAATCATCACCAAACCAATAATGAGAACCACGGTGACCGAGGTTGCCATCAGGGTACCAATCACACGCACCTGCAAGGAGGTGCGCCACTTCTCAATGGCGCGAGTATTGGCGGCTTGGAGGCGACTACGCCACAGGCCTAACTGCCTGCGAACCATGCGTACAGTGGTCTGCCAGCGACCATTCTGCGCCGTGGCTGCGGTGACCTGGGTCTTCTTTCTACCCCATCGCTTCTCCACCTGTTGTTCAGGTGGACGATATGGCTCATGGGTTGGGGAAGGTGATGGCACGCAATACTCCTCTGCTTAGCCGATGTGCGGGCACCGGGTAGCGGGTTGGAATGAAAGCTTGGGTCCAATACCCAGCGTTTTTAGACCAAACCAGTCTTATATCCGACACCACGAACCGTGAGAATAATGCTCGGGTTCTCTGGGTCCTTTTCAATCTTTGAGCGCAGGCGCTGCACATGCACATTCACAAGGCGGGTGTCACCCTGGTGGCGGTAGCCCCAGACTTTCTCCAAGAGTTCCTCGCGGGTGAGGACCTGGCGTGGGGCGCGGGCGAACTGCAAGAGCAGATCAAACTCCAGCGGGGTCAGTGGAAGCTCCTGACCATCGCGGCGCACAATATGGCCGGGCACATCGATACTCAAATCACCAATCTTGAGCAGCTCAGCCTCTGGCTTATCATTGCGGCGCAGGCGGGCGCGAATACGAGCCACCAATTCCTTTGGCTTGAATGGCTTCGTAATATAGTCATCGGCGCCGGACTCCAGGCCCAAAACCACATCGACCGTATCGGTCTTAGCGGTGAGCATCACAATTGGAACATCCGAATTAGCACGGATGGCACGGCAAATATCAATGCCATTCATGCCCGGAAGCATGAGGTCCAAAAGGATAAGGTCCGGCTGCAAGTCCTGTGCCGTAGCAACAGCAATGCCACCATCATTAATGGCAACTGGGGAAAAACCCTCCGACTCGAGCACAATAGTGAGCATCTCGGAGATAGCTGGATCGTCATCTACGACAAGGATCTTGGGACTCATGCCTTTAATTGTCGCATAATTTTGCTTGCAATGGCTTGTGGCTCTTCGCCATTAATATGAATCCACTGCCCCATCCACTGCTGCTGGGCCAAGTAGCGATAAGAGGCAGCTGTCTGTTCCTGCAGTACAGCATTGGCTTCGTACCGATCGGGGTTATGGCCGGCGGCCTCTTCACGGGCCTTGGCGCGTGCCCGGGACACCTCAACCGGGGTATCCAAGAAGATGCTCAAATCAGGGACCGGCAACCCACACTCGCCGAATTCAAAATCAGCAATGAATTGAGAAACCTGCAGCATATCGGCGCTTGGCTGCAGATCGGTGTGGCCATCGCGGGCGGCAATACGCCCCATAGAGTATGCCGCATTGGAGGCCACATAGCGATCCAAAATATAGACAGTATTTTTATCGGCCGCGGCTTGATGCAGGAAGTCACGGTCAGCATGACGATCCAGGGCAAAGAGGGCCGCCATGCCATAGATGCTATCGAGCAGGTCGCCCACGTCCCCGCGCAACCCCTTGGTAAATAAGGAGCCCATCGGTGCCGAAGAATAGCGCGGATAGGCGTGCCGTTTTACCAAAAGGTCGCTCTGAGCTGCGGCGTCGACAAGCGCCTGTACGAGCGTGGACTTGCCGGCACCGTCAATGCCCTCGATAACAATAATCACAGAATCAGTTTACTTAACTAGGAACTTGATTATCCAAGCGACTCTGTAAATACGTCGAATTCAAACTCCTCATCCGCCCAGTGTTCGGCGGCACGCTCAAGCACAGTAGCTGCGGCGTCATAGAGTTCGTCATCGACTTCGAGGCCAATATTCTTAATCCATGGGTACTGGTCCACAATTTCGGCAATAGTATACGGTGCACCCAACCAGATTGCGGTGATGGTTGCGGCCAGGGCGGCATTTTCCAAATCAGCCTCAGAAGCATCGCCATCCGTCACCGTAAGGCATGTGTCCAGCATGTTTTCCACAACGGATTCTGGGTAGCCCTCATTGAAATAGTGATCGAGGGACTCCAAATAGTCCTCATTATTAGGGGTGCTAAAGATGAAAGAATCCCAGGTATCGCTCATGTCGGCGCTTCCTTTCTCTAATAGACTTCGGGTAAAGCCTGCTCAAATACGGGGTCATACAGTTTTGGCGCCGAGGGCGAACACCTACTTAGGCCTTTCGACGTCTCCGCCAGAGTCCCAGTCTTTCCTCTTTGGAACACCAGCGTTCACCACTGATTGTACTGAAGCCCCCGTAACTGGCAAAGCAGCAGGTCAAAGATAGATATCTGCAGAATGGCCGAAATTCTTAACGCTTTTCTTAGATTACATCAGAAACTAGGGGAAATTGCAGGGCTTGGAACTAGCACGCTGTGCAAAATGGACCAATTAGCAGGTTTTCTACCGATCAAATTACATATTTTTTTCTTGAAGATACAGGCAGGTCACGGCTATATTTTTGCAGATTCAGCCAATTTTCAGGCTCATTCTCTTTGGATTCTCTTAGGTTTTTTTGAGAGTTCCTGTTATGATAGTAAGCGTGAATGCACCGCGGTGGACAAACATCGACCACGCACTCATCGCGGTTATCACAGATTATCGTAAGTACTGCTCAATGCAGGTAAAGGAGGTGTTGCGTCGATGAATTCCGCTGGAGTTAACTTTTTGGCACTCGGCGTAGCGTCCACTCTTACCTTTGGCAGTGTTGCTTTTGGTCTGTATCAGGACTCCCAGGCCTCTAATTCTGAGGGCCATTATTCCATTGATAGCGCCGACTCCCCCTTCGCCGCTAAGAAGCTTCCTGATTTTATTGCGACCCTCCCAACCTCCGAGGAAACTGCAACCGCAGCGGTTCCTAGCCCATCTGCTGACGCAGTGATTGTGGCTAATGCCCATGCCGGCGCAGGCGCAGCAAATAATGCAGCTTCTAATAATGGCAACAATGGTTCCAACAACGGTGCTGGTAGCGCCGCACAGAATGCAGAACCACAGTCCAATTCCAATAGCAATGACTCTGCCGCTTCTACCCCGGCAGTAAGTCCTGCAGGCAACGCGCAGAGCAATACTTCTGGTTCCGATTCTGTGGAGACCTATACTCCTTCCGTTTCGGTTCCAACTGTGAATCATCCTAGTGGTGCAGCAACCCCAACTTCAAGTGCACAGCCTAGTGAGTCTCAGACCAGCCCAACTGTTGCTACGACCCCAGCGTCTACTACTGCAACTACCCCTGAGGCCACCTATGCTCCGGTTACCACACCTCCACTGATCCCAGTTGCGCCAGTGAAGAGCCCAGCGACTAGCGTCACGGCTACCACTGTGTACGTAACCCAGGAAGTTATTGTGTCGACCGAGGTGATTACTGTCACCAGCGCTAAGCCGGCACAGAGCGTCGAGGAAAGCACTGAGCCTTCCTCCGTTCCTGAGCCAGAGGTAACCTCTACTGAGAAGTCCACTTCTGAAGAGGCAACTTCTGCTGAATCTACTTCTGCAGAGCCAACTTCCGTTGAGCCAAGCACCGAAGTCAGCACTGAGGTAAGTACCGAGGTCAGCACAGAGGTCAGCACCGAAGTGACTTCTTCTCAGGAGCCTGCAACTCTGGATCCAGATCCAGAGCCATCCAGTGAGGATCGCACCCCTGAAAACCAGCCAGGCAATGTGGATATCCACAATACCGAGCTGCCACAGATTGAGGGCGAGCATACCTGGATTCTGGATTACTTTGAGACTCCTGAATACACAGGTTGGGCCATCATTGGCTACATCCAGGGTGAGGACCAGTCCACCATCCGTTGGTTCGGTTCCGCTATCCCTACCAAGATGACCCCATCCGGTGAGATCACGCTTACAAGCGCCCCACCATCAGTCAGCCTCACCACTGACACCGAGATTCCTCAGGTGTCCGCAAGCAGTGAGCCAAGTAGCGAGCCAAGCAGCCATAGTTCTGAGAATGTGGTTTCTAACCAGGACAGCATTCCAGTAACCAGCGCTCTTGAGCCAAGCACTGCCCCACAGGCAAGCGGCACCGAGGCACCTGCGGGCGCCGAATCTTCCCAGGAGCCACTAGAGAGCAGTGCAGCACAGACTAGTGCAACTCAGAGCAGCGCTTCTGAGTCCAAGGCTGCAGAGTCTAGCTCCGTAGAGGCTAGTACTGAGGTATCCACTGGCCGTGAGGTTCCACAGTCTAGTGCAGAGCCAGCTACTCGCCAGAAGAACGCCTCTGAGGCTGCCTCTTCTGAGACCGAGAGCGAATAATTGTAGAGAACACACAAGTTAGGGTGTAGGCAAAGAGCCTACACCCTTTCTTCATGCCCTCGTTAGGTCACGGCTGGCCGGGCGATGAGGCCTTGCACTACTACCCTGCTGCTGCGACTTGTGCGGTGAAGTAGGCCCGGTATGTGTGCGGTGTATGTGGGCATGGGAAAAGCCCCGGGGGTAAAACCACCCAGGGCTGAATTCCGCTTGGTTCCGCTTTAGCCGCAGCAGCTAGTGCTTAGACGCGGGCGATGAAAAACTCCACAGGCTCGTCACCGGCAGGGGCAATATGGACAGTAGGGTCACCGGCAGGGACCCAGATTGCATGGCCCTGGCTAATGCTCAGAGGCTCCTTGTGGTCCTTGCCCTCAAGCTGGGCCTGGAGGGTGCCCTTGGTGGCAAGAATAATCTGTGGGCCATCATGATCCACAGCCACAGGGCCGGACACCTCATAGCGGGAGATGTCGAACTCATCAATTGGCACAGGATAGTGGGTACCCTGCTCAGGCAGAGTGCTATCAGCCTCAGAGACGACGCGTGGGTCATCATTGGTGACAAAGCGCAGTACACGGGCCAGTTCAGGCACATCCACATGCTTGGAGGTCAGGCCACCGCGCAGCACATTATCAGAGTTAGCCATGATTTCAACACCGAGACCATGCACATAGGCGTGCAGCTGACCGGCATCAAGATAGAGGGCCTCACCAGGTTCCAGATTGACCTTATTGAGCAGCAGTGCACCAAGCACGCCGACATCGCCAGGATAGCGGTCATTCAGGTTGATGATATTGCGCAGGGTATCCACAATCCACTCAGCATAGGATGCTTCCTTGCTCTCAGCCTTTGCCACTACAGCCTTGGCGGCAGTGATCAAAGCATCAATAAGCTGGTTGCGGGTAGCAACAGGGGCACCAATCCAGGTGGTGAAAATGGAGCGCAGCACATCTTCATCGGAGCCTTCGAGCATTGGACGATAATGATCGAGGGCTGGAGAATTGAGGGCGTCGAAAAGCTCAACGGTCTTGCTGATTGGTCGGAAACCAGCCATGGCCTCAAAAGGAGTCAAAGCCACAATCAACTCAGGCTTGTGGTTATCGTCCTTGTAGTTACGGTTAGGGGCATTGAGCTCAGGACCATTCGCATTCTCGCGGGCGAAGCCTTCCTCAGCCTGCGCCTTGGATGGGTGTGCCTGCAAAGACAGTGGCTCGCCGGCAGCCAAAAGCTTAAGCAAGAATGGCAGGCGGTTGCCATAGGTGGAGCAGACGCGTGCACCAAGTTCGAACTCTGGGTCGGCCTCAATCAAATCAACCAAAGGGGTGTCTTCAATGAGGGAAGAGCCGGTTGGGTGGGCGCCGAACCAGATTTCAGCCTCTGGTCGCTCGGATGGGCTAGGCTCCCCGCGAAGTTCTGCAATAGCAGTACGGGAACCCCAAGGGTAAGCGCGCAACGTGCCGGTTAGCACATGCATGAATCAAATCCTCCAATAACCATAGAAAACCGCTGGTGCCCCTCACCGAAGTGATCCGTGGGTGCGCCAGCGGAATATGAACGAATTCCAGTTTAGCAGGAATTATGCGCGGATGATACCGAGAATCTCCTCAACCAGGGCATCAACCTCAGCCTTAGTTGGGGCCTCAACATTGAGACGAAGCAGTGGCTCAGTATTGGAACCACGAACATTGAACCATGCTGGGGTGTCCTTGAGCTGGACAGTCACACCATCGAGACGATCAACGGACTCGGTGCGGTCAGCGAAAGCAGCAACGACAGCCTCGGTGCGCTCAGCCTGAGCCTCGGCATTAGCCAGGCGGGAGTTAATCTCGCCGGAAGCAGCATAGCGGTTATAAGCAGCCATCATTTCGCTCAGTGGCTTGTCCTGGTGACCCTGGGCGGAGAGCACGTGCATAGCAGCGAGCAGGCCGGAGTCAGCATTGAAGAAGTCAGTGAAGTAGTAGTGAGCGGAGTGCTCGCCACCGAAGATAGCATTGTGCTCAGCCATCTTGGCCTTAATGAAGGAGTGGCCAACACGGGTACGAACAGCCTTGCCGCCATTTTCAGCAATGATTTCTGGAACGACCTTGGAGGTGATCAGGTTGTGAATAATGGTGCAACCTGGGTTCTCCTTGAGGGTGCGCTCAGCAATAATGGCGCAGATGGCGGATGGGGACACTGGGTCACCCTTCTCATCCACAACGAAGCAGCGGTCAGCGTCGCCGTCGAAAGCCAAACCAATATCGGAACCGGTCTCAACAACGAACTTCTGCAGATCGAGGAGGTTCTTTGGCTCCAGTGGGTTAGCCTCGTGGTTAGGGAAGTTACCGTCGAGCTCGAAGTAGAGTGGCTCAATGGTCAGTGGCAGGCCTTCAAGAACGGCTGGAACGGTCATGCCGCCCATACCATTGCCGGCATCCACCGCGACCTTGAGTGGGCGAATGCCCTCAAGGTTTACGAGTTTACGCAGGTAATCGCGGTAACCAGACAGAACGTCGCGCTCTTCAACACTGCCCTTCTCGCCATCGAAGGCAGGAACGCCATTAACAAGCATGTCCTTAACCTCGAGCAGACCGGTCTCCTCACCCACTGGGCGGGCGCCGGCGCGGCACATCTTAATGCCGTTGTACTTGGCTGGGTTGTGGGATGCGGTGAACATTGCACCTGGAACATTGAGGTCACCGGAAGCATAGTAGAGCTCATCGGTGGAGGTCAGGCCCAGGTAGACGACGTTCAGGCCCTGGCTGTTAACACCCTCAGCGAAGGCGCGGGACAGCACTGGGGAGGAATCACGCATATCGTGGCCCACTGCGATGGTATCGGCACCCTCACCGCGCATCAGATACGCGAAGGCTGCGCCAGCGTCACGGATAAAGTCGGCATCGAAACCGTCCTCACCAACAACGCCACGGACGTCATAGGCCTTTACGGATGCATCTACCTGTTCACGGGAACGCACATTTACTCCTTATAGTTTGAAAAATTTTACGGTTGTGGCGGGTATGCGACTAACCCTGCGCTTGTGGATTAGCTCCGGCGGATCCACCGTGGTCCTCTTCAGGCCGTGGAACCATACTCAGAAACGGCCTGCTAGGAGCAGGGTTCGGGCTGAATGACCGCTGTGACGGGTGCCCGAATCCGAATCCTGGTCGAGACCGTCGCACCTGTTGGCGGTTGAGTTCTTGCTCATTTTCTTCCTCCCTGCGCTGCTCTTCCATGGCGCGCGCAAGGGCGGTGAGATCATCTTCCTCGTCGAAAATGGAACCGCGACGGTCAATAGTTATATCTTCGACCCGAACTAATTCCCAGCCTTTGGGGGCTGACATTCGCGCTGCATGCTTGGCACACAGATCCCAACCTCGGGTCTGAGTTGAGGTTGATAGTGGCCCAATAACTGCTGTTTGATTCCCATTATTATATGAGAAAGTAGCCACGGCTGGTTCAGGACAGCCTGGCTTAGAACAGCGACGCATTTGACTCACGCATTCAATTCTAACTCTAAGGCTAATATCACGCTAAATTAGACAAGCCTAATTAATTGTAATTTTTATGCTTTTGAGGGATTGCCGGCGTGGATACCAACGTGTCGGCCTGCGCGTTCTATTCTTAAATTCGTGCGCATGCATTCTCATTCACCTCGGCATCGACAGGAGCTTCGTGGTCCGCTCCTGCCTAGTTCCGTGCCACTTTTTCGTACTCGCGGCGAGCTTTTCGACGACCTCGCTGTCGAGGCCTATGATTCCGTGCGTGCCCGCTTTCACCAACAATTAATGGGAGTGGATCTTGCTGTGGACATGGCTCCGCGCATGCGCCTGACGGGCCCTGTGCCGGCCGATGTGGTGGCCGATGGCCCGGTTCCTTTGGGGCGCTTTATTCCTGCTGGGGTGGATCACCAGGGCAATCCCACAAGAGCACGCATTGTTGTATTCCGTAAGCCTATTGAAATGCGCGCGGGGGCGCAGGCCACAGAGCGCTATAAGTTATTGCAGTGGGTGTGCGCCAAGTTGGTGGCCTATGTGGTGAATGCTGATCCTGTGGCTGTGTATAGGCGGGCACGGATGCGTGGTTAAAAGTATGTTGGCCACATCTGGGCATGAAAAAACCGGCTGGTAAAAACCAACCGGTTGGAGCTTAAGCTTGACGCTGGTTTGTTTCCAGTTTCTTACGCTCACGCTCGGAGAGGCCACCCCAAATGCCGAATCGCTCGTCATTCTGGAGGGCGAACTCTAGGCATTCATCGCGCACACCGCAGGCAGCACAAATGCGCTTAGCCTCGCGGGTCGAGCCACCTTTATCCGGAAAGAAGGCCTCAGGATCGGTTTGCGCACAGAGGGCCTGTTCCTGCCAATCCTGCTCAACAGCAGCAAAAAGGTCATCATGGGAAGCGGCTGAGCCGCCAGAAGCTGCTGCACGCCTAACACCCGGGACAATACCTAGACCCCGGAGTGTAGCGTCGGTTGCAAAGTCTTCCACGCGCTCTCCTTTAGTTAATAATCAGACAATAGCGATTCAACACTCATTGAGCCGAGTAGTCAAGCCAAAGTTAAGAATTTTAGGCGCTTATAAGAAAAATATTCCCAAAAAGTGGTTTTGCCCACAACTCAGATCACACCAGTCACTCTAGTAACAGGCTCCTGTGAAACGGGGGTAGTGAACGGGGGTACTATATATTGTGGCTTGATCCCCTAAAAAGCGGATAAAACCCCAATATCCCCGATCAGAGCATATTTTTAAAACTGAAGCCCAAGCGTAAATACGCTTTTTGCATTCACTACCTGCACGCATGCTTTCGGATTTGCACAAAGAAAAACCGGTGTGCCCGCAAGGAGACACACCGGATAAGCGATCTAGCTTTATTTTTTAGACATCAGCAGAGAAGCGGATGCCACCCTCTGGGATAACAACATTTGGCCAGACGCGAATATCGTCGCGCAATTCACAACGGGCACCAATGGACGCACCCTCACCAATAATGGCGTGGTCAATAATTGCATTGGCACCAATATGGGCGCCAGCAGCAATAATGGAGTCCTTAATGCGGGCACCTGGCTCAATGGTCACATTCTCAAAGATGACAGACTCATCAATACGGCAACCATCACCAACATTGGAACCGGCACCAATCACAGAGCCGCCGAGCAGCAGAACATTATTGCCGACCTTGGCGGTTGGTTCCACCAGGTATTCACCATTGAGGTGCTCAAGCAGTGGGGATGGTGCAATGCCACGAATCAGGTCAGAAGAACCACGGACAAAGTCCTTAGGGGTACCCATATCGCGCCAGTAGGACTGGTCTACGTGACCGGCAATGGTGCGGCCCTCTTCAAGCAACTTAGGGAATACATCGCGCTCCACACTGACCTCGCGGTCAGCTGGGATTTCCGCAATGATATCGCGCTGGAAGATATAGCAACCTGCGTTGATCTGGTCGGTTGGTGGGTTCGGGGTCTTCTCCAGGAAGGCCTGGACGATTCCATTTTCGTCGGTAGGCACGCAACCAAAAGCACGTGGGTCTGGCACGCGCAGAAGATGCATGGTCACATCGGCGGACTTTTCAACATGGGTCTGCAGGAGAGCACCCAGATCTGCACCACCAAGGACGTCACCATTGAAAATCATGACTCGATCATTACGAACATGGTCCAAAACATTGCGGATGCCACCGCCGGTGCCAAGGGCAACTTCCTCGGTGACATACTCAATCTCAAGGCCAAGATCATTGCCATCACCGAAATAGTCGGTGAAAACTTCAGCCTTGAAGGAGGTCGAAAGAATGACGTGCTTAATACCAGCTGCTTCAATGCGGGCAAGCAGGTGCTTCAAGAAAGGCACACCCGCTGTTGGCAACATTGGCTTTGGGGTATTCACAGTCAGCGGACGCAGGCGAGTGCCCTTACCACCGACCAGAATCACTGCGTCAGTGCTTGCTGCCAGCTCGCGTGCAGTCGGAATATTCTTCTCGGTCATACATCAACTTTCATTCGGCTTAGGGTGAATAAGCAGCTCCCCCACCCCACGAAACCCACATGTGGGTGAGGCGGCGAAGCAGCGTACTTAGCAATACGCGTACATAGTGATAATAGTACAAAAGCAGAAATGCGTTACAACAGATCAACTGGGAAATTTCTCACTCAATCCCAGCGAAACTGCAGCAACCTGCCATTGACCTGCAATTTTATTTAGCGGCTTTTCGTGCACGCATAGATAAAATTACGCATCTACCTACTAATCCTAAACGCAAAACCAATCGAATAGGCATCTGCCACCAAGCATTGAGACGATCCGCTTGGAAGCGGTAGGCACTTTCATGGTGGGCGCGCAGCATGACCACTGGTACCGTCTTTGCGGCGTGTCCCTGATCGTGCGTAATCTGCGCGCTTGGCACATATATATTGCTGTAGCCTGCGCGGCCAAGACGGTCACCCAGGTCCACATCCTCCATGTACATGAAATAGCGCTCGTCAAAGCCACCAATTTTTTCAAAGGCCTGGCGGCGCACCAAGAGACAACTGCCTGAAAGCCAGCCTGCTGGGCGCTCCTTATCCATGACGGAATTGTCGCGATAGGCCTTTGTCCAGGGATTATTCTTCCACAACTGCCCCAGCAGGGCGTGGCCAATACCATTCTTGAGATTAGGAATAGCGCGGGCCGAAGGATAAATATCGCCATTGGGCTCCAGAATCTGCGGGCCAACGGAACCCGCCTCCGGGTGGCGTTCCATGGCGGCAATGAGCTCATCAAGACAGCCCGGCAAGAACTGGACATCAGGATTAACAATCAGAAGAAAGTCCTGGTCAATCTCATCTTGCGGTAATTCCGCGGCATAGCGGGCGCCAATATTCATTGCTGTGCCATAGCCAAGATTGCCGCCGGTGGGCAGGAAGTCCACATTATCGTGGGCCTGTGCTGCTGCCTCCGGCACGCCATCACGGGAGCCATTATCCGCCAAAATAATGCGGGTATCGCCCGAATAGGCGTGCTTGGTGGATTCAATGAATTTGCTCAGGTGCTCGCCCGGTGAGTAGGTCACCGTAATAATGGGCAGGGCACCTTTCCTGGCATCCGCGGATGCACTTTTGGGGGAATTACGCTGGGCTTCATCCATGCCTACAGCTTACCGTGCAGGGCGCGCTCCAGTGAGGGCTGCCACGGCGGTAAGACTAAATCCGTAGCGGGATTCACATTATAAAGTGGGCGCGGAGCCTTGGCGCCATACTCGGCAGTGGTTACAGCTTTGACCAGGTCAGGTGCCCCACCAAGCGTAATGTAAATGTGGCGGGCGAATTCCAACCAGGTTGTGGCCCCTTCATTATGGGCATCAATAATGGTGCCGGGGGCAACAGTGCCGGCCGCTACTTTTTCCGCATAGGACCACAGGCCACGGGCAAGGTCGAAGGCATTAGTTGGGCATCCCCACTGGTCAGAGACCACAGAAATTTCGCGGGGATAGAGGCGGCTAAAAGTATTAGCAATATCCTTGGACTCAGGATTAGCGGGACCCGAATATAGCCAGGAGGTGCGCACAATGGCGGTGCCACCCTGGGCCAGGAATTCCTGCTCGCCCCAATATTTGGTGAGACCATACATATTGATGGGCGCGGGCACCTGTGGGTGGGAGTGCTCAGGCAGATCTGCACCGACCGCACCCTGAGCAGGAGGAATAGAGCCCGGATACACATAATCGGTGCTGATATGAATGGCGGGAACCCCAAGGCTAGTGGCAAGGGTGCCAATGAGCCCCGGCACAAGAACATTGAGGCGATAGGCTGCCCTGAAGTTCTCCTCATCCTGGGCGCCTTCCACATCAGTATGGGCGGCACAGTTAATAAGGACACAAGGTCGGTCGCTCTCAACTTCCTGGGTGAGGTGACTGTGCAATTCCGCTGGGCAGGGGCCGTTCAAGTCCCATTCGGCGCGACTAATGGCAGTAAAGCTTCCGCCCTCCGGGCAGGTTTTTTGCAGGGCTGTGCCCAGCTGGCCATTGGCCCCAATTATATAAAGATGCATTGACCCCTCGATTCACAGATGGCCGCCGGGACTACTCGTTGAAGAATACTAAGCAAGATTCACAGCATTGTTAGGGCGTAATCCGGCCATCAATCCGATATACTTATATTTTAACTTTAGTACCCTAAATTAGGTAGCCCCTGAGACTGCCAAAATGGAGGTTATTGTGAGCGAATCCCCGAGGGAGAACCGCGATATTGCACCAAAGAATATTGCAGTGAAGCCACCTAAACAACGAGGTCATGTGGCCCTGCGTGCAATTACGGCTCTTCTGGCGGCCAGTGTTGTGGTCGTATCGGGCGTTGGCTACAGCACCATTGGTAGTGTCACCAATACGGCGCAGAACCTTGACTTGGGTGGCGGCCAGGTGGTCAAGCAAGGCCAGGCGGCCGATGGTGCCACGGATATTTTGCTGGTGGGTATTGACTCCCGTACTGATGCCCAGGGCAATCCCCTCACCCAGGCGGAGATTGATATGCTCCGTGCGGGTGATGAGCAGAACCAGAATACAGACACCATTATTTTGATCCGTATTCCTAATGATGGTTCCTCCGCCTCCGCTATCTCGATCCCCCGCGATACCTATATCCATGATGATAATTATGGAAATATGAAGATCAATGGCGTCTACACCGCCTATGATAATGAGCGCCAGCAGGAATTGCTCAACCAAGGTGTGGGCGACCCAACCGAATTGGCACGTGAAGGCCAGCAGGCGGGCCGACAGGCACTGATTGATGCGGTGGCTGATCTCACCGGTATTACTGTGGATCACTTTGCCGAGGTTGGCCTCATGGGCTTTGTTCTTATGACTGATGCGGTCGGTGGCGTGCAGGTTTGTTTGAATGAGGCAGTCTATGACCCTTATTCGGGCGCGAATTTCCATGCGGGTGTTCAGACCCTCAATGGCGCCGATGCATTGAGTTTCGTGCGTCAGCGTCATGGTCTTCCACGTGGTGACCTGGATCGTATTGTGCGTCAGCAAGCTTATATGGCATCCATGGTCAGCACGATTTTGTCCAGCGGTACGCTCTCGAACCCATCGCGCCTCAACGCTTTGGGCGATGCGGCACGCCGCTCCGTGACCATCGATTCAACCTGGGACATTATGAGCTTTGCCACCCAGCTGCAGAACTTGGCTGGCGGTAATGTTCGATTCACAACCATCCCTGTGACCTCCATTGATGGCATTGGTGACTATGGCGAGTCCGTGGTGACTGTGGACAAGGGCCAGGTCCAGGCCTTCTTCCAGCAGCTTTTGGGCGATAAGGATAAGGCTGGGGCTTCCCAGACTTCGGAGGAAACCACCACTACTGCCCCACCTGAGCCAATTGACCTGGTGGTTAATGTGCTCAATGCTTCCAATACCAATGGTCTTGCGGCCGGTGTTGGTGCCGCGCTTTCTGAGGATTATGGCTATAAGTTGGGTGAGGTTTCTAATGCCCCTCAGGGCCTCTATGCCCAGACCCAGATTCTGACTAATGACCCTAATAACCAGCTGGTTAAGGACTTGGCTCGTCGTCTTGGCGGTGTGCCGGTGAATGTGACTGGCTCCTTGGATGATGGCGAAGTTGTTTTGGTGACCGCCTCCGATTATTTGGGTCCACGTAAGGACGTCACTGCGACTGCATCTGGTGCTAGCGGTGCTACCTTGGATGATCCTGATGCGGCCAATGCTGCCTCCGCTAATTTTGCTAGCGGCGAGGTCGTGGGTACCCCTGGTGAGGGTGGCGCCCCAGAGAGCAATGTGTCCATTAATGCTGGTAGCGATAGCCCACGTTGTGTGAACTAGGCTTTTCGACGCCTCCCCTCATACCTTTTCTGTAGGATTAAACCATGGACATCTTGCGCGACCTTCTCGCTGCCGATCCATCACGCCCACGTCTGACTTTTTATGATGAGACCTTGGGTGTGCGTATCGAGTTTTCAGCAACCACTCTGGCCAACTGGGCGAATAAAACCGCAGGTTGGTTGGTAGAAGAGTGCGAATTCACCGAGCTTTATGAGCACGCCTACCCGACTGCCAATGAGGAGCCTAATGGGCATATTTCCTTGGCTGCCGGGGTTAATTGGCAAACCGTCGGCCTGGCTTTGGGTGCGCTCACTGTGGGCGCCCGTTTTACTGTGGGTGCGGATTTTCATTCCGACTATATTCTGTGCACCTATAAGGACATGGATCAGCTCTATATTGCCACCCTGGAAGCCCATGGTGCGATGAGTGATGATGATACTTTTGACTTCCAGGAATACCCATCCTTGGCTGTTATTACCGAGGACCCTTTTGGGCGCGGTGTGCGCGAAGTGGGCCTTGAGCTGCCCGATTATGCGATTGACTATGGGCCTGAGGTTCGTGTCAATGATGATGCTTATCATAATGCCTGCCCGAGCCTCATTGATGCGCTGAGCAATCTCACCGGCAGCAGGATCGAAAAAGCAGAGCACCACAAGAGGATGCTCTGCCGGGGTTGGAATGATACTGATTCTCTAGTGGAGAATATTCTCATTCCTTTGGCCCAGGGCCATACGGTGGTTGTGGTTCATGGACCTGCCACCGAGGAACGACTGGCCAAGATTGCTGAGGAAGAAAGAATCTCAGCGGATTAGAATTCACCATTCATGAGGCGCTCACGGAGTGCCTCATCTTTTTTGAGTACCTCCAGGCGCATATTCTCCTGGTACTCCTCCATGCGCTTGCGAATACCCGCACCGAATTCGGTGCTATCGGCACCCAGGGTGCGCACTGCCAGCAGGCCAGCATTCTTGGCACCATTGATGGATACAGTGGCCACAGGTACGCCTGCAGGCATCTGGACGATAGACAGCAGGGAGTCCATGCCGTCGAGCTTGTCCAGGGCGCGTGGGATACCAATGACTGGGAGTGGGGTTGCTGCGGCAACCATGCCTGGAAGGTGGGCGGCGCCACCAGCACAGGCCAGAATTACACGAAGGCCCTTCTCATTAGCGCTTTTAGCATAGTCGAGCATGCGGTCTGGGGTGCGGTGTGCAGAAACGACACCGACCTCGAAGGGGATGCCGAACTCGGCCAGAACTTCAACGGCAGGCTTGACGGTATCCCAGTCGGAGTCGCTGCCCATAATAATGCCAACCAGTGGCTGCATGGAGGGTTCCTTTCATAAGACAGTATTCCTGTCCTATTGTAGCGCCCCATCCAGTCAGACTGGTTGGCTTTAAGCTTCTCTGTAATTTAAATCCACTCTGGCCACTGGCCGTGTGCCATAAAGTAGGCGCAGGCGCGGGCAGCCAAGCGGGTACCTTCTGGGTCTTCACCACTGAGGTTAATATGGCCGAGCTTGCGGCCGGCACGCCATTCCTTGCCGTAGCGGTGAATCTTGGCCGCTGGGTAGCGCTTCCAAATCTCCTGCATACGGACCACTTCCGGCAGATCGGGCTCAGTTTCGGCGCCCAGAACATTAGCCATCACGGTGAAGGCGGAAGTCAAAGTGGTCGCACCCAAAGGCATATCGGAGACGGCACGCAGGTGCTGCTCAAACTGGGAGGTTACGGAACCATCCTGGGTCCAGTGGCCGGTATTATGTGGGCGCATGGCTAGCTCATTGACAAAAACATCAGGCTGGCCGTTGAAATCGCGGGTCTCAAAAAGCTCCACGGCAAGAACACCGGTGACTTCCAGGGACTCGGCGATAATGAAGGCAATTTCGCGAATGCGGTCTGCCAATTCAGGGCTGAGATTCGGTGCTGGGGCAATGGCCTCGGAGCAAATACCATCAGTCTGAAGGGACTCGGTGACAGCCCAGGCCTTGGTTTCCCCGGAAGGCCTGCGGGCCAAAACCAGGGAGAGTTCGCGCACAAGGTCAACCTTGAGCTCACCCATAATGCGGTTGCCCTTGTCGGTTTGCTCAGCAACCAAGGCTGCACATTCATCCTCGGAGGCTGGGAACCACACGCCGTGGCCATCATAGCCGCCACGGCAGGCCTTCAAGCAGACCTTGCCCTGGGTGGCCTGCCAAAACTCGCGGGCATCTTCTTCATTCTCCAGCAGAGCAAAAGGAGGAACAGGGGCGCCGAGGGCGCGCAGGTTCTTGCGCATCACAAGCTTATCCTGCGCATTAATAAGAGCCTGTGGGCGTGGCTCAATATTGATGCCTTCATCCACAAGCTTCATAATGTGATTAGTCGGCACATGTTCGTGCTCAAAGGTCAGAACATCAACACCCTGGGCCACATGGCGCAGATCATTGATATCTGTGTGATCCCCCTTCACAATTCCAGGAATGACCTGGGCTGCTGGGGACTGCTCAGAAGAAGTTAATACCCGCAATTCCAGACCAAGTTCGCTGGCTGCGGGGGCCATCATACGTGCGAGCTGTCCATCACCAATTACTGCAACTTTAAATGTGCACACGATGCGAGAATATCAAAAACCGTGCATAAATATAAAATCGGCAGGGCGATAGGGAGCCTAGTACTGCTCCCCCGCCGATAATTCACTAATCAGGGCTTCTACCTTCTTGGCCTTGGGCACACGCTCCAAAACCACAGGTTGATTGCTTCCCTGAACAAAAACATGGAGGCGGCGGCCCTGACGGTGCACCTGGCTCACATAATTCAGGTCAATATCGTGAGATATGTCACGATGCTTGGAGCGGTAGATAATGCGGCGGTGGCTAATAATGAGGCGCTGGCCGCGCGACCACAGTACAGGAAGCACAAAGCGCACCAGAAAGACCACTATCCACAGGCCAACCAAAAGATTATGCAGGTTAGGGGTACCAATTCCCCGTTCGAGCAAGAAGGCCGGGATAGGGGCAGGCCGGTCAATGACACCAATGGCGCCCCACAGCACCCCTGTCCAAATGACCATCTCGCAGAGGGCAGGGAAAGAAGCATAGAAAGGTGCCGTCAGATCCGCATAGATCTCTTCATCCCGCACCAGACTCTTTGGTCGCATTCTGCTTCTCTACCCTCTCTACCTGTGGTTTTTCAAAACCGAGTGTACGAAACCCCTACTTAACGCAGGTGCTCCACATCGCCGGCAGCATAGCTATGGCGACCCTCGGAATTTTCAATAATAATATGTCCGGCGGAATCAAAGTCTACACAGGTACCGGTGATGACTTCACCCTCCAAGGAACCGGTGGTTGGCAGAATCAAGCGCACCTCTGAACCCAGGGTTTGGGAGGCTGCGCGATAGGCTGCCAAAAGTTCGTCCTGGTCATCGGTATAATTTCGCCATTCGGCGATGCGTCGATAGAGAGCCAGGATGAGGCGGCGCACAATAATCTCATGGATATCGGCCTCAAGTTCCACACCCAACTGCTCAGCAATAAGCGCAATACTAGTGGCGGTAGGAACTGGCAGTTCATCGGCGGTCATTGTCGTATTAAGACCCACGCCAACAACAAAGTGTGGGCGACCGTGCACAGTGCGGGCCTCACAGAGAATACCGGAGAGCTTCTTACCATCAAAGAAAACATCATTCGGCCACTTAACCTTGGCCTGTTCTGCCTGCTCAGGGAAGGTTGCGTGCAGAACGTCAACCACAGCCAGGCTCACAAGCATAGGAAGCAGTGGTGCATGCTCCACCAGGCCACGCTCAATTTCCTTATCGCTCAAGCTCAGCAGCACAGAGACGGTGGCCTGGGTACCGCGCGCAGCAGTCCATGTGCGACCAAGGCGGCCGCGACCAGCGCTTTGGTAGTCCGCCACCTCGACTGTCCAATCAGGGATTGGAGCAATATCAGTATCCACAGCCGCTAGAAGGTCAGCATTAGTAGAGGAGGTGGTTGTTTTGTGAATAAAACGGCGATAGGGGCCTAGTTCGACGAGGTCGCGTCGCAAAGCCTCGACATTAACGCATGGAGTATCAGCCTGCAGGTCAGCTTCGTTTTCAGAAAGAGTCATGATGCCCAGGGTACTCAGCTTGGAAATGTGGGGCAAACAAACTGGGAAAATTTTTTGGGCGTGGCAGTTTGCTTTTTTATGTAAAACTTTAATAAAATACCTAAACATGACAATTTCCTCATCTTTGAAGGCGGAAACCCCTACCACCGCCGCCAAGATTGCTGAGCTCAAGGAACGCCGCGCCGCCGCCCAAGCCCCAATGGGCATGGGTGCAATTGAAAAGGTCCACGCAGCTGACCGACTCACCGCCCGCGAGCGCCTTGACTATTTGCTGGATGAAGGCTCCTTTGTGGAGTACGACCAGCTGGCCAAGCACCGCACCCACGCCTTTGGCATGCAGGCACGTCGCCCCGACACCGACGGCATTGTCACTGGTTGGGGCACCATCGATGGCCGCGAAGTCTGCATTTTCAGCCAGGACGGCACCGTCTTCGGCGGCTCCTTCGGCGAAGTCTATGGCGAAAAGATGATCAAAATCCAAGAGCTGGCAGTCACCACCGGCCGCCCACTCATTGGCCTCTACGAGGGTGCCGGCGCGCGTATTCAGGATGGCGCCGTATCCCTCGACCTGATTGCCCAGACCTTCTTTAATAATGTCAATGCCTCCGGCGTGGTCCCACAGATTTCTGTCATTATGGGTGCTTGTGCCGGCGGTAATGCTTACTCCCCTGCGCTGACCGACTTTGTGGTCATGGTGGATAAGACCTCCAAGATGTTCATTACCGGTCCTGATGTCATTAAGACTGTGACTGGTGAGGAAATTTCCCAGGAGGAGCTCGGCGGCGCGCAGACCCACATGGAAATTGCAGGCAATAGCCATTACACTGCAGCTTCTGACCAGGAGGCCCTGGATTGGGTGCACGATCTGGTGGGTTATTTGCCTTCCAATTGCCGCGAAATGGCCCCTGTGGAGCCAGCCGAGGAATTGGATGAAACCACTGTCGATGATTTGAAGCTCGACGATATTATTCCTGATGTCCCAACCGTGCCTTATGATGTGCGCGATGTGATCAGCACTCTGACTGATGATGGCGACTACCTGGAGATTCAGGCAGACCGTGCCGCCAATGTGGTGATTGCTTTTGGTCGTATTGAGGGCCAAAGTGTGGGCTTTGTGGCCAATCAGCCAACTCAGCTTGCCGGCTGCTTGGACATTGATGCCTCCGAAAAGGCCGCCCGATTCATTCGCACCTGCGACTCCTTCAACATCCCTGTTGTGATGCTTGTCGACGTCCCCGGTTTTCTTCCCGGTGCCGGCCAGGAATACGGTGGTATTCTTCGCCGTGGCGCCAAGCTGCTCTACGCCTATGCTGAGGCCACTGTGCCAAAAATTACTGTTATCATGCGCAAAGCCTATGGTGGCGCATATTGCGTGATGGGTTCCAAGGGCCTGGGTGCCGATGTGAACCTGGCATGGCCAACCGCTGAGATTGCGGTTATGGGCGCCAAGGGTGCTGTGGGCTTCCTGCACCGCCGTGAAATTGCTAAGGCACGCGAGGAAATGGACGAGGCCGATGTGGCTAAGCTCATTGCTGATTTTGAAAAGCAGTATGAGGACTACATGCTCACCCCATATTTGGCGGCGGAGCGTGGCCTGATTGATGCCGTCATTCTTCCTAGTGAGACCCGCCAACAGGTGGCTAAGAATCTGCGCCTCCTGTCCACAAAGCGTGTGGCTCGTCCGGCACGTAAGCACGGGAATATCCCACTGTAGGCTAAACTACTACGTATGACTACTGCCCCGAACCTGAATTCTACTGCCGGTAAACTCGCAAACCTCGAGGTACAACTAGCTGAGGCAGCAGGGGCGGCAACCGCGCGCGAGCGTATTGAATATCTTCTCGATGAGGGTTCCTTTGTTGAGATTGATGCTTTGGCGCGCCACCGCTCCACTGCTTTTGGTCTTGATGCACAGCGCCCAGCAACAGATGGCGTTGTGACTGGTTATGGCACGATTAATGGCACCCGTGTCTGCGTATTCTCCCAGGATCGTTCCATCTTTGATGGTCGTATTGGTGAGGTTCATGGTGAGAAGATTCTCAAGGTTATTGAGCTTGCCACCAAGACTGGTGTTCCTTTGATCTCCATCCTGGATGGTGCTGGTTCCCGCGCCGCTGAGGGCATTATTACCCTGGACCAGCAGGCAAAGATTCTGGCCGGTTTCACCCAAGCTTCCGGCCTGATTCCGCTGGTCACCCTGGTGTTGGGGCAGAACCGCGGCCCTTTGGTTTATGCTGCCGCCCTGGCTGATTTCTTGGTGGAAACCGCCGAGTCCAGCCTTATTGCCTATAATCCTGAGCTCCTTGCTGTAACCGGTGTTGCCCCTAGTGCTGCCCCGAATGCTGCCAAGCCACATTTTGTGGCAAAGGACTGCAATGATGGCCTGGACTGGATTATGGAATTGGTGGATTTCCTTCCACTGAATCACCGCGCTGAGGCTGTGCGCACCATGGACCACACCATGGAAGGTGGCATTAATGCCAACCTGGATTTGGACCTGGATGTGCTCATTCCGGATGCCTATACTGCCCCTTATGATATGCGCGCGGCCTTTAGTCCGATTCTGGATGATGCCGAGTTCTTTGAGGTACAGGCTTCCCATGCGCCCAGCGTAATCACTGGTTTTGGCCATATTGAGGGCCGTTCCGTGGGTATTGTTGCCACCCAGCCGGGCCATAATAGCGGCCATATTGATGCGGCTGGCGCGACCAAGGCTGCCCGCTTTATTCGCACCTGTGATGCCTTCAATATTCCATTCGTGAGCTTTATTGATAGCCCAGGTTTTGCCCCTGATGGGGATAATCCTGTTGCTGCCGGTGCTGCTTTGGCCTTTGCCCAGGCAGAGGCCAGTGTGGGCAGCATTAGCGTGATTACCCGCAAGGCTGTGGGCGATATTTACACCATCTTTGGTGCTAAGGGTCTGGGCACTGATTTGTGCTTTGCGTGGCCTACCGCCCAGATTGCTGTTGATGAAGCTATTCCTGCAGCAACCCAGGCTTATGCTGCGGAAATCAACAAGAAGGTCCGTAAGGGTGCTGATCGTGATGAGCTGACCCGTGAGCTCACAGAGGGCTATGAGGAAAAGTATTTGACTCCATATTCCGCTGCCGAGCATGGTCTGGTGGATGCTGTGATTCCACCTTCCCAGACCCGTGGCCATATTGTGGAGGGCCTGCGCCTGCTTGAGCGTAAGTTCGTCCCTTCCATCCCTAAGAAGCACGGCAATCTACCCTTCTAGGTTGCCTGCCCAAAATATTTTCTAGATTGGAGTTGTGTTATGCGACAGGAGAACCTGTCCCAGCCAACAAAGCCATTCCTGACCGTGGTTAAGGGCAATCCGAGCCACAGTGAGGTTGCTGCCCTGACAGCCGTATTTACATCCTTGGCTGCAGTGGCTGCTGATACCAAGGAGCGCAAGACCCACCGTAACCTGTGGGGCGATGCTTCTGAATCCTTTAGCCCAACGAGCTTTAGGAATGTCTCCTTCTATTAAACCCCGCCTAGATTTTGCCCTATTCTCTATTCGCGCTGTTAGTAGTTCTATGATTTTTCTTGCTTCTTCCTCCCCTTCCCGTAAAGCAATCCTGGAGGCGGCGGGCACCACGCCCGTCATTGTCCCAGCTCAAGTGGATGAAGAAGCAATTCTGTCTGCGCAGCCGCAGGAGGATGGGCAGGTTTTGCAGCCGGGTTTGGCTCTCCTTGAGGTTGCTGAGGCCAAGGCCCAGAAAGGTCTTGCTCATGTGCAAGAGAATTACGAATTTGGGGAATTCGACTTGGTTGTCGCAGCCGATTCTATGTTGCTTATCGACGGCCACCTGCAAGGCAAGCCCTATGACCCAGAGACCATGATTGAGCGCTGGCGCTACCAGCGAGGCCGCAAGGCCCAACTTCTCACAGGGCACTGTTTTATCAGCGGTGCCGGGCATATGTGGAAGGAATACACCACCTCCACTATTACTTTCGCCAATATATCCGAGGAGGATATAAAGGCCTATGCCTATAGTGAGGAGGCCCTGGGATGTGCCGGCGCATTTACCCTGGAAGCTAAGGGTGGCTGGTTCATTGACCATATTGATGGTGACTATACGGCCATTTTGGGTTTGAGCCTCCCTGTCATCCGCCAGGCGCTCTATAGTTTTGGCAGCAATGTCAACAAGCTTTGGTAGGATTGCTTCTATGGATTTATTGCCAGAGCAGATAGGGACTGCCACCGTAGCGATCCTCGGCCTGTTCCTGGTGATCATTTTGAATGTCTTAGGCTTTGACCTGGGAACTTCTAGCTTCCGTGGTAATGGTGGTTCCTCTGATGCCTCCTCCCACGCCCCTGTTCCCACCGATGCTGTGATTATTCGTGTGGGCGATACTCTCATGGTCAATGGCATTCGCATTGGCCAAAGTATTTCTGAGATTCGCACCCAAATTCCGGACTTCCCTGTTGAGGGCACCAATGTGACCCAGGAGGATGGTTGGATCCGTCAGGCCGCCACCTACCAGGATGCCACCTACTATTTTGATGGGGATGGGGTGCTGCACCGAATTGCAATCAAGAACACTCCGGAAAATATTAACTACACCTCCACCTATGCTGATGCACAGGCCACCTATGGGCAGCCGATCTACACTTTCTGCTCCATGAGCTCGACCGATGCCGAAAACCCTTCTGTGGTTTTGGCTACCGGCCAGTGCGCCTCCTATGCGGTTTTTAACGCCTACCCGGCCAATAAACTCGTATGGGTTATGGAATATGAGAATACGACTGGTTCCACCCGCCAGATTCGCTCCATCGCCTTGGATGATGGTTTGGACTATTACACGGCCCACGCAACCCGTGCGGGCCAACTGAGCTGAAAGCTCAGCTGAACACTCAGCTAAATGAGGAAGCAAAACCGACCCACTACTACTAAACTATTGAAGTAAAGTTATTTATCAAAAGGAGTCGTATCCCATGACTATCGAGGATATTGATACCAACCCGGTACTCGCTGGTTATAGCCACCCTGAGCGCATTGTGACGGGCCAGTGGCTCTCCGCCCGCATTGGTCGACCCAATATTAAGGTTGTGGAAGTCGACGAAAATCCACTGCTCTATAATATTGGCCACATTCCAAGTGCAATGCGTATTGATTGGAAGTCGGACTTGAGCGATGCGTCGATACGCGATGTGGTGAGCGCCGAGGATTTTGCAAAACTCATGAGCGCAAAGGGTATTCGCCCTGATGACACCGTCATTATTTATGGCGATGGTTTCAATAGTTGGGCGGCCTATGCCCTGTGGATTTTTGATATGTACGGGCACAAGGATGTGCGTCTGCTCAATGGTGGCCGTGAAGGCTGGATGAGTAGCGAGCGCGAAACCTCCTTCTCTGTGACCGAACCTATCCCAAGCGAATACCCTGTTCCGGAGACCCAAGTGGACGGAATGCGCGCCTTCCATGAGGATGTGCGCGACTGCCCAATTCTTCTTGATGTGCGCCCGGAAAGTTTTTATAACGGCACCCATGAATTCACCGAAGAGGATATGGATATGCGCACCGCCCGCGCCGGCCACATTCCGGGGGCGAAGAATATTCCGTGGGATGAATTTATCTTTGCGAATGGTAGCTTCAAAACCTCCACAGAATTGAAAAAACTATTCACAAATTTTTCTCCTAAAAACAAAACAATCACCTACTGTAACCTGGGAAATCGCAGTGCTTTGGCCTGGTTCGTGTTAAAATATCTCCTCGGATATGAGGAAGTCCTCAACTATGACGGTTCCTGGCTCGAATGGGGCAATATGATCCGCACCCAGATCGTCCGCGAATCTGACCCGAAGACAGCCGATTAAGAAAAAAGATTCTGGAGGAATTTTGAGTTCCACGATCAAAGAGATCACCAAGGTCCTGGTCGCCAACCGCGGCGAAATTGCCGTGCGCGTTATTCGTGCGGCCCGCGATGCAGGTATCTCCTCGGTAGCGGTCTACGCTGAGCCGGATGCCGATGCACCTTTCGTCGCAATGGCCGATGAGGCCTTCGCCCTCGGCGGTAAGAACTCCGCCGAGTCCTACCTGGTCATTGAGAAGATTCTTGATGCAGCAAAGAAGTCCGGCGCGGATGCCATCCACCCAGGTTATGGCTTCCTCTCTGAGAATGCCGACTTTGCACAGGCAGTGATTGACGCTGGCATTATCTGGATCGGCCCAAGCCCACAGGCCATTCGTGACCTGGGCGATAAGGTGACTGCCCGTTCCATCGCCCTCAAGGCTGAGGCCCCAATGGCCCCTGGTACCAAGGAGCCAGTGAAGGATGCTGCTGAGGTGAAGGCATTCGCCGAGGAGCATGGCCTTCCAATCGCCATTAAGGCTGCATTCGGTGGCGGTGGCCGTGGTATGAAGGTTGCCTATGAGATGGATGAGGTCGAGGACCTCTACGAGTCCGCAACCCGTGAGGCTGTGGCCGCCTTCGGTCGCGGCGAGTGCTTTGTGGAGCGCTACCTGGACAAGGCCCGCCACGTGGAGTGCCAGGTTCTGGCCGACCAGCATGGCAATGTCATTGTTGTTGGTACCCGTGACTGCTCCCTGCAGCGCCGATTCCAGAAGCTGGTTGAGGAATCCCCTGCCCCATTCCTCACCGATGAGCAGAACACCCGCCTCCACGAGTCCGCCAAGGCCATCTGCCGTGAGGCTGGCTACTATGGCGCCGGCACCGTGGAGTACCTGGTTGGTTCTGACGGCCTGATTTCCTTCCTTGAGGTTAATACCCGTCTGCAGGTGGAGCACCCAGTTACTGAGGCCACCACCGGCATTGACCTGGTGCGTGAGCAGTTCCGTATTGCTGAGGGCCGTGAGCTTGAGCTCAAGGAAGACCCTAAGCCATTCGGCCACGCCTTCGAATTCCGTATTAACGGTGAGGACCCAGGCTCCAACTTCATGCCTGCCCCTGGCACCATTACCCGCTATGTTGAGCCATCCGGCCCAGGTGTGCGTATGGATGCTGGTGTGCGTGAGGGCTCCGTTATTGGTGGCCAGTTCGACTCCATGCTGGCAAAGCTCATTGTGTGGGGCGAGGATCGCAACCAGGCTCTGCAGCGAGCACGCCGTGCGCTGGGCGAATACATTGTTGAGGGTATGCCTACTGCCCTTCCATTCCACCGCCACATTGTGGAAAATCCTGCTTTTGTTGGTGATGAGAATGGCTTCCAGGTCTACACCAAGTGGATTGAGGAAGAGTGGGATAACCCACTGCCACCATATACCGATGGTTCTGAGGTGGACTCCGATGAGTACGCTGTCCCAACCCAGACTGTGGTTGTGGAAATTGATGGCCGCCGCGTAGAGGTTCGCCTCCCAGGTGATTTCTCCTTCGGTGGCACCAGCCCTAAGAAGAAGCCACGTAAGCGTCGCGGTAGCGGTGCTGCCAAGGCTGTGTCCGGTGATACAGTTGCGGCCCCTATGCAGGGCACGGTTATCAAGGTCAATGTTGAGGAAGGCGCCACCGTTGCTGAGGGCGATACCGTCATTGTTCTTGAGGCCATGAAGATGGAAAACCCAGTGAAGGCCCATAAGGCCGGCGTTATTGCGGGTCTTTCTGTCTCCCCTGGTGATGGTGTGACCAAGGGTCAGGCCATGCTTGACATCAAGGATGAGGCATAGGACTTCCCCAGTGGAACCAGTAGAGATTAACGGCGGGCGTTTTTACGTCCGCCCTCTTCATTGTGATGAGCGTATCGACGACACCCATGCTCTCTCCCTGATTGATGCTACAATCCCCGCGGAATTGCCCCAACAGGCCCGTGAGCTGTGGCTTTCTGACACGCTCTATTCTTGGGCGGTCTGTGAGCAGACCTCGGTGGACTTGGTTGCTTTGGCTCTCTACGACCCAAAGACCAAAGAATTAGTCGTATATCCGAGTGGCGACCCGCACAGGGTGCTTCCTAATACAGATGGCCTCTTGCGGGATAAGACCCCGCTAGACGCGGTCTCAGCGGCTTCTGAGACCTTGTCCCGGTGGATTGAGGTCTTTGGATAATAGCCATAAACCAAAAAGCGCGGCTCCGAAAGGAACCGCGCTTCTTTTGTGTGCCACAGCTAGTGTGTGCGTGTGGGGCCTCTACCCTAAGGGTTTACAACACCACCGCAGGCAAGTACGCGTACGCGGGCTGCATTGATGAGACCATCAATCATGCCAATCTCACGGCTGGTGAGAATACGACCCTGATAGCCGGCAGCCTGTGCAATAGCTACTGCACGAACCTGGCTGATGCTATATGCACCATAATCACGCTGGGTCTTGAGTACTGCCTGGCAGTCCACAGCATTAATGGTGTCAATAACACCCTGGTACTGGGCATTAGTTACTTCCACTGCTGCGTGGGCCTGCGGAGCGGCAAGACCCATACCGAGGGCCGCTGCACCAGCGATAAAGCAAGCCTTGAGCTTCTTCATAATGATTCCTTCCAATCTTAACTCTCCAGCGCAATGACGAGGAGCAAGTCGCCACCTTCGACCTTGGCTGTTTGATTAAGCACAATGCGCGAAACGGTGCCTGTGACTGGAGCGGTAATCGTAGCTTCCATCTTCATGGCCTCAATCACCGCCACAGGTGCGCCTGCTTCCACCTTATCGCCTTCCAGGGCGGTGACAGTGACGACACCCGCAAATGGTGCGGCAACATGGCCTGGGTTGGCTGGGTTAGCCTTCTCAGCGGCCTGGGTGGTGGATTCGACCTTATTATCGCGGACACGCAGTGGCCTAATCTGTCCATTCACATTAAATACTACCGCACGCATGCCCTTATCATCAGGCTCGGAGATAGCATCCAAACGGACAGTCATCTGGGTGGCATCAGAAAGGTTGATCTGCTTCTCTACACCCTCTACCAGGCCATAGAAGAACTCACGGTCTTCCAGGATGCTGGTATTGCCATAGCGGCGGCGGTGCTCAACAAACTCGGCCGTTGGCTTATCAAACATGAGCTTATTGATCGCATGGCGGCGCACACTACGGTCGCGGGAGCGCAGCTGCTCCTCCTCTTCCGCAGGAACCTCCAAAGGTGGGCGTGGAGGATCGGTGCGGCCCTCAAGGATGCGGGTGCGCAGAGGCTCTGGCCAACCACCAGGAGGGGTACCTAATTCGCCATTGAGGAAGGCAATAACCGAATCAGGAATGTCGTATTTCTGCGGGTCACGGACAAAGTCCTGCGGATCCACATTGGCACCAACCAGGTAGAGGGCCAGGTCGCCAACTACCTTGGAGGAAGGGGTCACCTTGGTTGGGCGACCCAACATCTCATTCACCGCAGCATAATAATTCTCGATGGTTTCAAAACGATCAGCCAAACCCAAAGCCTGGGCTTGGGCGCGCAGATTGGAGAGCTGACCACCAGGAATTTCATGGTGGTAGACACGGCCAGTAGGGCCAGGAACGCCGGCCTCGAAAGGCTTATAGTTGCTGCGCACCGCCTCCCAATAAGGCTCCATGGCACAGACATTCTCCAAACTAATGCCCGTTGACCTGTAGGTATCATCGAAGGCTGCCACAATGGCCGAAAGGCTAGGCTGCGAGGTCGAACCCGACAGCGGTGCGCTGGCACCATCAATCGCATCCGCACCCGCATTGGCCGCAGCCAAGTAGGTGGCCAACTGGCCGCCAGCAGTATCGTGGGTGTGCACATGAACCGGCAAATCAAAGTTCTGGCGCAAAGCTGTTACCAGCTTTGTGGCAGCGGCCGGGCGGAGCAAACCAGCCATATCCTTAATGGCAAGAATATGGGCGCCACTATTCACAATCTCCTCAGCGAGCTTGAGATAATAGTCCAGCGTATAGAGCTTCTCATTCGGATCGGCCAGGTTGCCACTATAGGCCATGGCCACCTCAGCAACAGCAGTGCCAGTCTCCAAAACAGCCTCAATAGCTGGGCGCATCTGGGAAACATCATTCAAAGCATCGAAGATACGGAAAATATCAATGCCGGACTCGGTGGCCTCCTGCACAAACTGTGCACAGACCTTATCTGGGTATGGCGTATAGCCCACCGCATTACGGCCACGAAGCAGCATCTGCAAATTAATATTTGGCATGGCGGAGCGCAGCTCATCCAGACGCTGCCACGGATCCTCATGGAGGAAGCGCAAGGCCACATCATAGGTGGCACCACCCCACGCCTCAACCGAGAGCAACTCTGGGGTGAGGTAGGAGGTGTAACGGGCGGCGTCGACAAGCGCGGAGCTACGGATACGGGTGGCAAGCAGACTCTGGTGCGCATCACGGAACGTCGTATCGGTCACCGCAAGGGCATCTTGATTACGAAGACGCTCCGCAAATTTCTTTGGACCAAGGTCGCGCAAAAGGTCACGAGATCCGCGTGGTGGCTGGCCAAGAGGCAAAGAAGGCAGTTTCTCACTGGCAAGAATGGACTCCTCCGGCGGCAAACCATGCGGGCGGTTAACCGTAATATCCGCCAAATAATCCAAAATGCGGCTGGTCTCATCATCGGCCGGTGGGGCAACCATCAACCACGGATGCTCCGCAATGAAATTGGTGGAAATACGGGTGCCCAAGAAATCAGGCTCACGCAACAGTGCGCGCAAGAAGCCAATATTGGTGGCCACGCCCGAAACATGGAACTCCGCCAAGGCACGCTGGGCACGCACCACAGCAGTATCAAAATCCTGACCACGACAAGTGAGCTTCACCAACATGGAATCAAAGTGGGCAGTAATCTCTCCGCCCAGCTGAATGGCACCATCAAGACGAACGCCGGCGCCACCCGGACTCCTATAGGAGGTGATTGTGCCGGTATCGGGGCGGAAGCCATTGGCCGGATCCTCAGTGGTAATGCGGCACTGCAGGGCGGCACCCTGCACGCGAATATTCTCCTGGGTCAAACCAAGATCCTGCAGGCTCTTACCTGCAGCAATCTCCATCTGGGCCTTGACCAGATCCACCTGGGTGACTTCTTCAGTCACCGTGTGCTCCACCTGGATACGAGGGTTCATCTCAATAAAGACCCAATTATTAGCCTCATCGACCAAGAACTCCACAGTACCGGCACCGGTATAGCCAATATGCTCGGCAAAACGAACCGCAGCCGCACACATCTCATCGCGCAAATCTGCAGGTAGATGCTGGGCCGGTGCAATTTCGACTACCTTCTGGTGGCGGCGCTGCACGGAACAGTCACGCTCATAGAGGTGCACCACATTGCCATAACTATCGGCAAGAATCTGCACCTCAATATGCTGAGGATTAATAACGGCGCGCTCAATATAGACGCGGGCATCACCGAAAGCAGAGAGGGCTTCGCGGCTGGCCTCGGCAGCCAAGTGGCGCAACTCCCCTTCACTAGGGACAAAGCGCATACCGCGGCCGCCACCACCGGCAACAGCCTTAACAAAAAGCGGGTATCCAAAGTCCTTAACAGACTCCACCAAATCATCAATATTATCGGTGGCTGGGGTTTCCTCCAGGACCGGAAGGCCAGCCTCGCGTGCGGCAGAAATAGCACGGGCCTTATCACCCGTAAGTTCCAAAACCTCAGGTCGTGGGCCGATGAAGGTAATTCCGTTCTCCGCACACTCCTTAGCAAACTGGGCATTCTCCGAGAGGAAGCCATAGCCAGGATAGATAGCATCCGCATGGGACTGCTTGGCGGCACGAATCATCTCATCAATATTGAGATAGGCCTTAACAGGGGAATCCTCCCGGCCAATCTGCCAGGCCTCACTGGCATGGCTCCTGTGGAAGGAATTGCGGTCCTCCACCGGATAGACCGCAACAGTTTCAGAACCCAGCTCGAAAGCGGCACGGTACGCACGCACTGCAATCTCGCCACGGTTGGCAACAAGAATCTTCTTGAAAGGCATAGATACCGCCTCCGAAATCAAAACAATAGATACTAAAAGCAGGGGCATCTGAATGCCCCTGCACATGGGCTAAATTATGAATGCGAGTGACTAGCCCAAGTCATCATGCTGCACCAGCTGGCGCGCAGCCTCCGTAATGGAACCCGAAAGCGAAGGATAGACCGCGAAAGTCGAGGCCAAGTCCCCCACAGTCAAGCGATTATTCACCGCCACCGCAATAGGCAGGATTAACTCGGAAGCAGTTGGGGCAACCACAACGCCACCAATGACCTGGCCCGAATTCTTGCGGCAGAAGAGCTTAACAAAACCATGACGCAGGGAGCGCATCTTGGCGCGAGGGTTCGTAGCCAAAGGCAAGACCACCACGCGGGCAGAAATCTCGCCACTCTCCACCTGGGCATGGGTCACACCCACCGCCGCAATCTCTGGTCGCGTAAACACAGCGGTAGCGACCGTCTTGAGGCGGATCGGCGAGACGCCCTCACCCAAAGCGTGATACATAGCAATACGGCCCTGCATGGCGGCCACCGAAGCCAATGGGAAGAGATCCGTGCAGTCACCGGCCGCATAAATGCCAGAAACAGAGGTGCGGGATACACGGTCAACCTTGATATGGCCGGAGCGTGTGACCTCCACACCAATCTTGTCCAAGCCCAGGTCAGCGGTATTAGGAATCGAACCGACAGTCATGAGGGCATGGGAGCCGTAGATTTCGCGGCCATCGGCAGTGCGGACAACCACACCCTCAACCTCTTGGCCATTGTGCTCATAGGTGGTGCGCTTGACGCTCTCAACACGTGCATCTTTCTCCAGGTGAACGCCACGTCCAGACAGAACCGTCTCAAGAACATCGGCTGCGTCGGCGTCGTCGTGAGGCAAAATGCGGTCACGTGAAGCAACCATGGTCACCTTGACCCCAAGTTCAGCAAAGGCGGAAACAAACTCGGCACCGGTCACGCCGGAACCAACAACAATCAAATGCTCAGGCAACTCCTGGAGATCATAAACCTGACGCCAGTTGAGAATGCGCTCCCCATCAGGAACCGCACCAGGCAGGACACGTGGGCTCGCGCCGGTGGCAATAAGCACCAGGTCGCACTCCATAACATCCTCACTGCCGCCCTCATGCACAATGCGCACAAAATGGGTGGGCTGTACGGAAACATGCTCTTCAAAATAGGCGCGGCCACGAATGACCTTGACGCCGGCACGCTCCACCTTGGCGCGCACATCACTCGACTGGGCAAGGGCCAAAGAATGAACGCGATCATTAACCGCAGCCAACTTGAGCTTGATAGTTGTTGAATCACCGCCCTCATTAAAGCCCATGGCATCCGCCTGGCGGAGGTCAGTACGGATACCTGTTGCTGCAATAAAAGACTTGGATGGAACACAGTCGTAGAGAACTGCGGAACCGCCCAAACCTTGGTCCTCAATGAGAGTGATCTCTGCGCCATATTTAGCTCCTGCCAGGGCTGCTTCATAGCCGGCAGGGCCACCACCGATGATAATAATCCGCTTAGTCACGCTTCCTCCAGTATCGATTGCGGTCACTACCTGTGATTATAGTTCATTCGATGGTTATTAGCGAACCCGAAGCCCCGTTATAAGCACCACTAATACCTTTGTTTACCCCCGTTTTACCCCCCATGCTACCCCCATGTTGCCCCCAGCCTATTCCCATCACCTACGCAAATGACGCAAGGAGAGCACTCACCCAAAGCTCATTGATGAGGCCGATCTGCAGCAGATAGGTCGCTACCAGGAAGAAGCACAAACATGCGCGATCATAGCGACAGAATTTTTGATCATATTTAAGTACAGCAAATCCATTGGATAAGATGGAATCTATACGCTGACCCCAAGGGAAGGACATCCACATGTCGCTACGGTTTGGTACTGCAGGTCTCCGCGCACCGGTCGGCCCGGGACGCGACCAAATGAACGTTGCCCAGGTGACACGCACCACGGCCGCCGTTGCCGCCTGGCTCGCCGCCCGCCAAGCAGCCCAGCACGCCCACGAAGACCCCATGGACCCCGTGGACGACCACTTCTCCTCCCTCAGCCGCATTGGCGCCAGCCACCTGCGCCACAATGGCACAATGCGCGTCGTCGTTGGCTTCGACGCCCGCTACGGCTCGCACGTCTTTGCCACATGCGCATCCGAAGTTTTCGCAGGTGCAGGCTATGAAGTTACACTTCTGCCCTACCCAACCCCCACGCCCATCGTGCCCTGGCTCGTCCGCAAAGACAAATACGATGCCGGCATCCAAATCACCGCCAGCCACAATCCCGCCGCCGATAATGGATACAAAATCTACCTGGATAATGGCCTGCAGATTGATACCCAAAGCGCCAATGAAATAGAAACCTTGATGGCGCTTATCGACGACATCCATGCTGTCCCACGCGTCCATGTCCGCCCATCCACCGAAACCGCCCGCCGCTATGTGGACGATATTATTGCCCTGGTTGAGCCCAGTGAGAATGACAGGTTGCGCGTCAATAATGAGCGCGCAGCACTCAAGATTGTGTATACCGCCATGCACGGTGTGGGGGCACGTACTTTGCACAATGCCCTGCAAAACGCGGGCTTCGCGCTGAGTTGGGCGGTACCATCCCAAGAACATCCAGACCCAACCTTCCCCACCATCCCCTTCCCTAACCCGGAGGAGCCCGGCGCGACTGATGAGGTTCTGGCCTTGGCGCGGGAATATGATGCGGATATGATTATTGCCCTGGATCCGGATGCGGATAGGTGTGCGATCGGCATTCGTACTGGTAATAGGCAGCATCGGATGCTTCGGGGCGATGAATTGGGCCCACTTTTGGCTACCCGCCTGGTGACTGAGCCGGGTTCAGATGTGGCAACCACCTTTGTGTCCTCCCGCTTGTTGCGGGAAATCGCTGATGACCGTGGGTGGAATTATAAAGAATCCGTGACTGGTTTTAAGAACCTCATGCGTACCTCGGATACATTACAGTTCGCCTATGAGGAGGCCATTGGTACCGCCCCTGCCCCATGGATTGTTGGGGATAAGGACGGCATTGCCACCGCCCTCATTGCCTGCGCATGGGCGGCCGAATTGAAGGCCCAGGGGCTTACCCTGGAGGATGAGCTTCGTGCACTCTACCGCCAATATGGTGTGCATATGGGACGTCAGGTGTCTCAACGCACCACTGATCCCCGCCAATTGGTGGAGAGCTTGGGTCTGCGCCCGGAGATTCACGCAGGCGGGGTCATTTTGACACAAGACCCGAATCTAGCTGCGGAGACGTCGAATAGCTTCGATGGGGCCGTATTTGTTGGCACGGCAGATAATGGCTATTCGGTGCGTGTAGTAACCCGCGCCTCCGGCACAGAAAATAAGACCAAGATTTATGTTGAGGTTAGTGCCCCAGCTAGTGAAAAAGCATCAAGTCGGGCTACCGTAGCAACCCTCCTTGATGCTGTATGTGCGGATGTTGAGGACCTGGTCCAGAGCCTCTAAACCCGCAGGTTAAAGTTCGATATTGCGAGGACCGTACAGACGGTCACCAGCATCACCGAGACCAGGGACGATATAGGCATCGTCGTTCATTTCAGGGTCAATGGTTGCGGTCACGAGACGCACTGGGAACCCAGAGTTCGAGAGCGCATCCACACCCTGCTGGCTCGACACCATGCACACGCAGGTGATGTCAATGCAGCCACGGTCAACAAGCAGCTTAATTGCGTGAAGCAAAGAGCCACCGGTGGCCAACATTGGGTCAACCAGGAAAACGGACTCGTGAGAAAGATCCTCAGGCAGGGCCTCCAAATATGGCACTGGCTCATGGGTCTTCTCATCGCGGGCCAGGCCAATGAAGCCAACCTGGGCATCCGGAATCATAGACAAAGCGGAATCAATCATGCCAAGACCTGCACGAATGATAGGGACAATGATTGGCGGGCGCTTGAGGCGGGTACCTTCAGCCACAGCAACAGGGGTCTTGACTGGGAAAGTTTCAATTTCCTGGCCGCGGGCAGCCTCATAGATGAGCATCATGCCCAAATCGCGGAGAGCCTCACGGAATGCAGCATTATCGGAACGGGCGTCACGCATAATTGTCAAGCGTGAAGCCGCCAATGGATGGGATACGACTGTAACGTTCATAGCTTCTATCCTACAGATACCGTATAATCACGAGTTATGGCACAAAAGGCAATTCTTCCGGTCAAGATTTCTTTGACCAATGCAGATTACTACACTTTATGGGCACCTAGCTGGAAAGAGCATGGTGAGCAGTGGCAGGCTTTCCTGGGTAAGGACGAGCATATTTATTTCTTCGACTCCCGTGCGAAGCTGCTTGCTTTCCTTGATTCCGGTGCGCCACACGACCTGACTTCCCATCCACGATGGGGTGCCTTCGCCGCCTCCAAGACTGACCGCGCACTGCCAGCGGAACGCGACCACTATGACATTATTGGCGTTCCTGCTTTCTTGGCTGGTCGCGCATCCCACGAGAATGTATCCGCGGTATCCCGCGCCTTTGCAATTTCTCGTTCTATTGCGGACGTGCTCTCCCTGATTAGCATTCAGTCCTTCTTCTCCTCCTACTCTGTTCTGCGCAATGTGGACCGTGGTTCGGACCACTACCAGACCGAGTACGGCAAGGAAGAGTGGACCAGTGTTGGCCGTACCATCCTTGAGCGTTGGGATGGCATTGTTGATGGTCTCGATGAGATTGTCTTCCAGCCGGAGGTTGATGAGGCTGCTGTGGCTGCCGCACAGGTTGCAATTGAAGAGGCTGAGGCCGCCGCTAAGAAGGCTGAAGAGGAGCGTCAGGCTGCAGCTGAGGCTGTGGACCCATATGATGTTTCTGTATGGGGCGAGGCAGGTATTGACCCAATTCGTATCAAGCTGCAGGGCAAGACTCTCTACACTCTGCGCACCTACCTTGGTGGCCAGCCAGTATTCCTCGGTCGTTTCGGTGAAATTGTCACCTTCCCAAGCCGCAAGAATATTGCTCGTTGGTTGATTGAGCACGAAAACCACGATTTGGTTAAGGCATCCACCTGGGAGAACATTATGGCTAAGGCCAATGATGGTTCCCTGGAGATCCCTGTGCACCCGGACAATGTATATGACTTCACCGGTCTCTCTGATGCGATTGCCCAGGGTCCGGAGAAGGTCAATGCTGCCCAGCTGCGCAATGCCTATGAGTTGCTTGCCGACGCCGCCGACTGGGCTGGCGATGACGGCGTCAACTCCGTTGTGGTTGCCAACCCACGCCTGCAGGAGTTCCTCTCCTACGTGATGGGTAAGCCTACCGGCTATATTCCAGAGCCACCATATACCGAAGAGCAGAATGGTTGGCTTGAGCTGGAGAAGAACCTCACTGGTCGTTTCTCTAAGTTCTAAAAGGTTCTAAAAGGTTCTAAAAACCAGTTCTAGCAATCACAACTCCACATACACCAAAGGTCCGGGAATTATCCCGGACCTTTTCTTATGCCTATCTTAGGCCTTAGGTGAAGTTATTTCTCGTCGGTGAGCTTAATCTGTGATGGGTCAATGCCCAGCATGGTGAAAAGCTCAGGGTCGATATTATCCAAATCATCTTGGGAGAGCTCATACTGTGGATCAAGTTGTGGCTGCTCATCCCCTAGTTCCTGCGGATCGGCGAGGCTTGCTAGTGGCTGAGAGACCACCTGGAGCAGCTGCTCGCGCTCCGGCAGTGGAAGCCAGCAGGCCTCAACCATGCTGCGGTTAAAGGCCACAACATCCTCTAGATCGAAGCCATGCTCGTCTACAATGGCCGAAAGGGAGCCGGTTGGGTCATTGGAGTACATGAAGGCCTTGAAGCCCATAGACTGCAATAGAGCCATTGGGGACTCTTCGCTATAGTCCTTGCTAATACGGTAGGCCAGTGGGAGGCCACGGTCACGGGCAAAAGCGCTGGCAGGGCCAGGCACCAGGTCATTCTCTTCTTCACTAAAGATGAAATCATCACACATGTCATTGGCGTCCACAATGCGGTGGGCGCCATGGAGCACGGCCAAGAAGGAAGGAATATCATCAATGGCGAAGGTAATCAGATGTGTGCGGAGAACCGGCGCCTGATTGTCGGCATTCTTACCACGAATCTGAACGCCCAGGATAAGTGGGAAGCGCTTAGCGGCCAGGCCCTCCAAGTACTCCTGGAGATCCACATCATCCTTGACCTTAAGAATCAGACCAATGCGCACTGGGCTCTCATCGGCAATAGAGCTCACAAGCTCATACTGATCCAGGGTAATCTCGCACTCTGCATAGGCGACGTTCTGCTCGGCTAGCAGGTTGAGCTGGCGCTTTAGATCGGAGGCGTCGATAGACTCACCAATCTGCACGCCGAGCGCTACCTTTGGCAGCGCACGCAATTCTTCAAGATTCAACGGAACTCCTTATTTCCACAAATTTCTAAAAGCACCAATAATCGCACCCAAGGCTACACCGCCCAAGGCCCAGGCGGTGCGGTTATAGCGCGAATAGGAACCACGGCCACGGTGGGCGCGGCTGCTACGCACATAAATCACCGCAGGGGCGGGAACAGGAACCGCCACATTTTGGAGCGACTCCTCCGTAGTTGCAGCCCAGCAGGAGGCATAGAGCAAAATACGCCACACAAAATAGAGCAGCATCATCATACCGATGATAGGGCCGAAGGTGGCGCCGGCTGGATTCTTCACCGCATTAGCAAAGAAGAGGCTAGCGAACTGCTTAAAGACCTCAAAAGCAATAGCTGCAATCACCGCGGCATGGCGGATAGAGCGATTAGGAATATCACCCTCAAAACCACGAGGCAGGAAGCGCATAAGGCCGAAGAACATGCACCAGCTTGTCGCCACAGACAAGATGATAGAAATAATCTTAACGGCCGGGCCAACCCCGCCGATCGAATCCAAATGCAGGAAGTGCAGGAAAGACTCCAAATGGGAAGTGGTACCCAAGGCGGTGACCACAAAGCCTAAAACCAAGGCGAAGACCAAGGCAACCAGACCAATGAAGTCCTGCACCTTAGTCACCACAAAATTGCCATCGGTCGGATCCATGCGCCACATCTTGCTCACCGCATAGCGCAGATTATCAATCCATCCGAGGCCCCACCACAAGGTGGTCACGGCACCAAAACCAGCCACCGCACCGCGCTGACTAATCGCCGTATCAAGAATGGAATTGACCTGGTCGCCAATATCGCCGGTAAAAGAGGACTGGATGAGATTACTCAAATCATCCACGGCCTCTGGGCGACTGGCCAAGATAAAACCAATGGTCGCGAATACCAACATGAGGATCGGGAAAACACTCAGAATCGAATAGTAAGTAATACCAGCACTGAACTGGTTACCACCGACCTGGGTATAGCGATCCTGCATCAACAAAACGTGGTCGAGCCACTTAGCTCGACCACGCAAGTGGGTGTCAATGAATCCAGGTTCCTCGTCGCTCGCTCGCTCAATACCGAGTTCATCAATGCGACTTTTTGGGGAGCCGGCCATGTATTCCTTTCGCTTAAGTCTCGTTACTTGAGACGGTAGAAGCCGATGCGGTCATAAACATCAGCGAGAGTCTTAGAAGCGATAGAGCGAGCATGATCGGCGCCCTCACGCAGGATACGGTCAATCTCACCACGGTCTGCCATGAACTCGTCATAGCGGGCACGAAGTGGGGTGACAAAAGCCTCAAGGGCATCAGCCGTATCGGTCTTCAGTGCGCCATAACCTTGGCCTTCATAGCCTGCGACGAGGTCGTCGATAGACTTGCCGGTCAAAGCAGACTGGATGGACAAAAGGTTGGAAACGCCAGGCTTATTGGCCTTGTCATAGCGGATTTCCATGTCATTATCCGTGACGGCGCTCTTAATGCGCTTAGCGGAGACCTTTGGGTCATCCAGGAGGTTCACAATGCCCTTAGGGTTGGAGCCGGACTTGGACATCTTGGAGGTTGGGTCCTGCAGGTCCATGACGCGGGCAGCGCCCTCAGGGATAAAGCCCTCTGGGACAACGAAGGTCTTCTTGAAGCGATTATTGAAGCGCTCCGCCAGGTTACGGGTGAGCTCAATATGCTGGCGCTGATCCTCACCAACTGGTACCAGCTGTGGGCGGTAAAGAAGAATATCGGCGGCCATGAGCATTGGATATGCGAAAAGGCCTGCGCCAGTACGGTCAGCACCCTGCTTGGCGGACTTATCCTTGAACTGGGTCATGCGAGAGGCCTCGCCGAAACCAGTCATACAGGTCAAAACCCAGCCGAGCTCGGCATGCTCAGGCACATGGGACTGAACAAAAAGGGTGGACTTTTCTGGGTCAATACCGAGGGCCAGAAGCTGGGCCACACCAGCAATGGTGCGGTTGCGCAGTTCCTTAGGATCCTGGTCAACAGTAATGGCGTGCATATCGGGGATGAAGTAGAAGGCATCGTACTCATCCTGCAGACGAATAAACTGGCGGACCGCACCCAGGTAATTACCCAAGTGGTAGGAATCGCTGGTTGGCTGCAAGCCGGAGACGACTCGCTGCTTCTTTTCTGGCATCTTTGCTTCCTCAGTCATATTAAATATTGTAGCGTACTAGCAGCGGTGCATGGTCTGACCAGCGCATATCACGGCTAACTGCCTTATCCACGCTATATTCCACAGCTTCCTTGGCCAAATTCTCATTGGCTGCCTGATAATCAATGCGCCAACCAGCATCATTATTAAAGGCCTGGCCGCGGTAGGACCACCAGGTATATGGACTGCCTTCAGGGTCGAGCTCGCGCACGACATCGTGCCACAGGTGTTCTGCACATTCGCCGGCCTTAACTGCGGCAACACGGTCCTGGGCACGCTGGCTTGGCTTATAGTCTACGGCACCAAAGAAGGTGCCCATGGCAAACTTCTCTGCAATTTCATCTGCGGTCTGAAGCTGGGTAGCAGCATCTGGGGCATAGCCAAATACCTTGTCCATAAAGGCGCGCTCATCAGCCAAGAAGCCCGAGGAATTGCGGTTAGTCTTGTGGTTCTTAATGTCCTGCTCGCGGTGGCAAATATTCCAGTCGCCGCCGATGACCATATATTCATGGGCATTAGCATTGGCCTCAAGGTATTCCTCAAAGATATCAAGGAAGTGATACTTCTCGTCCTGCTTATCGGTCTCTGCATCGCCGCTTGGCAGGTAGAGGGAGCCCAGGCGCAGATCCTTGCCGGACTCGGTCTTTACAGTGGCCTCAATATAGCGGCCGGCCTCTTCAAAATCAGGAAGACCAATGGTGACGTCGGTGAGCTCGAAGCGGGAAAGAATGCCCACGCCGGCACGACCCTTAGCGGAGGATTCTGCACCAACATAGTGCCAACCAGCATCAAGAGCAGGTGCGAGGGCCTTGAGGGTGTCCTTCTCCCCTGCCCTGACTTCCTGCATGAGGATGACATCAGCACGTGGATCCTCAAGGTTGAGCCACTGGAAAAAGCCCTTGTTTTCCTCACTGCGCTCCTTGACGGCAGCACGGATGCCATTGACATTAACGGACACTACGTTAAGCATTAATCTCCTCAGTTTGATTCTTTATAGATTCTTCACGGTTAGCTTTCAATAATCTACAGTCTAATAGTTTATGTCTCTTAAACCAAGATGTGTGAGAGACCACGAAAACTCGGGCCGAGTGGCATGGAACCACATTTTAAGTAACTACCGTACTGTAGAAAATAGGGCTCTTACAGCAGAAACGACACGGGAGCACTTTCATGCAAATACGCAACGCTTGACACAGGACCCCTGTCAATCCGCTCCAAGACTAATACAAACGAACTGCCATTTAGATTTAGCTACAAAATACTGTAGAATTATTGGGAGATAACTCCATAATCAGAAACGATTTTCCACCCGCTACGTAGGGAGACCAATTTGTCCAAGATTATTTACACCAGGACCGATGAAGCCCCGCTCCTCGCCACTTACTCTCTTAAGCCTATTGTTGAGGCTTTTGCTGGCACCGCAGGCGTTGAGGTTGAAACCCGCGATATCTCTCTAGCTGGCCGTATTCTGGCTCAGTTCCCTGATATCACCAATACCTCCGATGCACTGGCCGAGCTTGGCGCACTTGCCAAGACCCCTGAGGCCAATATCATCAAGCTTCCAAATATTTCCGCCTCTGTCCCACAGCTCAAGGCAGCCATCGCGGAATTGCAGTCCCAGGGCATTGCTATCCCAGACTATCCAGAAAACCCATCTACCGATGAGGAAAAGGACATTCGTGCCCGCTACGATGCGGTCAAGGGCTCTGCAGTGAACCCTGTTCTGCGTGAGGGTAACTCCGACCGTCGTGCGCCACTGGCAGTGAAGAATTTTGCCAAGGGTCACCCACACCGCATGGGTGCTTGGACCGCAGATTCTAAGACCAGTGTTGGCACCATGACCGAAGGCGACTTCCGCCACAATGAGAAGTCCGTCATTATGGATGAGGCTGATACCCTCTCCATCGTCCACGTCGACCCAGCCGGCAAGGAGACTGTACTCAAGGCTTCCCTGCCAGTACTCAAGGGCGAGGTCATTGACGGCACCGTCATGGAGTACCAGAAGCTTGTGGACTTCCTGTCCAAGCAGGTCGAGGAGGCTAAGGCGAAGGGCGTTCTCTTCTCCGTACACCTCAAGGCAACCATGATGAAGGTGTCTGACCCATATATCTTCGGCATTGTGGTTCGTACCTTCCTCAAGGACGCATTCGAAGCAGGCAAGGCAGCTGGCCTCACCGATAATTTCCGTGCTGAGGACGGCTTCGGCGCAATTCTTGCTTCCCTCGATGCTAACCCTGAGGGCGCCCAGTGGCGTGAGCTCTTTGATAAGGCACTGGCTGAAGGCCCAGGCCTGGCCATGGTGAACTCCGATAAGGGCATCACTAACCTCCATGTTCCATCCGACGTCATCGTGGATGCATCCATGCCAGCCATGATTCGTATCGGTGGCCACATGTGGAATGCCGCTGGTGAAGAGCAGGATACTCTGGCAGTTATTCCAGATTCCTCCTATGCCGGTGTCTATGAGGCTGTTATCGAAGACTGCAAGGTCAATGGCGCTTTCGACCCAGCAACCATGGGCACTGTGCCAAATGTTGGCCTCATGGCCCAGAAGGCTGAGGAGTACGGCTCCCACGATAAGACCTTCGTTGTCGAAGATGGTCGCGTTGAGGTCCGCAATTCCGCAGGTGATGTACTCATTGAGCACGAAGTGCACAAGGGTGACATCTGGCGTGCATGCCAGACCAAGGACGCCCCAATCCGCAACTGGGTACAGCTTGCAGTTGAGCGTTCCCGCGTCTCCGGTATGCCAGCAGTATTCTGGCTCGACCCAGAGCGTGCACATGACCGCAATATCACCACCCTGGTTGAGCGCTACCTGGCTGAGGAAGACACTGAGGGTCTGGACATCCGCATCCTCTCCCCTGTTGAGGCAGCTAAGCTCTCTGTTGAGCGTATCCGCAAGGGTGAGGACACCATCTCCGTAACCGGCAACGTGCTGCGCGATTACCTCACCGACCTCTTCCCAATTCTCGAATTGGGCACCAGTGCGAAGATGCTCTCCGTTGTTCCACTGATGGCTGGCGGTGGCCTCTTCGAAACCGGTGCAGGCGGCTCCGCACCAAAGCACGTTCAGCAGCTCACTGAGGAAAACCACCTCCGTTGGGATTCCCTCGGCGAGTTCCTCGCCCTTGGTGAGTCTCTCCGAGCTACCAAGAACGAGAAGGCAATTGTCCTGGCAGACACCCTGGACAAGGCAACCGAGCGTCTCCTCAACGAAGGAAAGTCTCCATCCCGCAAGGCTGGCGAGATTGATAACCGCGGTTCTCACTTCTTCCTGGCTAAGTTCTGGGCAAAGGAATTGGCTGACCAGGTGACAGATGCTGAGCTATCCGCCACCTTCGAGCCAATCTCCGCCAAGCTTGAGGCAGAATCTGATGCCATTGAGCAAGAGTTGCTTGCTTGCCAGGGCACATCTGTTGACCTGGGTGGCTACTACAACCCCGACGATGCTAAGACGACGGCCGTTATGCGTCCTAGCGCTCGTTTCAATGACATCATTGATTCCATCTAGGAGTAACTAGCCTTAGGCAGCACCTCCTTCAATGGAAGCCCCATTATTTGGCGGCGCAGAATCTTTCATGATCTGCGCCGCCATTTCTAGATAACGGCGCATTTGCTCGAAGACTCGAGCTTCCTCTGCAGTACCTGCCCGCTGAGCTGCACCTGCTTTGAGCAGTTCAGCCGCATGCTTAAGCCCATCATTACTGAGTTCAGCTTGAATCTGGTGCAGAATGCCCAGACGCTGACGCATGCTCACCATCGCTTCCTTACGGCCATCGGGATAAACCAAATATGGCTGGTGGGTTTCCAAGTCACGCGTATTATCGCCATAAAGTTGTGGATTAGAGCGGCGAGCGTGCTCACTTGGGCTCAACAGAATACTGTTGGCAATGCTGGTTGGCCCACCCTGGCTGAATGGCACCATGTGGTGAATCTGGCAGAAGGCCAGTGGAACATTACCATTATGGTCTTCCCCTCCAGCAGCCATCAGCCCAAGGATCCTGCGCATCCACGGGGCGGCCAAGCGCCCCTCCGCATAATCAATGAGCCGTTTGCCCTCGTTATCCGTAATGGCAATGGCTGTACGTGCTTCGGCAGCATAGCGCCCATACCGTTGGAGCAGCTTAGTGATTCCAGCAGGATTGAATACTCCGTATCCGCTGGTAAACATGCGCTGGGCCATGTCAATACCAAGCCAACTATTGAGCGTTCCTGCCACAGCTAGGTCAAGTCTAATCTTGACCTTATCCCGCATCATATCCATGAATGCCTGGCCCAGTCGATGCTTGATGTCATCCTTAGGGCTTCCCACACCTTGGCGGATAAACTTGCCGATCAAGGTATCCATGAACACACCATCAATGCCATCGGTGATGACGTGCATGTGCACGCGACCTCGCTTATCCGCATAGTAGGTAAGCTCGGTTGGCGCTGCTCCTTGGAAGTTGCGCTTAACCTCGTACTCCCGGTCACGTAGACGCGAGTAGTAGCTCACAACCTGGGTGCGGAACTGTGGTTCAATATCGTCCAGGTTGAGATTGTCGACGTCGAGAGGCTTAGCCTTAGGCCGTGGGGGTGGAGTCGGCTTCTTTTCGGCGACAAGCCGTTCGACAAATGCGCGGCGTTCCATGAAGCGCATGCCGCTGGCAGCACGGCGAATTGCACCGCGAACAATGCGGAGTCGATCAGAATGTTTCTTCAATCCCTGGGTGCGACACCAAAGAGAATAGATCTCTTTGGAAGTCACGTTATGTTCGAGAGCTATACGGAACACACGGGTGTCCGCCAAAACCCAACCAACAAAGGCCAAAGGCTTGGCCTCACGGTAGCTGATTCCGCGATTATGCGCAATTGCCTTGTAGAGGGTAGGTTTTGGCATATGCTTGTACTTGCGGAAGTTAATGACACAGAAGGCCAGATCCGAGCATCGACGGTCGTCAGCGAGTTGATTACACTCTTCAGCATTAGGTAGCTGATTATAACTTTGCGCGACTTTGACCATAGAATTACGCAAGTCCGCGCTTTGCGTAAGCATGTTTTTCACTCCTTCGTGAATGGTAGGTGGATAAGAGGGAGCGACTTTCGCACCCAATCTGAGGATTAGAACAAATAATACACCCGTTCGAAGCCTTGTAGAAGGCTTGCACGAACTTGCATAGCCGTGCAAAAATTTCAGATTTCCTACCTGCGCGAATCTGAGCGAATGTGACTATAAACACAGTGAAATTAGCTCAGTAGCAATCAAGACCCAGCAATTAATTGCAGAAGCGTGCCATACGGGCATTTATGCACCTAAACGGTACAATAACCCTGTGCAGACCCCTAAGTTTTCGAAAAATAGCCGAGTTCTCCGATTGCTCACCGCATGCGCCTTCGGTGGCGCCGCACTGTGCTCACAGGCATATACCGTGACCCCAAATATCACGACAATGACGTGTATTTATGACCCTAACCAGGCGGATTCGGCTGTCGCGAACTTCTGGACAACTCTCCAAAGTGATGCGCGCGCCCAGCGACTGGATGAACTTGATGCGGTCGATCCAGGGCTTAAGGATGCCATCTTGGCCTACCAAAATGACCCCACCAGCCAGATTGCAGGCGACTTGCAGACCCGCATTGAAGCAGCTGGTGGCACCGAAGGCTTGGCCGAGCTCATCGAGGCCGAGGATCCGAACCTGGTCGATCAGGCCGGCACTGCCCTGAACCCGAACCTCCAGACCGCATATACGGAGGACCAGGCAAAGGCGGCAGCTGCAGCGATTAGTGATAATCCCGCCGCAGCAATTGAGGGTGCACTTGCCGACGGCACCCGCCTAGGCGATATCCAAACGGAGCTGTTCAAACAGCGCGAAGCGCAGTATAACCAGACACAGTTCGAATTGCGCAAGAGCCTTCAAGATTGTGTAAAGGCACTTGAAAAGGCAAAGCCGATGCCCCTTTGGCAACGCGTAGGAATTGTAATTATCGTGGGCCTCATCGTGATTGTGGGCACCCGCGCTGTCTACAATAACCGTAAGCCAGTACGCCACGGCAAGTAATCTGCACACTTCAACAGAATTCCCTATTGCGCCATCTGACCAGGCGCAATGGGGATTTTCTTTTATTCACAGTGAGGCGAATTAGCGCCATTAACATCTATGCTAACCACTCTTACTGGGCTGATAGTTTCACATTATCCACAGAGTTATCCACAGGCTGTGAATAACAAGGTGGATATTTCACACCGGGACTGCTGACCAGCACAAACACAGCGGTTACTGGGCTTATAACTCCCTCCTATACGGATAGATTCCCGATCTCACCTTCAAATTCCACAAAACAAACGCAATGACCTCGATAATTACAAAATATATATTCACACGGTTATACACAGCTTGTGAATTTTACTGGGGATATAAGTTTTAGCTGGTAGTGCCACAGGCTAAACCATGTCATTCACAATTTTTCGATGGACCGAAGATTACAAGCCACCCTACCACTCCCCTACCCCAACTCCACAGAGCACAATTTTTGTAATTAACTCCCCTTCACTACGTGAAAACACTGCCGACCAGGAGGTTTTTGCATGAGTTATCCACAGGGCAAAACTACGACTGTGAAATACTTTTTATTGGGGTAAATGCACTATTTATGCAGGTAGTGGAGTTTTACCAGGTCACCATACCCAAGGCTCAAATCGACTTATCCACAGAATTTCACATCCCCGCAGCCCATACTGTTTGCACAAATGCACAAAAGCATCAAAATAATTACAAAAATTTTACAGGCCCCCGAAAATCACACTCTTATTCCACAGCGACCAGGAGTTTATCCACAGGCACCCCACCCCACCTGGGGATATAGCGAAATCCCCAGGTCAGTTTACAAACATGCAGGTAAGACCGCTTTTTCTTCTGCTCTGCACATTCAGCCCCGCACGCATGCAAGCCGTTTCTCCTGCGTTTATCCACAAGTTTATCCACAGGCCACAAGTTAATTACAAAAAATTTTCCACATCGCCACTTCTCCGTCAGTGGTTAAAACATGTAATTATGCGGCAATTTTTTCAGACCAAGGTGTCTACATTGGGCCATCGAGCCTAAATCTCGAAAAATTTTTTATCCGCTTTAACCTGCACGTATGGAGATAAATTTCTAAAAACTAAGCAGTCCACTTGCAATAGACCAAGTGGTTCATTATGCTTGTGTTCATCGAACTTCACCAATAAAAACTCTTGAAAGGATCAAGACAATGCCAAAGTATGACAACTCCAATGCTTCCGAGTGGAACTTTGAAACCCGCTCCATTCACGCAGGCCAGCCTGTGGATAGCGCAACCAGCTCCCGCAACCTGCCAATTTATCTGACCTCTTCCTACGTCTTTGATAGCGCCGAGCACGCACGCCAGCGCTTCGCACTGGAGGATGCAGGCCCTGTTTATTCCCGTCTCACCAACCCAACCGTGGCAGCTGTTGAAGACCGTCTCGCATCTCTCGAGGGTGGCGTGCACGCCGTGCTTTTCGGCTCCGGCCAGGCCGCTGAGACCGCAGCCATTCTTAATATTGCTCGTGCTGGTTCCCACATTGTGGCTAGCCCACGCCTTTATGGTGGCACCGAGACTCTGCTCCAGGTGACTTTGCCTCGCCTGGGCATTGAGACCACCTTCGTTGAGAATCCAGACGATCCTGAGTCTTGGCAGGCAGCGGTCAAGGATAATACCGTCGCGTTTTATGCTGAGACTTTTGCTAATCCACAGGCTGACGTGCTCGATATTCCGGCCGTGTCTGAGGTAGCTCATCGCAACCAGGTTCCACTGATTGTGGATAACACCATTGCCACTGCTGCCCTGGTCCGCCCACTTGAGCTTGGCGCGGATGTCGTAGTTGCCTCTACTACCAAGTTCTATACCGGCAATGGCTCTGGCCTTGGTGGCGTGCTTGTCGACGGCGGCACCTTCGACTGGTCCGTTGAGCGCAATGGCGAACCTGTCTTCCCAGATTTCGTCAACCCTGACCCTGCTTATCATGGTCTCAAGTATGTTGACCTGGGTGCCCCAGCCTTTGGTTTGAAGGCTCGTGTGGGCCTGCTGCGCGATACCGGCGCTGCTCCTAGCCCATTCAATGCGTGGGTGCTTGCACAGGGCCTGGATACCCTTTCCCTTCGCGTTGAGCGCCATAATGAGAATGCCAAGCGTGTGGCTGAGTTCCTTGATGCTCATCCTAAGGTCACCAAGGTCAACTATGCTGGTCTACCGTCCTCCCCTTGGTATGCAACCAAGGAGAAGCTGGGCCTCAAGTACACCGGCAGCGTGATTTCCTTCGATATCAAGGGTGGCCGCGAGGAAGCCTGGGCCTTTATCGACGCCCTCAAGCTCCACTCCAACCTGGCCAATATTGGCGACGTACGCTCCCTGGTTGTACACCCTGCCACCACCACTCACTCCCAGTCCGATGAGGCTGGCCTGACTCGCGCAGGTATCAATGAGGCCACTGTCCGACTCTCTGTCGGCATTGAGAATATCGACGATATCCTGGCTGATTTGGAGCGTGGTTTTAACGCAGTATAGTTGACTCTCCTAAGCCGTTAAGGCACCCTCCTCATAAATAGTTTTCTTCCACAGCGATAGGCCCTTCGGGGCCTATCGCTTTTTATATGGCCTGGTCAACCGGGAGGCGCAGCAGATCGGCCCATAAAAAAACTCGGAGCCACAGTAGTGACTCCGAGTTCTTAAGCCCTTTTAGCCAAAGAGGCTAGCAATCCAGCGGAATGGTGCGAACAGCACATTCAAAACCTTGGTGAACCAAGATACCTGGGTTGTGGTCTGGGCAGGGGTTTCTGCTTGGGATTCAGTCTCACAGCCTTCTGCGGTTGGATCAATCTCGCAAGAAGAATATGGATGAATGACCTCGGAAATTACGAGGTCGCCATCTTCGTAGTACTCAAAAGTTGGGTCATCAGCATGTGCCATAGCACCAGAACCAACTCCTGCACCAAGAAGGACGCCCAGGCTAAGACCACCGGCAACGGCGATGCGTCGTGCAGTAGCCAACACCATAATCCATTCTCCTTAATCAGAATATAAGAATAAACTTAATTTAAAACAAGATTACACTGAGTATCCCTTGTTAGCAAATTTCCCGAAGGTTTCTGACAAAAAATTTTTTGAACTCTGAAGCCCTCCTGGGGAATTAGTTCTAAATTATACCATTAGCCTGGACAAATACAAGACACCACAACAACCTGCAAAATAACAAAAATTGAACTTTATTACAGCCATCCATACACCTAAAAATCCACACATCTCCATGGATTACACCAGGTCATCCACAAAAAATGCCCAGCCTCAGGGCGGTAAACCCCAAGACTGAGCATTCTTATTAAATTTTATTTAAAAGGGAATTGTGTCGAGCCTCTTTGTGGAACAACATGGATGCCACCGTGGTCGTCTCGGCGGACGTCGATAGGCCAACCGTAGATCTCTGTGAGGTTCTCACTGGTATAGACCTGCTCAACAGGCCCAAAGCTCGCAACACGGCCATTCTTGACGCACAGAATGTCATCGCAATAGGCAGCGGCCGCATTCAGGTCATGGAGCACAATAATCACGGCTGCACCCTGCTCAGCAAGGCTCCGCATCAGACCCAAAGCGTGCTCCTGGTGGCCAATATCCAAAGCCGCCGTAGGCTCATCAAACATCACGACAGGAGTCTGCTGGGCAAAGACCCTAGCCATGGCCACGCGGGCGCGCTCACCGCCGGAGAGAGTGAGAATATCGCGGTCCGCAAGGTGTGTAACCTCGGTGGCCTTCATAGCCTCATCAATAATTCGCTCGTCCTCATCTGCGCGAGGAGTATTGGCCCAGGGGCGACGACCCATCGAGACAATGTCATAGACCAAGAAAGAGAAGGACACGGACACGTCCTGCAGCATCACTGCCCTGGCCTGCGCCAAGTCGCGGGCCGAACTTGTCTTAGGGTCCAAGCCGGCAATCTGCATCTCACCGGTGAATGGCACATCGCCGCACACCGCCGAGAGCAAGGTGGACTTACCAGCACCATTCGGGCCAATCAGACCAAGCACACGCCCGGCGCGGGCCTCAATATCTACATCCTCGAGCAGCGTTTTGGTGCCAATGCGAACAGTGATGCCGCGACCAACCAATCCGCTATTGTCCGTGGTAGCAAGGGAGTTATGGTGATTCTGCATCTGCATTAGTGGCTTCCTTTCCTCAGCATACGGCGCAGGAGAATGAAGAAGGTTGGGCCGCCGACCAGGGCGGTGAAGATACCGATCGGCAGGTCAGCGAATGGGATAATCGTGCGGGCCACAATATCGGCAATACTGATGAGCACGGCACCACCAAGGGCGGAGGCCGGAATCAGAATGCGGTTACTTGGGCCTGTTACGCTGCGCAGAAGGTGCGGGATAATCAGACCAACAAAGCCAATGAGACCCGCATAGGCCACTGCCGCTGCGGTGAGCAAGGTGGCACAACCAATGGCAATAATGCGCAGCCGATGCACATTAATACCAATATGACCTGCGGCTTTTTCGCCCAGGGCGAGGGTATCTAGCTGCTTGCCCAGGAAGGTTGCGAGAAGAATGCCGATAATAATAATCGGGATAACAACCTGAACGTGCTTCCACTGCGAGCCATTAAGGGAGCCCATCTGCCAGAAAATAATCTGCTCACGGCTGGTGGTTGGCGCAAGGTAGAGCATGAAGCTAATAATCGCGCCGGCCACAGCATTAATGGCAATACCGGTCAGAATGAGGTTAATGACCTGTACTCGGCCCTGGAAGCGGGCCATGCGGTACACAATCAGGGTGGTAAGCACCGCTGTGAGGAAGGCACAGATGGCAACCGTGGAGGTGCCAAAGAACGTCAGGTTAAAAACAATGGCGACTGCGGCGCCGACACCAGCGCCACTAGTCACACCAATAACTGCTGGTTCGGCCAAGGGATTGGCAAAAACAGCCTGCATGAGTGCACCGGCCACACCAAGACCAGCACCCACAGCAATACCCAGAATGAGGCGTGGGAGACGAATATTCCACACCACGGATTCGGCAACGCCCTTTTGGCCAGGGCCGCCGGCCAGAATACCAAAGACTCTATCGAGTTCAATATGGTACTGGCCAACAGCGATGGAAAAGAGAACCGAGATGAGCAAAGTAGCTGATAGAACGGCCACCAAGATAATTCGGTTCAGACGCCGCCGGGCAAAGGTGTCTTTGTAGTTATGGGTTTCTGCGGGTGCAGAGGACTGGTTAAGCACGGTGAATCTTTCAAACTAGCTTTGTTCGAGCTGCTCAGGCGCATAGAGTGCCTGAGCGGTGCGGAGCAGGAGCTCGCCGGTCTGTGGACCATAGGCAAGGGATGCGCCATCATCGATGGTGATAATACGCTGGTTCTGGCCAGCAACAGTCTGCGCAACGCCTGGGCGCTGCAGCAGGCCTTCCACACCACCGGTGGATGCAAGGCCCTTACGCATCATAATGAATACATCTGGGTTGACCTTGGCCAGTGCTTCCGCATTGGCTGGGGTCATGTCCTTAATTCCATTTTCCTTGGCCACGTCAATGCCGCCGACGCCTTCAATGAGCTCGCTGGTGCCGGACTCTGGGCCGAGGATGAAGAAGACACCACCATTGCCACGGGCATAGAGGAAGGCAATGCGCAGTGGGTTTTCAGGTACGAGCTTCTGGATTGCCTCTTTATCCAGGTCAATGTCCTTAACGGAACGTTCGGCGAGGATCTTGCCCTCTTCTGGCAGGCCAACGACGCCAGCAACATTTTCGATATCTTCGGAGACACCGTCAATGGTGCGGGTTGGTTCCATGACTACCACGGTGACACCGGCGTCACGGATTTGGTCGATGGCTTCACGTGGGCCGATGGAGTGGTCCACAATGACGAGGGTTGGGGCGAGCTGGAGGACCGCTTCGACATTGAGGGTGTGACCACCTGCGGTTACGAGAGGTAGGTCCGCGAGTTCGGCTTCGGTGGAGCTCACGGTTCGACCAACAATCTTGTCCTTCATGCCAAGGCCGATGAGGGTCTTGGTGTAGGCGCCGTAGAGGTCGAGGGCCAGGATGCGGGAGGTATCGGTGACGGTGACGTCATAGCCGTCGGCGTCGGTTAGCTCAACGGGGAGCTGTGATACTGGGTTGTCCGCAACGGGGGTTGGGGCGCCGAAGTCAGGAACATCGGTCACACCGGTGATGGTGTGTGGGTCCTGCAGGTCGGATACATTGTTGATTTGGGCGCGGATTTCGGCGTCATTGCTTACTGCGCTCTGACTGCCATTGGTGCTGGCCTGGGAGCAGCCGGTTACCACGAGGGCTGCGGCGGTCAGAATTGCACCGATAGCTAGTCGACGTGCTGAAATACTCTTAGTCATTTCTCTTACTTCTGGACTGGATTACGGAAAATGAACTGGCCGAGGCTTGTGCCGGAAACAACAAAGGCAGCGAGCAGGAGCAGTACTGCGGTCCTGAAGTCTACTGCACTGTTGAGCAGGCTGGCAGCCTGGGTCTGATTATTTGCGGTGGCTGCGGTGTTCTTGATGCGGAAGCTACCGGAGTTGGCATTATCAGAGTCCATGGTACTGGTGCTGCCAGTGGAGGAGCTGGTGCCAGAGGTACGGGTGCTTGCGCTGGTGCCGGAGGTGGAGCTGGTGCCACCTGTTGCACGAGCAATGGCTGCTGCATTGGTGCCGGCACTGGTGGAGCGGGTTCCGCTGGAGCTGGATACGCCCGAACCGCCGATTGTGGTGGTTGTGCAGGCAGTTTCTGGATCACCCAGGGTGCCGCTGAAGGTCACTGGGTCGAGCTCGAGACCTTCCTCATAGAACTCAGCAAAGGCCTGAACACCGGAGGCACTCAGTGCCACGGAGGAGGTGGAGCCACTGATGGAGGTATCGGTGACGGTCAGGTTGGAGAAGCTCAGGTCAGCCAGCGCGGTACGACCATAGTCATTGGCATTGCCGTCCATGTCATTGGAGGTGACGGTGGCAATGAGCTGACCGGAATTACCGTTGAAGTAAATCTCCAGGTCAGAGATAACAAGGTCAAGAATGCCGCCGTGGCCGGTGAACTCAACGGTACCGCTGGACTTGATGGAGCCGCGCTTATTGGCCACATCAACTTCGCCGCCACCGCCGGTCCAAACAAAGTCATTGCCGTCAAAGTCCATGCCAGTCAGGGTCCAACCGCCCTTAGCAATGGAACCACGAATATAGGTCTGGAAGGACTCCTTCACACCCCATGCAAGGTTGGAGGCAACCACTGGTGCAATATCACTGACTTCACAAACTTCCTGGGTAACGGCACCTGCCTGCGTATCTGCAGAGTTGGTTACTGCCCCATTGGCGCCACTGGTGGTACCAGTGCCGTTGCTTGCGCTTGTGCCTTCACCGGAGGTGGTGCCACTAGTAGCGGAGGTATTAGATGTGGTGGTCTTGGAGGTACCGGAGGTGGTTCCGGACGCGGCACTAGCAGAGGTAGCGCTGGTACCGTCATTGCCGGTAACCATCTTGCCCAGCTTCTCGCTGTTCTCAATCATCTTGATTGAGTTAGTCATCATCTTATTCAGGTCGCCGAACATGGTGGCTAGGTTGTTGACCAGGTCGGTTCCGGAACCAGAGCTGCTGGTACCAGTGCTGGTGCTGACTGGGGTGCCAGTACCGCTACAGTCAACCACACCGCCGAGTGGGTCGAGCTCAGCACCGGCCTCATATGCACCAAAGTATGAGGCACCTGCCTCTGTAATGGCAACATTCCCACTGCTCAAATCAAAGGTATTGGCATCGGCGCTGATTGGGGTGGAGAGCGTACCAGTTGCTAGAACCACGTCATCGCCGGAGATTTCACCGCCGACTTCGTGGGTGTCCATATTGAATTCCTTGGAGGCAACATCGGTGAGGATCTCCACTTCATCGCCTTCTAGCCTTACTTTCCAGTCGCTGAAGGTCATATCAAGGATGCCCTTGTGGCCAAGGAACTGGAGCGTACCGTCGAAGGAGAGGGTGATGGCATCACCATCACGGGAATAGCCGGATGGCTTTACTGGGAATTCAAAGTATGCGTCGGCAGCATCGGCGGTGCCGCTAAAACCGGCGCCGTCGGTTAGCTCCCAGCTGCCCTTGGCCACGCCATTGTCGATGTACTTACGGAAAGTTTGCTTGAGACCCCATTGCGCGGAGCCGGCACAGCTACCGATTTCTGCTGCTTGTGCAACAGGAAGAGCAGTGTGACCTGGCACGAAGAGCGCGCTGGCGATAAATAGTGCGCCGGCAGCGCTTGTGGCAGCTGCAGCGCGGACGGAGCTGAAAATCCTCACTCTTTACTCCTCAAAAATTAACTCTTAGTTGCATGCACGTTTTCAGAATCACAGGCGCTACATATCTTATGGATATTTCCTTTGGCGCCGGTTTGAAAAACACGTTCCTACTTATGCTAACCTACTCATAGTAGTTTAGGCTACCTTAAGTAGTCACTAATTTCGAAGGACACGCAATGACTGAAACGAAAAATCGCTTTCACGAGGACTTTCTTCGCCTCTACCCTGAGGTCGATCCAACTACCCCACTATCCATTAATCGGGTCGAAAAGGTCTCTATTGCCGTTGCTACAGCGGTGTGCGCATACGGTATCGGATTTGGCAATATCCCCATCGCCTTCTTTGGCGCCTTGCTCATCATCTTTGCTGCTGTGAGCTGTGGTTTTAATCCACGACGTCGCGTCCGCAATACGGCCCGAACCCGTTTTCCGCAGGAGCCATGGGCCGAATATGCAACCTCGCGCGGGCTGCATTTGCGCATCCTTTTCCCAATCTTCTGGCTCGCCATTGGTCTTGTTGCAATTGGATGCCTCTACCTCGTCCCTGCTGAGCATGCCCAAGCCGGCGGCATTGGCGCCGCAATCTTCGCGGTCATTGCCACCTGGTTTATGCCTGGTTTGAGCACCGTGTGGGACCGTAATGATTCGGAAAAGTCCCAGCCTATCGACGCCTCGGCGCAGAGTCGCGCATCCCAGAATACTACTCGCTCCGGCTTGCGCCCTGCCCCACAGGCAGCACCGGCTGACCCTGATACCACCGAAATTCCAACAGTGCGTTAAAGCACAAAGAAGAAAAGACCTCGCTCTCCTTAAAAGGGGAACGAGGTCTTTCTGCGTGATACTGCGGGTACTGTGTAGTCACAGTACCCAGAGTGAGGTCTAAGGCTTAGGCCTCATTATCTCCTGGCTCGCCGGTGGTGGTCGCTGCTGCGCCACTCTGCGCCTTGCGGGCCCTGACCACTGCGGATGCAGCAACCAGTACGAGAATAATCACAATGGCAACCCACAGCCATGGCTTCTTCAGGATATTATCCTCGGCAGCATTGGCTGCTGCCTGGTTGCTATCCTCATTGGCATCCGAATTGGATTCGGTGCTTGGGGTTTCCTTGATTTGGAACTGGCTTTCCGTTGGCGCTGCTGCTTCGCTGCTTGGGGCTGCGGAGGTAGAAGTGCCGGTGGTACCCGCAGTGCGGGTGGAGGTGGAGCCAGTGGTGCTGCGGCTGGTGGTGCTGCGGCTTGTGCTGGTTGAGCTGCTCGAACGCGTTGCGCTCGAGGCACTGGTGCTCGCACTGCTGCCACAGGTATCCGACATTGCGCTGGCGAAGGTCAGAGCATCCAACTTATCGCCGGCCTTGTAGAAATCACCAAATGCACGGGCACCAGCATCGGTGAGGGTCACCGAATCAGTGGCGCCAGTGAGTACACCATTGGACAGGTTCAGCTGGGCAAAGCTCAGGTTCGCAATAGCGATACGGCCATAGTTGACCGCATTACCGTTCATGTCATTCGACACAACGGTAGCCATGAGCTGGCCAGTTCCTGCACGGTAGACAATTTCCGGAGCGGAAATGGTCATATCAAGTACACCATTATGGCCAGTGAAGCGCACGCTACCATTGAGCTGCGCGATACCGCTCCTATCCTGGCTATTTGCGGAACCGGTGGTGCCGGTCCAGACAAAGTTGCCATTCTCATAGTTGGTGCCATTGAGATCCCAACGGCCATTGGCAATGGAACCAGAGATATATGAGCGGAATGACTCCTTTACACCCCAGACCAGGCGGTTTGCCGTGACCCTATAGGTGCTGGAGCAGGTGCCACTGGCCTGACCGGCACCCGAGAGGGTGGCGCTCATTGCAGCACTATCAGCGCTGCGGGCAATGGCACGATTTTCGGTGGCACCGGTTTGATTACCAGAATCGGTGCCGGTGGTGGAGGTGCCAGACTGGCTCTGGCCCTCCTCGGTATTGCTGGTGGTGGTCTGGTTCTGGCTTGCAGTTCCAGACTGGGTGGTGGTTTCCGTTGCTGGTGGGGTCCAGCGCAGGAAGGCAGGCAGAAGATTACCGAAACCAAGCGAGTCGGCGAATTCGGTCAGGTTCTTCTTGAGTAGCTCCCAAAAATCAGGCAGTCCAAGGCTGCTGCTTAGTACTGAGGACGTGATGGCGGCTTGAGCCTCTGCCACTGGCTGAGCAATGGCTGGCTGCGGAACTGCATCGAGTACGCCCTGAGCAGGAAGGACAGGAAGACTTGGTACGCTGATTTCAGGGAGTGTAGGTAGGCTAATGGAATTGGTTACAGGGGAAGTGCTCACCGGAGTTTCCTCCGCCTGAGCATGAGGTGCAAAACCACACAGACTAGTAAAGGCCAGGCCAGTGATGGCGAGGCCAGCTAATGCGTAGGCGCGCACACGAGGCTGGGTGCGGGGCACGCAAACTCCTTAAAAATACTTGCTAACGGCGTACGAATACTGAGCATACTACCCAGTTCAAAAAACTTTAAAATACACACCCAAACTAGCTTCGACTAATTTCAATCTAGCCCCGTTATGCTGCTCATTTAACAAACAATAGACCAAGCGGTACAGTAGTATCTATGAGCGAGACACCACAGGCAGTACTTGGACCGGAGGACACCCTCATCCACCAGCCCATCGGCGACTTCACTACGGAGGCCGGCGCCACCATTCTTGAGGCCACCATTGGGTACCACAGGTGGGGTGAGCCCCGAAAGGCCGGTGAGCTGTGTGAACTCCAGCAGGCCGATAATATTGTGCTCATTGAACACGCCCTGACCGGTGATAGTAATGCCAAGTGTTGGTGGGATGGCATCATTGGCCCTGGTTTGGCCATTGACACGGATAAATACCTGGTCATCTGTGCCAATGTGCTGGGCGGCTGTTATGGTTCCACAGGCCCAAGTAGCCCACATCCGGAGGATGGCCGCGCCTGGGGCTCCCGCTTCCCTGCTGTCTCCATTCGCGATTTGGTGCACTCCGAATACCAGTGGCTGCGCGTTCTTGGCGTCTCACAGCTCTATGCCGTTATTGGCGGCTCTATGGGCGGCGCTCGTACTCTCGAGTGGTCCTACCTCTACCCTTCTTTTATCCGCACCTCTTTGGTGATGGCTGTTTCGGCCCGCGCCAGCTCCTGGCAGATTGGCATCCAATCCTCCCAGATTGCCTCCATTACCAATGACGCCGCTTGGAACCGTGGTGATTACTATCACACGAGTTTGCATCCGGATTCCGGCTTGGCGACGGCACGTCGCATAGCTCATCTTACCTACCGCGGCGAGCTCGAACTCGACGAGCGTTTTGGTGCCGACCCACAGCCGGGCGAAAACCCACGCGGCCCCTATTGGCGTCGTGATCAGCGCTTTGCTATTGACTCTTACCTGGACTACCAGGCCAAGAAGCTCGTTGAGCGTTTTGATGCCGGCTCCTATGTGATTCTCACCGATGCGCTTAATCGTCATGATATTGGCCGTGACCGTGGCGGTTTGAATAAGGCCCTGGGTAATATTGATATTCCGGTGATGGTTGTTGGTGTGGACACAGATATTCTGTATCCTTATCACCAGCAGGAGCATCTCTCTCGTAATCTTGGCAAGCTCATGGGCATGTCGAAGATCTCCTCCCCTGTTGGCCACGACGCCTTCCTTACGGAAATCCGCCAGGTCAGCACTATCATTAGGCGATTCTTCGACCTTAGTAATGAAGAGACTCCCGTCCAGCATCCACCAGAGTAAAGAGCCGATGGTGGACGGGTAGAAAAAAGGGGCCGAGTTCTTATGAATCGGCCCCTTTGGGGTATCTACCGTGGGTTTTAGGAAACCTGTTTAGGATCCAAGGGAATCCACGGAAACAGAGAGGAACATGAGTCCCGCTGCCAAAACAAGGTTGAAAAAGCAGTCAAAGAATCGCGACCGGACTGCAAAGATTCCAAGTATGCGTGAATCACAGGTCGCGCGAACCAGCGCCAACCAGCCCATGGCCAGGGCCAATGTAAAAGTGGATCGGCGCCAGCGCTCAAGCCCAATGAATACAATCACCATAATGAGGGCAAGGAAGAATCCTCCCATTGCTGCCTGCTGAACCCGGCGCGGCAGGAAAGATGCCGGCAGGTTCACATCATGGGGATTGAAGAGCGGGTCAACCGCGTTCTTGGCAGTATTCTGCGCCTTATTGGGCGTCACGTTCAGCGCGCTCCACCACATTGCGAACAAGGAAAGCGCGGGTCAGTGGGCCCACACCGCCAGGATTTGGCGAAATTGCGCCGGCGATGTCCCAGCAGTCTGGGTGGACGTCGCCAAGCAGCTTGCCATCCTTGCGGGATACGCCGACATCGAGGATGGCGACGCCAGGGCGAATCATATCAGGGGTCAGCATGTGCGCTACACCTGCTGCGGCGATAATAACATCGGCCTCGCGGGTCTCAGCGGCAAGGTCCTTGGTGCCGGTGTGGCAGAGGGTCACTGTCGCATTTTCGCTGCGTCGGGTAAGCATGAGGCCGATCGGGCGGCCAACAGTCACGCCACGACCAATGACAACAACCTTGGCGCCATTGAGCTCAATACCAAAGCGCTTGAGCAGATGAATCGCACCATTTGGGGTACATGGCAGAGGGGCTGGCTCATTCAATACCAGCTTGCCAAGATTCACTGGGTGCAGGCCATCAGCATCCTTATCTGGATCAATGCGCTCAAGAACCGCATTTTCATCAAGGTGCTTTGGCAGTGGCAGCTGCACAATATAGCCGGTGCAGGCTGGATCAGCATTGAGTTCATCAATTACTGCAAGCAGCTCTTCCTGGCTAATATCTGCAGGTAGATCCTTACGGATGGAGTTAACACCGATGGACTCGCAGTCGCGGTGCTTCATCTTCACATAAGAATGGGAGGCTGGGTCGTCGCCCACCAAAACAGTAGCAAGACCAGGGGTGATGCCCTTTTCCTTGAGAGCGTCAACGCGGGTCTTGAGGTCGGCGAAAATTTCATCGCGGTAGAGGTTACCGTCAAGTTTCGTAGCAGTCACAACTACTAGTGTAATTCGGTATCCTAAGATAGTGCTAACTGAGAATCCATATGCCCATATTATTTTTGACCAACCCGTGATTCCACCGAATACGGGTAATGCGATTCGCATGTGTGCTGGTACAGGGGCCCATCTTCATCTTTGTGGCCCTCTTGGATTTAATTTTGATGATAAGCATGTGCGCCGTGCGGGCTTGGATTACCATGATTTGGCTGATGTGACTGTGCACGATAGCCTGCAGGATTGTTTGGATTCTTTGCCGGGTGTGCGGGTTTTTGCTTTCACCACGGCGGGCACCACGCGCCATACTGATATTGAATATCGCCATGGCGATGCCCTGCTTTTTGGCACGGAACCTTCGGGTTTGGATGAGGCGGCACTGAACAATCCGCGTGTGACGGACTTGGTGCGCATCCCCATGTTGCCGGCCCGGCGCTCCATGAACCTATCTAATGCGGCGGCGGTGGCGGCCTATGAGGCTTGGCGGCAGTTGGATTTTATTGGGATCGAACAGCAATAAGTGCTGCTGCGGCATCGGTGAGGACGAAGCTCGTTTCCTCACCGATTTTTTGTATATTGAGCATGCCTGGCATTGGCGAATCTACAATAATGAGGCCACTACCTGGTTCGATGTCGAGTTCGGCTAGGTAGCGCAGCACATCTGGTTCGTGGTCGAGGATGCGGTCGATCCATACTTCTTCGCCTGCCTCGCACTGATCCAAGCAGCGTGTCGACGGCGCCACAACAGTCCCATCCGCCATGGGAATCGGGTCCCCATGCGGGTCGCGGACTGGGTGATCCAAATAGCTGTCAATGCGTTCGAGTAACTTATCGGATACAGAATGCTCAAGGAGTTCTGCATCATCATGGACTTCGTCCCAGGTGTAGCCGAGTACCTTGACCAGGAAGGTTTCAAGGAGGCGGTGGCGGCGAACAATGGCCACCGCATAGGAGCGGCCAAGTTCAGTCAGTTTAATGCCCGCATATTTTTCGTGCTCCACCAGACCACGGTCTGCCAGGCGCTTAATTGCTTCCGAGGCGGTGGAAGGCTTCTCCCCCATGCGCTGCGCAATATCTTTAAGCTGGGCCTGGCCGCCCGTGTGCTCCTCAATATCCCAGATATTCTTGAGATAGTCCTGGGTTTTGAGGGGCAGGTCAATTACGTGGGGCGAATTCATAAGTGATTATCTTAGCCGATCCTTTGTGGCTCTCGGAAGTCCCTTGGAAGAAATTTTTCTGGGCTTATTGCACCGCGTACACGGCACCAGCGGTGCGGGTTTTAGGCGGTAGTGCTGCTAGCAATCCTGGCACCCAAGCGTGCGCGAATCTCGGTGCACAGTTTTACCAAAACATAGGCTACACCAGCAAAGACTGTGATTGAACCACCGCTGGACAGGTCCCACTGCACGGAAATAAAGAGGCCAACCAGACCAATGAGCACACCAATAATTGGGGCAATGAGGAACATGGTTTTGTAATTACTCACCAGCATGCGGGCAATAGCGGCTGGGGCAACCAACAGCGCCAGGGACAAAATGGTGCCAACAGCGGGAATCATAATAACCACGGTGGCAACAATCATCACGAGGACCAGTGGGCGCATGCGTGGCAGGCTTTCTGGTTCGAAGGCGAAGGCAATGAGCCTACTGCCGAATTGCAGCAATGCCACAATGACCAGCACCAATACAGTGGCAGCCATCATAAGGTCGGTACTACTCACACTGAGTAGTGAACCACTGAGGAAGCTATCCACCTTAACTGGCAAGGGTGCGAACCACTTGTTGAGAAAGTAGCCCAGGGCAAAGCCGAAGGTAAGAACAATGGCTGCGGCAGCCTGGGTGGTGAGGCCCCGAACCTTAGCCAGACGGTGCATCAACCAGGAGAAGGGAATGCACATGAGGGCGGCACCACCATAGATGGCCAATGGACTATTGCCCGCAATGACCACACCCAAGACCGCACCGGGGAAGGTGGAGTGGGTGATGGACTCACTAAAGAAAATATGGCGAGTCAAAAGCGCAATTGTGCCCACAAGACCAGCAAGAATGCCGATCAGGGTGACTTCAATCAGTGGCTTGGTCAGCACCGTAAGCAGATAGTCGTGGCCAAAAATGGGGCTCAGAATCGGGCTTAGAATGCTGCTCATGCGCGCACCTGCTTGAGGCTATCGGTGATCTTGCGGGCAATGAGCAGGATAAAGAAGATGGCAATCATGGATAGTGCCACTACTGCTTGAGGGGAGACTGGAAAGTAGCTCAGCAGAATTCCCAGCACACCGCCACCAATGCCCACAGCCATGCTGATAGGAATCATGGTGCGAATGCTTGTGGCAAAGACGTGGGCGGCCGCCCCGGGAATCACCAGGTAGCCAAGCACAAGAAGCACACCAATGGCGGAGGATGCTGCCACAACAACAGCAGCAATGGCGGCATTGAGAATAAGGTCGGCCCATAGGCTGCGCGGTACTTCTGGCTCAAAGGCGGCAGCAATTTGGTAGCGCCAGCTAAGAAGAATCAGGAGCACTGCAACCAGGCAGACAATACTTGCTTGGAGTAGGCGATGCCCGCTGACCTCTAACAGTCGACCAAACATAATGGCTTCCAATTGGCCGGACATATCCCCCTTCTTCATGGAGATAATAATGCCCAAACCAAAGAAGGAGGCAAGCACAATGGCGGTGCCGGCTTCCGCATTGGCACTACTGCCCCGCCTTAGCAGAGTCAGCGCAATAGCAACCACCACACCACAGAGGCTGGCAAAAGGAAGGACCTGGTCAACCCCATAGAAAAGCGCACCGATCACAATGCCCGGGAAAATGGAGTGGATGCAGGCCTCCGCATTGAACTCGGCGGCACGGAGATTAATCACCACACCAATGAGGCCAGCACTAAGACCCAAAATAATGAGCATAATCAGTGGCCTATAGATATAAGGCATGCTCACATAGTCACTGAGATTAGTGAAGAAATTAGTGAGCATAATAGCCTTCCCCATAGGCCGTATCCAGAATGCTGCGGGTCATGACCTGCTCTGGTGGACCATAGGCAATGAGCTTGCGGTTAAGTACAGCCACTTGGTCGGCAATACCATGCACCAAGGCAAGGTCATGGGTGGAAGCAATAATGGAGACACCGCGCTCTTTTAGCTGCTCAATGGTGGCAAGAAGCGCATCGCGGTTGGGTTGATCGAGCCCGTTGAAGGGTTCGTCGAGAAGCACGAGGGAAGGTTCCTTGGCCAGTGCGCGGGCAAGAAGGACGCGCTGCTGCTGGCCGCCGGAGAGATTGCCGAATTGCATATCGGCACGGTCAAGGAGCCCAACATCTGCAAGGGCCGCGCGGGCACGCTGCTTATCCCCACGGTTCAAGTGTGCCCACCAGGGCTTAGCCGTGAGAATTCCCATGCGCACCACATCCACCGCACTGATAGGGAAAGTTGGATCAATGCTGGTAGATTGAGGCACATAGCCGATCTGCGCGGGCGCGGGGGCCTGAATCTCACCGCTAGAATGAAGCTGTCCAAGCACGCCCTTGAGGAAGGTCGACTTGCCACAGCCATTCGGCCCAATGAGGGCAAGGAGCTGGCCTTTATCCAAATCCAGGGTGATATTGCGCAGGGCTGGCTGGCTACCGGGGTAGCTCCAGCTAATATCGCGGCACTGCAGAATAATTGGGCTCACCTGTTTCTAGTTCACGCTGGTAGCGGCGGCAGGCACGTCGATCTGGCTGCCACCCCAGGCATCCACAAGCACATTGACATTGTGAATCATGGACTGCGCATAGGTCATATCTGGACCAAGGGAATCACCATAGAGGGCATCATCACTGGTATAGGCCTTCACGCCCGCGGCACTGGCAATGGCCTCAATGGACTTGGCACTATTGGAATGCTCGGCGAAGATTGCGGTGGCACCAGAGTCGCGCACTGCCTGGGCAGCCTGGGCAATATGCGCTGCGGTGGCATCATTCTGATCGGAGAAATCACTCAAAGCCGTGCCAATATAGGTAAGGCCATAGGCCGCACAGAAATAACCAAAAGCATCATGGCTGGTGAAGAGCACACGGTGCTCGGCCGGCACAGTCTGGAAGGACTCCTTAATCCACTGGTCAAGGGCCTCATAGGAGGAAATGACCTCCTTGGTGCGGCTGGCAATGACATCAGCGTGCTCACTATCGGCACTGGCCAGGGCATCACCAATATTCTGCACCTGGATAATGGCATTATTCACGCTCATCCACACGTGGGGATCGTAGGTGAAGTCCTCGCCATCATCATCGGGGCCGAAAGGCCACGGGGCCACATCCACAGCCTGGGCTGTATTATCGGTGCGATTACCATCCCCATCCACACCAGCTGTGAGGATACGGGTGCCCTTGAAGCCGGAAGAGCTCAGGGCACTATCCATATAGGTTTCAAGGCCGACACCATTTTCAAAAAAGAGGTCGGCGCTGGCAAGCTTGGACATTTGGGCGCTGGTTGGCTCATATTCATGCGCGGAAGCATTTGGGCTGAGCAGACAGGTAAGATCCAGCGGAACCTCAGTACCAGCGATTTGCTTGATGTAATCACAGACTTGGGTAGTGGTTGCGACTACTTTAAGGCCCTCAGCATTGGCGGTGTTGCTGGAGCATGCGGTGAGCGTGGCGGCGGCTACCAGGGTTGCGAGTGCAGCCGGAACAGCGCTATTGAATACAGTTTTCAATTTACTCATAGCACTATTCTAACTCAAAAAGTTCAAATGCATGAACTTTTATCTAAAGTCGCGCGAACCTGGGTTCAGGTAGTGGGCGGCACGCAGCAATTCACAGTGGTCCGCAGTAATAGAAATCGCACCATTATTCCGCACTACACCGCGGATGACCAGGGCCTGCGCCGTATTGAGTAGCTTCTTCTGGTGCAGCCACAATCCCTGACTAATCACCACATTAGCAATACCCGTTTCATCCTCGACCGAGAAGAAGGTCGTGCCACCCGCAGTCATGGGGCGCTGCTTATGGGTCACAATTCCAGCAATGCGCACCCGGGTGCCTGTTTGGACTTTATCCAGCTCAGCCACACTAAGAATCCCATCGGCATGTAATTGCTCGCGGAAAAACTCCATTGGCTGCTTATCGGCAGTCACCCCTGTTGTGGCAATATCAGCCAGCATCAGCTCGAATGGATTCATACCAGGCAGACTCGGGGTGGCCGGCGCCATATCTAATTCCAAAGTATCGGGACTATGCAGGGCCGCCTGGCGGGACTCCCACATGGCTTGGCGGCGACTCAAGTTCACAGCCTCAAGGATTCCCGCCGCACTCAGGGCCTCCAATTCCCTTTGTGTGAGCTCGGCACGGCGCGCCAAATCCGGCAGGTCTTTGAATTTCCCCTGCTCACGGGCCGCAACAATCCGTTCGGCGGCAGCGCTACTGAGCCCTTTGACCAGATCGAAGCCAAGGCGAATGCCATACTGGGGTTCGCCATTCTGCCCGTAACTTAGTTCTACCTGCGCTTTCTCAATAGAAGTATGCAGATCAATGGGGTGAATGGGGACGCGATGACGGCGGGCGTCGGCAAGCAAGGATTGGGGTGAGTAGAAGCCCATTGGCTGGGCGCGCAGCAGCCCCACATAGAATTCGGCCGGATAGTAGCGCTTAAACCACGCGCTGAAGTAGACCAAGAAGGCGAAGGACTGGGAGTGGGATTCGGGGAATCCATAAGCAGCAAAGGCAAGCATTTTATTCCAAAGACGATCGGCAGTGTCACCGGTAATACCATTGGTTTTTTCAAGACCGGCATAGAAACGGCGGCGCATATTATCCATGCGTTTAAAGGAGCGATTGGCACCCATGGCGCGGCGCAACTGGTCGGCCTCAGCACCGCTAAAGCCGGCAGCCACCACAGCCATATTCATCAACTGCTCCTGAAAAAGTGGAATACCCAGGGTTTTTTCCAAGATTGGTTCCAAACACGGATGGTCGTAGGTCACCGGTTCCAAGCCATCGCGGCGGCGAATATATGGGTGCACGGAACCACCCTGGATGGGGCCGGGACGAATAATCGCAACCTCAACGACCAGGTCAAAGAAGCAGGAAGGCTTAAGGCGCGGCAGCATGGACATCTGCGCGCGGGACTCAATCTGGAAGAGCCCAACCGCATCCCCGGAGGAAATCATGGAATAGACCGCCGGGTCATCACAGGTCAATTCCCACATGCGAATATCCTCACCCCTATGCTCTTTGGCCAGGTCAACCATATAGTGAAGCGCTTCGAGCATGCCCAAACCAAGAAGATCGAACTTGACCAATCCGGCCTCCGCGCAGGATTCTTTATCCCACTGAACCACGCTGCGGCCCTCCATGCGCGCCCATTCGGTGGGCACAATATCCGCGATGGGCCTATCCGCAATGACCATGCCGGCAGAGTGAATGCCCAGGTGGCGTGGCTGCCCCTTGAGCAGGCCCGCAATATACATGAGCTTGTCATTATTCTCGGGCTCCTTGGGTGGCTCACCCAGGCCTAATGCACGGGAGGCATCACGAATGGAACCACGCGTGCGGTAGGTAATCAGGTTAGCTACCTGCGCGGCACAGTCACGACCATAGGTTTCATACACATAGGCAATGACCTCCGGGCGGCGCCCCGACTCAATATCGAGGTCAATATCGGGATAGTCATCGCGTTCCTCAGAAAGAAAGCGTTCAAAGAGCAGCCCATTAGAAAGGGGCTCAACATTTGTAATTCCCAGGGCAAAGCAGACAGCACTGTTTGCCGCCGATCCGCGCCCCTGACAATAAATATTATTCTTATGGCAAAAGTCGACAATATCGGCAACAATGAGAAAATATCCGGGGAATCCCAGGCGGTGAATCACATCCAACTCATGGCGTAATTGCTTCGCGGCTTTGCGCAAGATGGCCTTTGGCCTGCCACGATAGCGCATTGCTTGCCGCTTGGCGACGATCCTATCCAAGGTCTCAGGCTCAGCAATGACCGGCAATCCCGGCTTAATCAAATCAAGATCAAAGGCGCACTCAGCGGCCAGACTTTCTGTTTCCACAAGATAATCGGCATATTCTGCATAATGGGCGAGCAATTCCTGGTGATCGGTTAGCCACATTCCACCCATGGGGTGCACGCTCGGATCAATATCATTAATGGTGGTATTCGTACGCAAGGCGGCTTTGACCAGGGCCCTATCGCAGTCAGCCTTGGTGGCGGCCACTGGCTGGCAGGAGGTAATAATGCGCAGCCCATGGTTCGTAGCCGCCTGAATGAGACTTTCGTGTTTCTCCTGCTCACCGGGCACAAATTGCAAAACGAGCTCGGCAATAACATGCTCAGGGCCAAAGGCAGCGCAGAGTACCTCCAGGTCTTCGGCATTATCGGCGAGCACATACCAATGGCCACGCCCAATGGCTGCAAGTTCCTCAAGGCTCGGGTAGGCACGCAGCCCCTTCTCCCCTGCATCCATGGCAGCCTTGGCTATCACCCTACTGAGCAGGCGATAACCCTCCGGATCCCGTGCTAGAATTGAGAGTACTTCTATCGAACATCCTTCGCTTTTATTCTTGCCATCAGCCAGGGTAAGTTCCGCGCCAAAGCAGGTGCCCATGCCTGCTTCTTTGGCGGCACCGGCGTAGACTACGGCACTATAGAGACCATCGCGGTCCATAATGCCGATATAGTCCAGCCCCTTGGCGGCAGCAATATCAACGAAGTCTTCTGGGTCACTAGCACCAAGAAGAAAACTGAAGCTTGAACGTATATGCAGCTCAACGCCATGTCCGTGCAGTTTTACCGGCTGTTTGGGCGCCGGCTCCTCTGCAAGATTCGTCCAGGCTTCAGGGTTGGTGGATTGCGGGTTGGGTTCGCCACTGAGCAAAGAGTTGAGCTCTTTCCAGCTCAATGCCCCTTTACCCCAGGGCTTATATCCACCATTAAAGTTCACACACGCCATTATAGAACGGCCGTTCGGATTTTATAGAAGAATCACCCTGTGATTAAGTTCACAGCAATTATGAGATCGTCGACAAGCTGCAAAGATAAAGAAAACATATACCAAGCGGTCTATGTAACCGTAGACTAAGCTGTACAAAATTTATGGGACGGGCTACTCTGTGTAACACCTCTAAGGAATAACACCTAAGGAAAACACAGAACGGAAGTGACACATGAAACGTAGCTCGTCCAAGCTAGTCAAGGCCCTCAGCCTTGGCGCAATTGCGCTTCTTGGCGCCGCTGGCCTGGCCGCTTGCTCTTCTAACTCAGAAAGCACAGCATCCAGCGACAGCACCACCACCGTCAAGATCGGCACCATCGACGCCAGCAGCGCAACCTGGCAGGCCTTTGAAGAGAAGGCAGCCGAAGAAGGCATCACCCTGGAAACCACGGACTTCTCCGCCTACGCATCCCCAAATGCAGCGGTCTCCGAGGGCCAGATTGACGTCAACCTCTTCCAGCACCTCAAGTTCCTCGCCCAGTACAATGTGGCCTCCAATGACGATCTGGTTCCAATCGGCTCCACCGAGGTCGTCCCACTGGCCCTCTACTGGAAGGATCACGACAGCCTGGACGGCATTGACGGCCAAGCAGTCGCCATCCCTTCGGACTCCACCAACCAGGGCCGCGCTATTAATGTCCTGGTACAGGCTGGCCTGCTCACTCTGAAGGAAGATAACCTTCTGACCCCAACCCCAGCAGATATTGATGAGGCACAGTCCCGAGTGACCGTTACCCCAGTTGAGGGCGCCCAAACCTCCACAGCGTGGAATGAAGGCCGCCCAGCAATCATCAATAACACCTTCCTCAACCGCGCCGGCATTGACCCTACCTCCGCAGTCTTTGCTGATGACCCTAATTCCACTGCAGCTGAGCCATATATCAATGCCTTTGTCACCACTCAGGCTAAGAAGGATGACCCAACCCTGCACAAGCTGGTTGATATTTGGCACTCCCCAGAGGTTTTGGCCGCTGTAGCTGCAGATTCCCAGGGCACCTCGGTGGCAGTGACTCGCTCCGAGGAGGATTTGGAGGCCATCTTGGCTCGCCTTGAGGACCAGATTCGCGCTGAGGATGCTTCCTAAGCACTCTAAGTTTCCCCTACCGAATCAAAAATTCACACACCATAATTAAATACCCCACCATTAAAACCCGCAGGTAGAAGCAGGTTAGCTGCAGATCGGTCAGAAATTCTATAGACCAAGCTGTACATTAATCTGCTTCCTTGTTATTGTTACGTAGTCCCTAAATTTTTAAGGAGAAGTATGTTCAACCTGAAGAACCGCGGCCGCAAGGTTGCCGCAACTATCGCACTTGGTGTCGCAGCCCTCGGTGCTGCTTCCGTCCTGTCCGCTTGCTCCAGCAATAGCAGCGACAGCGCAGACGGCACCACCGTCCGCATCGGCACCACCGATTCCTCCAAGCACGCTTGGGAGGTCTTTGAGGACAAGGCTAAGGAAGAGGGCATCAACCTTGAGATTGTTGATTTCTCTGACTACACCACCCCAAATAAGGCTCTGACCGAGGGCCAGATCGACGTTAACCTCTTCCAGCACCTCAAGTTCCTGGCTCAGTACAATGTCGCTTCTGATGACACCCTGACCCCAATTGGCTCCACCGAAATTGTGCCACTGGCTCTCTTCTGGAAGGACCACGACAGCCTTGATGGTATCGACGGCCAGTCCGTTGCTATCCCATCTGACGCTTCCAACCAGGGTCGCGCCATCAACGTCCTCGTTCAGGCTGGCCTGCTCACCCTGAAGGAAGACAACCTTCTGACCCCAACCCCAGCTGATATCGACGAGGCTGCTTCCCGAGTCTCCGTCACCCCAGTTGAGGCTGCTCAGACCCCTGCCGCTTATGGCAATGGCACCCCAGCAATCATCAACAACTCCTTCCTGGACCGCGCTGGTATTGATCCAAACACCGCTGTTTTCCAGGACGATCCTGAGTCCGAGCTCGCTGAGCCATACATCAACGCCTTCGTAACCACCCAGGCTAAGAAGGACGATGCCACCCTGGCTAAGCTCGTTGAGATCTGGCAGTCCAAGGAAGTTGAAGAGGCTGTAGCCGAAGACTCCAAGGGCACCTCTGTTCCTGTTCACCGCTCCGCATCTGACCTTCAGGACATCCTCGATCGCCTCGAGGTTCAGGTTCGCGAACAGGGCTAATTTCTACTAAGGAGATTTTTTCTTTCCATGACTGGTACCAGGGTTGAGTTTAAAGATGTCACCAAGGTCTTTAAGAGTGGCAAGACCACTACTAAGGCTTTGGATGGCGTGAGCCTGAGCGTGGAGCCGGGTGAGGTTATCGGCATTATCGGTTATTCCGGTGCCGGTAAGTCCACTCTTGTGCGCCTGATTAATGGCCTGGACACGCCAACCTCTGGCTCCATCACTATCGACGGCAAAGAGATTGTTGGTTTGGGTGAGCGCGAATATCGCGGCCTGCGCCGTAATATTGGCATGATCTTCCAGCAGTTTAACCTCTTTAGTTCCCGCACCGCTGCGGGAAATATTGAGTACCCTTTGAAGCTTGCTGGCGTTCCGCGTGCGGAGCGTAAGAAGCGCGTCGAGGAGCTTTTGGAATTCGTTGGTCTTTCTGACCGTGGTGGTAACTATCCTGAGCAGCTGTCTGGCGGCCAGAAGCAGCGTGTGGGCATCGCCCGCGCCCTTGCTACAAACCCTAGCCTTTTGCTTTGCGACGAAGCCACCTCGGCACTCGACCCTGATACGACCCAGGAAGTATTGAAGCTCCTTCGTCGAGTCAATAAGGAATTGGGCATCACCATTGTGGTGATTACCCACGAAATGGATGTGGTTCGTTCCATCGCCGATAAGGTCGTTGTGATGGAGACCGGCAAGGTCATCGAACAGGGTCCTGTCTATCAGATTTTCTCTAAGCCACAGAACCCAACCACTGCCCGCTTTGTGCAGACCACCCTGCGCAATACTCCGGATCTTGTTGAGGCCGATGAGTTGCGCGCCAAGGATGGCCGTGTCTTCACTATTGATTTGTCCTCCAAGTCCGGCTTCTTTGCCGCCTGTGCAAAGGCCCAGGAAGCCGGCGTGGACATTAAGATCGTGCACGGTGGTGTGACGACTATGCAGCATCATTCCTTTGGCAAGATGACTGTATGCCTGAGTGGCAATGAGCAGGCAGTTGAGGAGTTCTATCAGACCCTTCGCGCACGTACCGACGTTGAGGAGATTGTGTAAATGTTGACTGATCCAAATGTGATGATTCTGGCGACCAACTGGTCGCGCCTGCAGGATAAGTTCACTGAGTCCATTTGGACAACCCTCTACATGGTTGCTTTGACCATGATTGTTGGCGGTATTGCTGGTCTCATTATCGGCACTTTGCTCTATGTGACCCGTGCAAATGGTGTGTTGAAGAACCGCTTCATCTACGCTGTTCTCAATATTTTGGTGAACTTTGTTCGTCCAATCCCATTCATTATTTTGATTGCCGCCGCAGGTCCTTTGACCCGTGCAGTTATCGGCACCACCATTGGTACTGAGGCAGCTATCTTTGTGATGAGTATTGCGGCGACCTTCGCGGTTGCTCGTATTGTGGAGCAGAACCTGGTCGCCATTGACCCTGGTGTCATTGAGGCCGCTCGTGCAATGGGCGCAAGCCCATGGCGCATTATCACCACTGTGATTATCCCTGAGGCTCTTGGCCCACTGGTTTTGGGTTATACCTTCATCTTTATTGCTGTGGTCGATATGAGCGCTATGGCCGGCTATATTGGCGGCGGCGGTATTGGTAACTTCGCCATTACCTACGGCTATCAGGCATTCGACTGGAATGTAACCTTGGTTGCTACGGCAGTCATGATTATTATCGTCCAGATTGCTCAGCTGGCTGGTAATCTCCTTTCCAAGAAGATTATGCGCCGCTAATAGCACTCCCCAGGAGGCATCTACAGAACGTAGATGCCTCTTTTTTATTGTCCTCTACGGCCCTTACATAAACGGCAAAATATTGATTTTGCGGCACATAGAGGCCACAGGCTACTCACCACTCGACGAAGGCCTGGTGCGGGCCTTCGACATGCTAGTCGTCAGTCAGATCCTTAGCTAACTTATCAACATAGCGCTCACCACAAGTAACAGCTGACTACAAGTTTGCGATCAAGTCGACCTATTCATTGCCAGCGGAAACTACCGACACAGAGCCAAATAAACCGCCAGCAGGAAGAAGGAAAAACGCGGTACACACAATACGCTGCACGTGATCCCTCATGGCACGCCTTAGTTTTATGAGTTTCAGGTCCGCGCAACTTTAACATTTAACCGAACAGTTGACGCGTTCATGCAAACCAAACTGGATAGAAGCAACTACCAGCTAATACACAGGATAAATTAACGTATGCACCTGTACCCATTTTTTGGGGGTTAATTCTTACGCTACTGCTTCCTGCAGTTTGTTGATTCGGTATTGCATT
>JAUMTX010000044.1 GCA_030530985.1 Corynebacterium sp.
CTTGGTTTAGCTTGTCTATAGAATGCTGAAGGAGGCCGCCTTATGGCGACCTCCTTTTAGTCTGTGTGCTTAAAGCGTACTGCAGCGCACTTGCGCGTACTTAAGCACCTTCAATGGCGGCGGGGCCACCAGCGAGCAGGGCTTGGAACTGTTCCTCATTGAGGACTGGGACACCAAGGTCCTGGGCCTTCTTAGCCTTAGAGCCTGCCTTTTCACCAGCAACCACATAGTGGGTCTTCTTGGAGACACTGCCGGAGGCGGTGCCACCGTGGGATTCAATGGCTTCCTTGACGGAGTCACGGGTGAAGTTTTCAAGCTTACCGGTGGCCACAATAATGAGACCCTCAAGGGTTTGTGGCGCGGTGGGCGCAGCATTGAGGTCTTCAACGGGGGCGCTCATCTGAACACCGGCGGCCTGCCAGGCGTCCACAATATTGCGGTGCCAGTCCACATCGAACCAGTCGGAGATGGCTTGGGCGATCACAGTGCTGACACTGTCAATTTCAGCGAGTTCTTCAATACTGGATTCGCGCAGTTCCTCAATACTTGGGCGGGCTGCAGCAATCTTTCGTGCCACTACAGGACCCACGTGGCGAATACCCAGGGCGGCGAGGATGCGCCACCATTCCTTGGTCTTTGCGGCCTCGGTATTTTCAAGGAACTTTTCGCCCTGCTTGCCCAGGATGAGGAAGTTGATTCGTGCTTCCTTGACCTGCTCAACTGGGAAGAGACCATCATCAGCGGAGTCCTCAGATGCTTCAGCATTTTCGGTTGGGGCTGTCTTAATGGCCTTGAGGCGGGCGGTATAGTCCGCATGGGCCAATGGCTGACCGCTGTCCTTATCGGCCAGAATGCCATAGGACTGGTCCTCAAAGTGCAGGACCTGGACGTTCATCTTCTCTACTTCGCTTGGCAGAGTCTTGACCTGGCGAGAGAAGGTGCGGATGCGAATAATATCGCGGGCAGTGATGCTAAAGAGGCTGGATTCATCAACCACAATGCCCAAGTCAATGAGGGCATGGGCGACTGTTTCACCCAGGGCCTCAATATCAAGAATTCTGCGGGAGCCAATATATTCGAGGCGGGCGGAGAGCTGGGCTGGGCAGCTGCGCGTATTTGGGCAGCGCCAGTCGGCATCGGTCTCCTTGGCTGGGGCTAGCTTCGCACCACAGGATGGGCAGGTTTCAGGGAACTGCCATTCCACTTCCTCGCCGGTACGTGCTTCGAGTACTGGGCCAAGAACCTCGGGGATAATTTCGGCAGCCTTGCGGATAATGACAGTATCGCCAATGCGCACACCCTTGCGCTTTACTTCCCTTGGGTTGTGCAGGGTTGCTGATTCCACAAAGGTGCCGGCCACAGCGACCTTTTCCAATTGGGCGTATGGGGTGACGCGGCCGGTACGGCCAACGCCCACACTAATGCCCAAGAGCTTGGTGGTTACTTCTTCTGGTGGGTACTTATAGGCAATGGCCCAGCGTGGGGCGCGGCTGGTTTCACCAAGGCTGGCATGCTCAGCCCAGTTATCCACCTTGATTACCAAACCGTCCACATCATGAATCACATCATGGCGGTGCTCAGCCCAATAATTGACCTGCTCCACAATGGCATCGACACTATGAACCTGCTTGGTGTAGTCCGATACGCGAAGTCCCCACGCGGCAAAGGCCTTATAGACTTCCCACTGGCTTTCAGGATTAAAGCCCTCAGTGTGGCCCATGCCGTGGCAGATCATGGAGAGGTTACGGCGACGCACTTCCTCCACATCCTTGAGGCGCAAGGAGCCGGCAGCCGCATTGCGAGCATTAGCAAAAGGCGAAAGTGGCTTTGCTTCCTTACCCTTGGCTACACGGTCCTCATTGGCCTTTTCCTGCTCGGCAATACGGAGCTTATTTACAAGCTCGAAATTCTCGGCGCTCAGGAATACTTCACCGCGAACCTCAACCACAGCTGGGATTGGGTACTCATCGGTCGCGGTGAGGCGCAGAGGAATATCGCCAATGACTTTGGCATTCTCGGTGATATCTTCACCCTTTGTGCCATCACCACGGGTGGCGGCACGGGTCAGAACACCATTTTCGTAGACCAGTGCAATGGACAAACCATCAATCTTGAGCTCCGTGAGGTAACTATCGGCTGGGGTTTTTGCCACCCACTCACGTAGTTCCTCTTCATTAAAGACATTGTCCAAACTGAGCTGGCGCTCAAGGTGCTCGACCTCTTCAAAGCTGGACTGCACATGTCCACCAATAGTCTGGGTTGGGCTATCTGGGGTTACTAGCTCAGGATGGGCAGCCTCTAATTCCACAAGCTCGTGGTAGAGGGCATCGAAGTCCGCATCGGGGATGACGGGTTCACCTGCATAGTAAAGATCACTATGGTGTCGAATCTCTGCTACTAGCTGCGTCCATCGCGCTTTGAAGTCACTCACTCCATCTATTCTAAATGTAAATCCGGATATGATTCACGTTCATCCTCTAAGATTGAGGACATGAGCAATTTCGACCCCGGCAAGATGTTGTCCTTCGACCTTGAGACCACCGGCATTGACCCGTATAACACTCGGATCGTGACTTCATCTCTCATCAGCATCAATGGCTCGCAGGTTGATACCTGGGATGCTCTTGCCGATCCTGGTGTCGAAATTCCAAAGGAGGCTTCCGACGTCCACGGTATTACCACTGAGCATGCCCGCGCCAATGGTCGCCCCCACGATAAGGTCCTTGAAGCCACTATCACCCGCATCCGTGAAGGCTGGGCCAATGGCCAGACCTTGATTGTGTATAACGCCGCCTATGATCTCACTGTACTGGCAGCACTCGATCCAAACTTCCGCGTGGAAGGCCCTGTTTTCGACCCATATATTATTGACCGTATCCAGGAGCCTCGTCGTCCCGGTAACCGTAGGCTATCGACGCTCTGCGAAATCTACGGCATTACCCTCGATAATGCCCATAACTCCACTGCTGATTCTTTGGCGGCTGCTCGTGTTGCTTGGTTCCAAGCCCAGAAGTATCCAGAGCTCGTGCAGATGAGCACCGATGAGCTCATGGAATTCCAGGCCGTGGGCTATGACAAGGCCCAGCGTAGCCTCAAGGCATATTTTGAGCGTGAGCGCCCAGAGCGTGCACAGTCTGTTGCACTCCAGTGGCCAATTGCCGAAAAGCTCAGCCAGTAGCCAACTGGTACCGCATATACACAAAGGTGGCAGGGAAATTCCCTGCCACCTTTAGTCTTTTAGCTTGCAGTCTAGCTCTCTAGATCTCTAGCTCTCTAGCTGTTTAGCTTCTTAGCTTAAACAGCTGGTGCGAGACGTACTGCAGTGCCGGTTGCGGTCACCATGACCATGTCATTATTGGTACCCATGGAAGTGAAATCAAGCTTCACACCAATAACAGCATCGGCACCGAGCTGCTGGCCACGCTCATAGAGTTCGCTCAGTGCAGTTTCACGGGCATTGGCTACTTCCTGCTCCCAACCTGCAGCACGGCCACCAACAATATTGCGGATGGAGGCGCCAAGGTCACGCCAAGCATTCATACCGAAAACAGTCTCGCCGCTAATAACGCGGATATAGTCGACAACCTGATAGCCATCAACGTGATTTGTGGTGCTGATAATCATGCCACAAGTATACCCAAGTCACAGCTCCCGGCCTGGTGCACAGGCCGGGAGCTGAGCCAAATGGACTAGCTGCTTGCTGAGGCAGTGTCCACAATGGTGCCACTGCCCAAAACAATATCGCCCTCTGGATGAGGAAGATAGAGAACAGCAGCCTGGCCTGGGGCTACACCACGAAGAGGCTGGGCCAATTCCAGCACCACACGCTCTGTATTTTGCGCCTCATTCAGGCCCTCATCAGCATTAGCAGTAGCAGGCACGCTTTCAATACGTGCGGTGCAGTCAACGACCTCACCGTGGGCGCGGACCTGAACCTGAACCTGTGCTGGAGACTCACACAGGGCCTCCATGGCTGGGTGCAGGAACTTCAGGCGGTCTGCCCAAATGGTGCCAATGGACAAGGCAGCCTTAGGGCCAACAGTAACTGTGCCCTCTTCGGCATTAATCTTGGTGACATAGCGTGGCTTACCATCAGCGGCAGGCTTCTTAATATCAAGACCCTTGCGCTGACCAATGGTAAATTCATGCACACCGGAATGTTCCTTGAGAGGCTGCCCCTCCTGGTCAACAATAAGACCTGGGCGCAGACCAATATGCTTGCCCAGGAAGGCCTGGGTATTGCCATCAGGAATAAAGCAGATGTCATAGGAATCCGGCTTGGAGGCCACAGAGAAACCCATGGCAGCAGCTTCCTCACGGATCTGGGGCTTAGGGGTATCGCCCACGGGGAAGATGCAGCGGGACAGGTCCTTGGCACTGAGCACACCAAGAACATAGGACTGGTCCTTATTGGGATCCACACCGCGGCGCAGGTAGCCGTCCTCGGTAATGGAGGCATAGTGGCCGGTGGCTACAGCATCAAAACCCAAGGCAACGCCACGCTCAAGGAGAGCCTCGAATTTGATTTTCTCATTGCAGCGCAGGCAGGGATTAGGGGTTTCACCAATCTCATAGGAGTGGATGAAGTCATCAATGACATCAGCCTTGAAGCGATCGGAAAAATCCCAGACGTAGAAAGGGATACCGAGCTTATCGCAGACGCGGCGGGCATCGGCAGAATCTTCAAGGGAGCAACAACCACGGGAGGATTCGCGCACCACCTGGGCATCCTGACTCAAAGCCAGGTGCACGCCAACAACCTCATGGCCAGCCTTAACCAAGCGAGCGGCAGCTACTGCTGAATCCACGCCACCGCTCATTGCGGCTAGAACACGCATCCTAGAAAACCCCTAACACAATAGATGAATAACGGCTTTACAGTTTACGCCATTCCCGCCAGGCGGGCACGTTCAACTGCCTCCGGGATAAAAGCAAGCAGCTCATCAATCTCAGCCTCGGTATTCTCACGGCCAAGGCTAAAGCGAATAGCGGAGCGTGCATCCTTCTCCGAAACACCCTGGGCAATGAGAACCTCACTGGCACGGTTCACACCACTCGAGCAGGCAGAACCTGTGGAGCAAGCAATGCCCTTAGTATCAAAAAGCATAATGAGACTATCGCCCTCTGCCCCGCAGAAGGAGACATAGAGGTGACCCGGCAGCGCACCAAGTTCACTATCGGCTGGTGGGGTGTGGATGAGAATATTAGGCACAGTGGCCTCAATACCTGCGCGCAGTTTATCGCGCAGTGCAGCAATGCGCGCATTCTCCTGCTCGGCCTGTGCCACAGACTCTTCAAGAGCAGCAGCTGCAGCAGCAGCACCAGCCACATCCACAGTGCCCGGGCGAAGGCGACGCTCCTGGCCACCACCATGGAAAATAGGGGCCAGGGGTGCGGTGCGCTTAGCAAGTAGGAACCCAAAACCACGAGGGCCACCAAATTTATGGGCACTCGCAGCCAAAGTAGAAGCCCCAAGGGCATCAAAGTTCACGGGCAGATGCCCCACAACCTGGACGGCATCAATATGAGTCGGGGTGCCTACAGCAGAGGCACGGGCCACAAATTCCTCCACAGGCTGAATGGCGCCAGTCTCATTATTAGCCCACATGAGAGTGGCAAAACGAGCGGGGGCGTCGAGGGTGGCGTCGATAAGCACACGGGAAGCATCGGTCTTCAGATACTCGATGGTAGTACCCGCAACCTGGGTGAGGGACTCGCGCACAGCCGGATGCTCAATCGGGGAGGCAATAATGGGAAGGGACGCTGCTTCGGTGCGGGCGTTGAGGCCAAGAATAGCCATATTATCCGCCTCAGTGCCGGAAGCAGTGAAAATCACCTCAATGGGCTCCGCGCCCAGGAGACCAGCGATAGTTTCGCGGGCGGTCTCCAAGGCACGGCGGGCATCACGGCCAAGGGCGTACTGCCCTGCCGGATTCAGGAAATGTGCGTGCTCAGTCCACGCATCAATAGCAACCTGCCTCATTGGGCTGGTCGCAGCATAGTCAAGATACATTAGGAATTCTTGATAGCCTCAAGCAGAGCAGGAATAACCTCAGATGCATCACCAACAATGCCCAGGTCAGCAATCTCAAAGATTGGGGCGTCTTCATCAGTATTGATGGCCACAATCTTATTAGAGGTCTGCATACCGGACTTGTGCTGGATAGCACCGGAAATACCAATGCCGATGTAGAGGTCAGGGCTGACGGTCACACCGGTCTGGCCAATCTGGAACTGGCCATCATAGTGGCCCTCATCGACCACGTCACGGGTAACACCAACGGCAGCACCAAGAACATCAGCCAGTGGCTCAACCAGGGTGTCGAAACCTTCAGGGCCACCAACACCACGACCACCAGCGACAACAACCTTGGCGGTAGCCAATTCAGGGCGCTTGGATGGGGTGGCTGGGGTGAAGCTAGTAATAGTTGGCTCCAGTGCGGTTGGGGCGGCAGCCTCCAAGGTCAGCTCCTGGGCAGCACCTGGCTGTGGCTCAGGGGTCACAGCACCCTGACGAACAGCATAAACAGGGGACGCGCCACCAGCAGCGGAAACAACAGTAATGGTGTCACCGAAAATGGACTGGGTGGCAGAACCATCAGCATTAATGGCAACAACATCAGTGAGAACACCGGAGCTCAGGCGAACAGCCACGCGGGCAGCAATCTCATTGCCCAGTGGACCACCAGCAAGAACAATAGGAGCAGGCTCGGCAACAGCCAGGCCACTCAAAGCATCAACAGCTGGGAAAATCACACGGTCGCCGGCATCAATACGAATAACGCGGGCGGCACCAAGGGCAGCAAAATCAGCCTCGGTGGCACCGACAACAACAGCGGTGACCTCACCCAAAGGGCGGGCAGCAGTAATCAGTTCCGCAGTGAGCTCAGCAGAAGCATCAGCAAGTACATAAACCATATTCTTCTCTCCTCTTCTTAGATGGCGTTCTGCTCTTTGAGGAACTCAAGGAGACGTGGAACAGCCTGCTCACCACGAACAATAACACCGGTGGTGCGCTCTGGGCGTGGGGTTGCTGCGGTAACAACAGTGGCAGCGTGCTCGCCACCAACCTGCTCAGGGGCAATGCCAATCTCAGCAATGCTCAGGTGCTTAATCTCAGCCTTCTTAGCGGCCATAATGCCCTTGAAGGCTGGGAAGCGTGGATTATCAGCCTTATCAGTGACAGTGGCAATAGCAGGAAGCTGTGCCTCCAGACCATAGCTACCCTGTGGAACCACGCGGGTACCAGTAATGGTGCTGCCATTAACGGAGAGCTCCGAAAGCTGGGTCAAAGCAGGAATCTGGCGGTACTCAGCAATAATGGCTGGAACCAAACCAGTGGACGCATCGGAGGAAGCATTACCAGCAATAATGAGCTGAACATCCTCGATGGTATTAATCGCATTATTCAGTGCCCAGGCGGTGGCCAGCGCATCAGAACCCGCAAGAGCTTCATCGGTGAGCAGAATGGCCTCATCTGCACCCATGGCGATGGCCTTACGCAGACCCTCCTCTGCACGAACAGGACCCATGGCCAAAGCAACAACCTTGTAGCTTGGGTCAGCCTCCTTAATGCGAAGAGCCTGCTCTACCGCATAGGTGCTGATTTCATCAATGATTTCATCCGCACCCTCACGGTGCAGGCGGTTATTGGCATCCAAGGTCTTGACGGACCAGGTGTCGGGAACATGCTTTACCAAAGCCACAATAGTGGGCATGGGGCGTTCACCTTTCTCTCAGTGGGCTAAATAATTATCGCTATGCCTATCATACCGTAGCGCATATGAACTAATCTGTCTAGTTGCCGGTCTACTTTTCTGCGAATTCACGCGCTGAGCAGACAAAAGCCTGGGCAGTATCACCAATACGGGCAATAATAATCGCGCCCTGGGTGGCACCCTTCTTGCCCTTTTTACCTAAGGCTAACTTCTTACGCAGCTGATCCGGGTCATAATTCGCCCCGCGCACAAGAATCTCCACACTGCTAAAGCCCTGGGCCTTCACCTCAGCCTTCAGCTTCTTAATCGGCACCTGCGAAATGACCTCCCACCCGGAATGACCAGCGGGAATCGAATCTCCACTCAGGAAAGCAATATGTGGGTCCAGGAACCACAGATCGTGGCGGGCCGCCCAGTGGGCCACCAAACCGGCACGAATCACTGCCCCATCAGGCTCCACAATATAGCGGCCCGGTGGGCGGGTGTCAGTCTGGTTGAGTTCCGGCTCAGTACTATCAATAAAATCATGCAGCTGGCCGCCGCGGAAAACGACCGCCTCCCGCACTTGACCTGGGCTTTTGGCAAAGTGACTGCTGTAGAGGCAGGCTTCCTTCACACTGCCATCCACACTGGCAATGCTCACTATGCCCTGCCATTCGCTGTAATCCAAGCCCGGCGCGCACTTAATGACCAGTAGCTGGCCGGCATAGGTCTCGACCACATCGGGCAGCGGCGGCATAAGGTCCTCCGGGGCCACAATGCGCTTACCGCCGGCGCGGCGGGCGGGATCGGCAATAATTACCGTGTGGGGCTCATTACCTGCGGCAATGTGGACTGCTGGGTGGAGCGCATCCATCTGCAGAATACACCTCAGCCCATTGGCCTTGGCCATGGCTAGGCGGCCGGCATCAATATCACTGCCAATAAGCAGGGGCCCAGAGCCCCCATGCTCCCCATAGTGCGCCTGCAACGCTAGGATTTCTGTGCCCACTGAGCAGGTAATATCCTGAACTCGTGTAATGCTTGGGGTACTTGCACAGTAGCGCGCAATGCGCTCTGCCCTATGGCTGGCAATAATCCATGGGGTTGCCTGCTGGGCTGAGTCCGTGCACAGCACCATGGATTCTGGGTCCGGATACTTCCCCACTGCACTTGCCCTGGCGTAAAAGAGCTCCGCCACTGCACGTGCCGACTCACCGAACTCCCTGTTCAGGGTGGCCATCGTGCCGAGTCGATCATTAAGATCACAAGCCCTGAAGGCCTCATCAATGCGGTCTTTATTACTAGTGATGAAGCGGACATCCTCAGGGCTCAACATAGCTATCAGTATAGATGAGAAAACCCGCCAACCATAGGGTTGACGGGCACGTATTTAGCTCCTAATCAGCAACACATCATGTATTAGGCACGGTGTGCGAAGTAGCGGCCACTGACCTTTTCCAGGGCAATAGGCTGGCCACCGAAGGCCTTGGTGAGGTTCTCCCCTGTCAGGGTTGTCTCCAATGGGCCCTGCGCAATGACCTTGCCGGCACCAAGAATCAGCGCGTGGGTAAAGCCTGCTGGGATATCCTCCACATGGTGGGTGACCATGACCAGGGCTGGGGACTTTGGATTCCTAGCCAGACGACCAAGGTAGGCAACCAGGTCCTCACGGGCACCCAGGTCCATGCCGGCGGCAGGCTCATCAAGAAGCAAGAGTTCAGGATCTGCCATGAGGGCACGGGCAATCAAAACACGCTTCTTCTCGCCCTCACTCAGGGTGCCCCAGGTGCGCTCCGCTAGGTGGGCCACACCGGTTTGGCGCAGAATCAAATCACGGCGCTCAGTATCTTCCTCATTGTACTGCTCACGCCAACGGCCAAGAATGGCATAGCCAGCGGAGAGAACCAGGTCATTGACGGTTTCCTCATCGGGAATACGCTGGGCCAAGGCTGCGGAACTAAAACCAATCATGGCGCGAAGATCCGCCATATTGGTCTTACCGAACTGCTCACCCAAGACACGTGCGGTACCGGTGGATGGGAATTCTACGGCGCTGGCGATGCGGAAGAGCGTGGTCTTACCGGCACCATTAGGACCAAAAACAATCCAGCGTTCGCCTTCATTTACTACCCAGTCGAGTGGGCCTACCAGGGTACGGCCACCACGGATGAAGGATACGTCGGCAAAGTCAATAACCCGATTAGTCATGCTCTAAGCATAAAACAAACACTCATCGATTGCTCCAACACGGCCGATGTTTATGCGAAACCCCCATGAAAATGGGGATTCCATGGGGGTATGAGCGCTCAGTAGCAATTAGAAAAGCGCGCTTGCCATCTTCTGGCGTGCTTCCATGACGCGTGGGTCAGCTGCATCAAAAAGACTAAAGAGGGAGAGCAGACGCTCACGGGCCTCTGGCTTCTTAATATTCTGAATCAGCAGGTCAAAGGCCGCTTCAGGCGAACCTGCGGCCACAAGGTGATCAGCTGCTGCAAGAATCAGCTCAATATCATCAGGATTCGCGGCCAGTGCTGCAATAGGATCCGCACCCGCCTGGCTGCTCAGACGACCAAGGAAGACAGCATTATCGCGACCGGCCTTGGCCTCCTTATTGGCTGGCTCCTGGGCAAGAATCGCATCATAGACAGCAATAGCTGCATCAAAGTCACCCTGCTCCATGGCATCCAAGGCTGGCTCAAAGCGTGGGTCGGCAACGGCCTCTGGGGCCTGGTCATCAGCAGCGCCGCCAGTAGTCTTGGCCACCAAGGCAGCAGTCCAGCGCTGAAGGTCCTCCATGCTCTGGCCGCCCTGGAAGCTGGCCACTGGGCGCGCCTGGAAGAGCGCAATCACGGTTGGCAGGGCCTGCACACCCAGCATCTGTGCAATATCGCGCTGGTTATCGGCATCAATATAGCCAAAGACCCAGGTGCCATTGGCATGACCCGCCAAGGTATCCAAGTCCCCGCGCAACTGCTCACTGGCGGCCGAGCGCGCCGAACCAACAAGAACAATAACGGGCAGGTCACGGCTCTTATGAAGAATATCGGCCTCAATATTCTCGTGGCTCACAATAACGGTATTGGCACCATTGCCGCCATTACCCTCGTTCTTCTGTGCCAGGGTGGATAGGTCAAAAACCATGATTGCTCCTTAGGTT
>JAUMTX010000045.1:0-3299 GCA_030530985.1 Corynebacterium sp.
CCTGCAGCTCCTGGCGCACCTGGTGCAGTTTCGCCGGCCGTTCCTACCCCTGCGGCACCAACCCCAGCGGTACCTAAGCCAGCTACCCCGGGTGTGCCAACGGCACCGGGTGGTATTACTCCACCAAAGCCTGCGGTTCCAACCCCTGCCGCGCCTTCAGCGCCCCTGGCTCCAACACCGGCAACCCCTAAGGCACCTGGCGTTCCTGCAGCTCCTGGCGCACCTGGTGCAGTTTCGCCGGCCGTTCCTACCCCTGCGGTACCGACTCCAGCAGTGCCAACCCCAGCGGTTCCCGCACCGGCAGCACCAAAGCCTGCTGTGCCGGGTGTGAGTGTTCCTGGTGTGAGTGTGCCAGCACCTGCTACACCTAAGCCAGTGACACCGGCACCGGCGGCCCCTAAGGCGCCTGGCGTTCCTGCAGCTCCAGGGGCACCCGGCGCAGTTTCGCCGGCAGTACCTAAGCCAGCGGCACCTGCAACGCCTGCTGTGCCCGGCGCGGCGGTGCCTGCCCCGGCGGTACCAAAGCCTGTTGTGGCTAAGCCTGTTGCGGCGCCGACTGCTGTTCCGAGTACAACCGGGGTACCCCCGGCCCCTGGTGCGGTTGCGGTTCCTAGGCCGGCTGTGCCCAAGCCTGTGGTTCCTAAGCCAGTGGAGTCGGATGATGAAGAGCCATCCTCGCCAGAGAAGTAAGTAAATGCCCTGGTGGCAGCCATGCAAACTAATAGATTTTGCATGGTTTGCTTTCTTCTTAATTCTGGTGCTAGTCTCTTGAATTAAGAGGATTGTTACTCTAATTCGTCCCAGATGTGAGGGCGACTGAGGCAAAACCTGTTCGTAGCTGATCCAGCACATGTATTGTGTGTTCGGTCAGCAGCGGGCAGGTTTTTTCGCGTTTCAGGGGTCCTTTACATCACACACACACTTTGATTAAAGGAGAGCCTCATGGCTTCTGTTGATTACGCCGCGCTTGCCCAGAATATTCTGGCCAAGGTCGGCGGACCAGAGAATGTGCGTTCCGTAGTTCACTGCGCAACGCGTCTTCGCTTTAGCCTCGTAGATCGCGATAAGGCTGATTCCGATGCCATTTCCAAGATGCCTGGTGTTATTACCGTGGTTGATTCCGGCGGCCAGATGCAGGTCGTTATTGGTAATAATGTGGCCAAGGCCTATGATGCCTTGCCAGAGAATCTTCGTGCCAATAGCAATGAAGAGTCCGAGGGCGGTTCCGGCGAGAAGAAGAGTCCGCTTAATGCGCTGATCGACATTGTGTCCGCAATTTTCGCCCCAGCCCTGGGCGCCATGGCCGGCGCCGGTATTCTTAAGGGTTTGGTGATTCTCTTTGCGGCTATTGGTTGGTTGGAGTCCACCAGCACCACCTACGCGATTTTGTACGCCGCGGGTGACGCCATCTTCATGTTCTTGCCTGTGCTGCTTGCTGTGACTGCGGCCCGTAAGTTCAAGGCGAATGTGTACACCGCGATGGTGATCGCCTTCGCGCTGCTCTACACGTCCCTGCAGACCTCCACCTTCATTCTTGATGGTGAGGAAACCACCATGTCCCTCATGGCCTTTGCGGATGCCGGCGGTCGTGTGACCTTCTTCGGTATTCCGGTTGTGATGCAGGCCTATACCTCCACTGTGCTGCCAATTCTGTTCGCTGTGTGGATTCAGGGCTATGTGGAGCGCTTTGCCAATAAGATTTTTCATGAGGCTATCCGTAACTTCCTGACCCCAATGGTCAGCTTGGTGGTCATGGTCCCATTGACCCTCATCACCATTGGCCCTATCGCTGTTTTGCTTGGCGACGGCATCGCCGCAGGCCTCCTCGTCGTATACAGTGTTTCCCCAATTGTGACCGCTGTTTTGCTCGCTGTTCTGTGGCAGGTCATTGTTATCTTCGGTGTTCACTGGAGCCTGGTCCCAGTCTTCATGATGAATGTTGCCACCATGGGTTATGACCCACTGTCCGCTGCTCTCTACCCTGCTGTTCTTGCCCAGGCTGGTGCTGCCTTCGGTATCTTCCTGCGTATTAAGAATCCTCAGAAGAAGAGTATTGCTGGTTCCGCTGCTGTTGCCGGTATCTTCGGTATCACCGAGCCTGCTATCTACGGTGTGACCCTGCCTCGTAAGCGTGCTTTCGCTATGGGTCTGGTTGGTGCGGCTATCGGTGGTGGCATCATTGGTGCTGCTAAGGCCTATATCTACGTTCCTGCGCTTGTCAGCCTCCTGACCCTCACCGGCGGTATTGATCCAAGCGGTGAAGCCAATACTGTTATCTTCCTTGTTCTTGGTACCGCTGTTGGTTGGGGCGTTGCAGTTGTCCTCTCCTACTTCTTCGGTATCACCAAGGAGGACCTGGAGGAGATCAAGGCCGCTAAGAATGGTGAGACCTTCGAGTCCACCGAAGAAGCTGGCCTCAATGTTCCTGCCGGCACCATTGTTGCCCCAGTATCCGGCACTGTTATTGCCCTGAGTGAGGTTAATGACCCAGTCTTCTCCTCCGGCAAGATGGGCGCTGGTTGCGCTATCACTCCTACCGATGGTCGTGTTGTTGCCCCAGTCAGTGGTGTGCTCAAGGTTGTTGCCCAGTCCGGCCACGCCTACGGTATCCGCACCGATGAGGGTGCTGATGTTCTGGTCCACTTCGGTATTGACACTGTTGCTCTTCGTGGTGAAGGCTTCGCGGTCAAGGTCACCAAGGGTGCCCGCGTTAATGCTGGTGACATTCTTGCCGAGGTCGACCTCAACACCATGAAGGAAAAGAATATTGACACCACCACCGTTGTGGCCGTCACCAATCAGGACAAGTTCGATGTTCACCGCAGCGCCGAGGGTCCTGTTGAGAACAGCACCCCAATCATGACCATCGAAGCCAAGGCGCCTGCCGCCGCTAACTAACCCCCGCAAGTCACTATCACGAAAGGTCTACTCATGACTAAGAATGCAGTACCAGCAAACTTCCTTTGGGGCGCATCCACTTCGGCATACCAGTCCGAGGGCGCCTGGGATGAGGATGGCAAGGGCCCTAGCGTCATTGACATTCGCACCGACTATCCAGAAGGCACCTGTGACTACACTGTCGCCACTGACTGCTACCACCATGTAGAAGAAGATGTGGCCCTCTATAAGGAGCTGGGTCTCAAAACCTACCGCTTCTCCATCGCCTGGACCCGCATCATTCCAGATGGTGATGGTGAGGAAAACCCTTCTGGTATTGCCTTCTACCACCGCCTCATTGATGAGCTGCTTGCAGCCGGCATTGAGCCACTGGTCACCATGTACCACTTCGACCTTCCAGC
>JAUMTX010000045.1:3399-10161 GCA_030530985.1 Corynebacterium sp.
GGTTGGTCCATTGACCCAGTCGGCTTCCGCGTTATTCTCCGTGAGGTCTGGTCGCGGTATAATCTTCCTATTGTTATCACGGAGAACGGTTTGGGTGACTATGACACCTTGACTGAATTTGGCAAGGTACACGATCAGTACCGCATCGAATACCTTGGTGCTCATATCCAGGAGATGCAGAAGGCCATGGCTGACGGTGTCGAGGTCTTTGGTTATTGCCCATGGTCCGCTATTGACCTGGTGTCTACTCACCAGGGTGTGGCAAAGCGTTATGGCTTTGTTTATGTTGACCGCACAGATGAGGATCTGCGCAGTCTGAAGCGCTACAAGAAGGACTCCTTCGCCTGGTATCAAAAGGTCATTGCCGATAATGGCATTGGCTAGTCGCCGACTAGCCAATAGGAGGAATTGAGGTGTAGCAAGTGTGGAAGATCCAGAAGGTCTTCAACAATAACGTGCTCATGGCTGAGGATGCCCAAGGCCAGGTCGCGGTTCTTTTGGGCCGTGGTTTGGGCTTTGGCGCCAAGGCCGGGGACCAGGTTGATGAGACTCGGATCCACCAAGTGCTACGCCCGGAGGCTGAGTCACCAGAGCAGTTTACGCGCCTGGTGGCTGAGCTTTCCCCGGAGCTTATTGCCCTTACTGTGGAGTTGACCAAGAGCGATGGTGAGCCCACCGCCTGGGCGGATTCCGCTGTTGTGGCCCTGGCAGACCATATTCGTTTTGCCATTGACAGGGCCATTGCAGGCATTGAGCTTCCTAATCCGCTGGCCTGGGAGATTGAGCAGATTTACCCGGATGAATATGCTTTCGGGCAGCGCTGCGTGGCCAAGGTGAAGGAGGCCACCGGTGTGGAGTTGCCGCGCTCAGAGGTTACTTCCATTGCCCTTCACGCGGTCAACGCGCAGATTTCCCAAGGCCAGTCCCGCAACTTTGCTTTTGTCACTAAGGTGACGGACTTGATTGCCCAGAGCGTGGAGACTGTTCGTGAGACCCTGGGTATTAGTGGCAATAGTCTTGCCCTTGCCCGCTTCACCACCCACCTTCGCTACTTGGTGCAGCGCGTGGTCCGCAAGGACACCCACACCCTTCAGAGCGACCCCACCACCGCGTCCATTCATGACATGATGTCCAAGGAGCACCCCAGCGAAATGGCCATCGCATCAAAAATCCTGATTAACGTGGAGTTTGCCCTGGAAGCGGACTGCGGCGAGGCCGAGCTCACCTACTTAACATTGCACATTCTTCGCCTTAAACAAGAGGCAGAAAAGAGCCACTAAAAGTCACGTCTGACCAGGCTTTTCGACGCCGATTTGACAAAGCTGTTGTTCTTTGGCAATATAATGATCATCCTTTATTAAAAGGAAGGTAACGCCCCTCGTTCGTAGGTTCCGGGGGGCCTTACTTATACTACGAGGTCTGTGATGACTCATTCATTGGGTCAGTTCAGATTACTTCACACCCAAGTGGGGTTGGTTTCGCGCCAGCCCCACTTTTTAATTTCCCTAGCTTCTCGACGCCCCACCCCTCACACCCCATTCCCTTGCCGCCTTTTGTGATTTACAGGTATAGGCAGAGATGTGTTGGTGATTTGGTGCCATCCTCGCAGGTGGATGCCGGTTTTAGAGGCCTTTAAAAAAGCTGTCGGAGACCACGATAGGCAGATGTTAGGAGCCCGCGCCTTTACCCTTCTTCTTGGCAGTACAAGGTTGTGACGGTGAATTGAATCTAGTGGGCTTGAACAATGCCAGCCATTTTCGGAAATAGGCAGAGATGTGTTGGTGATTTGAGATATTTTTCCTGGTAGTTGTAGGTTTTTTGAGGTTTTAAAAAAGTGTTACGAGACCGAGTTTTTACCCTTCCTCTTCGCGCCACACGGATGAGACAGTGCACCTAGTGAGGGTGAACAACGCCAGCTATTTTCGGATATAGGCAGAGAAGTGTTGGTGAATTGAGATGTTTTTGCTGGTAGTTCCGGGTATTTTGGGGTTTTAAAAAAGTGCAGCGAGCCCGCGTCTTTACCCTTCTTCGCAGCACACGGATGAGACAGTACGTCTAGTGAGCGTGAACAATGCCAGCCATTTTCGGATATAGGCAGAGATGTGTTGATGATTTGAGACATTATTGCTGGTAATTGCGGGTTTTTTGGGGTTTTAAAAAAGTGTTACGAGCCCGCGTCTTTACCCTTCCTCTTGGCACCACACGGATGAGACAGTACGTGTAGTGAGCGTAAACAATGCCAGCCATTTTCGGATATAGGCAAAGATGTGTTGATGATTTGAGACATTATTGCTGGTAATTGCGGGTTTTTTGGGGTTTTAAAAAAGTGTTACGAGACCGAGTCTTTCCCCTTCCTCTTGGCACCACAAGCATGTGACGGTGAATTGAATCTAGTGGGCGTGAACAGTGCCAGCTATCTTCGGATATAGGCAGAGATGTGTTGATGATTTGAGACGTTATTGCTGGTAATTGCAGGTTTTTTACGGTTTTAAAAAAGTGTTACGAGCCCGCGTCTTTACCCTTCTTCTTGGCACCACACGGATGAGACAGTACTTCTAGTGAGCGTGAACAATGCCAGCCATTTGCGGATATAGGCAGAGATGTGTTGGCGATGTGGTGCCATCCTCGCAGGTGGATGCCGGTTTTCGAGGCCTTTAAAAAAGGTGTTGGAGACCACGATAGGCAGGTGTTGGGAGCACGGGCTCTTACCCTTCTCCTTGGCCGTACACGGATGTGACAGTGAATTGAATCTAGTGGGCATGAACAGTGCCAGCTATTTTCGGATATAGGCAGAGATGTGTTGGTGATTTGAGATATTTTTCCTGGTAGTTGTAGGTTTTTTGAGGTTTTAAAAAAGTGTTCCGAGACCGAGTCTTTACCCTTCCTCTTGGCACCACAAGCATGTGACGGTGCGTTCAGTGAGCGTGAACAGTTCAATCTATTTTCAGATATAGGCAGAGATGTGTTGGCGATTTGGCGCCATCCTCGCAGGTGGATGCCGGTTTTCGAGGCCTTTAAAAAAGGTGTTGGAGACGATGCTAGGCAGGTGTTGCGAGTCCGCGTCTTTACCCTTCTTCTTGGCAGTACGAGGTTGTGACGGTGAGTCTAGTTGGTGGGGGCAGTGGCAGATTTTTACGCCACAATGGCCTAAATTCTTGCTATAGCGATAGGCCTACATGGTCATATACTACTTATTTTATGCACGCTCATGAAACCATAGTTTTGGGTTGAAAAGAACTCTAGGATCCAAAGCATCATACTGGCAGAGTCCAAATTATAAAACAAAATATACCTTTGAGCATGCCATAGATCAAATTCTTATGGCTGGTTTTCCATTATTCGTTATACATTATCGAAACATAATATACGGAGTTGCATAACGCCCAGCACCCCCGCCAGGCGAAAGAAATTAGGCATTTTAAAACCCCGCACCATTGGCGCGGGGCCCCTACCATAGAAAGGAGCTACTCAATGAATAGCACCGATTCACGACAGCGTACTACCTCAGAAACCGCGTGAACCTCCCCCTATTATGCCCTACTGCAGCCCAGTTTTCAAGTACCCAAAATTCCTGCTCATCGGCGGGGTTACACATTTCGGACATAAAGACACTTTCCCTGCCCGCCGGGGGTAGATTTCGGGGGTAGTGATTTAGAAGCGCTTAAGCACCATAAAATCCCATCTGCCGGGATCTATGCCACCAACCAGGCCTTTACGCCCGCGCCCGAATATATCTTGAGGGAAAACTATCAATTACCAAAGTGATTGACTTAAGATTCAACGTCATGTCAGACTTACGCGTGCAGAATTTGTGTTGTAATCTCATAAGAAATTGTGGGAAATTCGCACAAATCTGGAGTAGTTATGCAGAAAAGGAAGATGCCACCGCGGGTGCATGAATGGTGCACGTCCTTAGGCGGGGCCGCGATTCGTGATATCTTCTATTCGATCGCAGGTCGCAAGGGTATTGTTGTGCCCCTGCCAGTGGCAGATGATGCCATGGATTCTTTGGCCACGGCCCTTACACAGGGCGCTCTTCTTCCCTATCCGCAGGCCGCAGAGCAGGTCTGGCATGCGATGAATCGCAGGCGCCGTTGTCATTTCCCAGAGGCCTTTGTCGCCTATGGTGTAGTGGAGCGGAAACTGGGCAAGCGCATTATTCTAACCCCAATTTTTCTTCAGCCTCTTCTGCCCGGTCCTTTTGATTCCGAGTCGGCCTTTATGGGCAATGGCGCCCTGCACCTGAATCCGGTGCTTGAATTGGCCCTGAGCCACGCTTCCCTCAGTCCAGAAGCCCTCGACCCACAGACCAGCACCCAGACCACACCATCTAACCCCCGCGATCTTATCCGCGCCCTGCGCGCTGAATTGCTTCAGGCGAATTTCGCTACTGAGGTCTCTACCCATGTGCACCTCATTGTGCCGAGTTCCTGCAGTCCAGCCAGCGCCCAGCATCTTGCCCGCAACTGGCATAATTTCCGCACCCGCCAGCCTTTTAATTATTTGGCCTCCGGGTCCCCGCTTCCTTTGGCCGAGCAGCAAGCCGCCGACCCACACCCCACCGAGCAACTTCCGCCCGAAGGCACCGCCCCCGCAGTGACCGAGGCGCTTCTGCGCCTGCGCAGGAATCAGTCCTTCGGTTTGTGTGCCAAGGCGGAGCCGCATCTGCTCACCCCGGCGCTGACGCACCTTCTCCAGGACCTTACTAGCCAGGGCCGCTCCTGCCTGGTGGTCTCACGCAATACGCAGCTGCTCACAGATCTCCGCGCGCAGCTTCATTGTGCAGGTGGCGAGCCTTTCACCGTGTCTGCTTTCGGTGCCTATGGCCAGCATGTGGGTTCCTCGATTATCCAGGCCTGGGAGCAAGTCGCCACCCTGACCCGCGCCCAGGAGCCGCCTTTTAAACTCCGCACGGATACTTTTGATCTTTTTGATGAGTCCGCCTGCCAGCAGGCCAAGAATTTCACGCTCACAGCTTGTGCGGGGCTTTCCCCGGAGCTCTTTTCCGCCTATACGCTTTATCAGCAGACGGCTGATTCTTCCACGAGTTTTGAGGTTTTCTTCGAGGCCCTCATTGTGGCCCTGCGCCTGCTCGCGGAGCATTTGACCAATTATCGCAGCAATAATATTCCCTTGGAGGAGTGTCGCCAGCTCATCTTCCCTACTTTCGCCACTATTCATGCGCAGAAGCATCCGGAGGATTCGGTGGTGGGTGATTTTGTGCGCGACTACGAGTATTTGTGCACGGCCTATCCTAAGGTGGCGGATATTTTCCCCACGGTGGTTTTATCCCTACTCAATATTTCTTTCTTGATTGATCCGTACAGGATTAATGCCATCGCGGATGATATTGAGAATGCGGTGGGCGCGGTGGATGGTGATCCTTTCACCTATGTGCAGTTTGAGGGCCTGCCCCCGGATTTATCGGTGCACACTATTCGCCGCCATTGGAATGCCGCCCTCACCTATGCCCGCCTGGCTAAAGTCGGCCAGTTCCTTAATCTGTCCCCGGAGCAGGCCCGCGAGGATTTGAAGCGCCGACTGTCCACGATGCGTACTGCGCTGCGCCGTTGCCATAGTTCCTATGAGCTCTTTCAGCAGTACCCCGTAGCTTTACGACGCTCCTCCCCCATAATCCTCGCTGACCCCACGGCCATTGCTCTTTTCCTGGCTTGTCGAGGCGCCTATGACTATGTCTTTATTGATGCGGCCTCTATTAGTCATCCTGCCGAGGCCGCCCTTGCCCTTGGCCATGCCAATGCTGTGGTGCTGTTTAGTCAGGATGGCATGACAAAAGCCCCGTTCATGATGAAGAGGACGGTGCATATCCCATCCCCTCATCTTCAGGGGCTTCCGCATATTATTATTCCTGAGCCACGAGAGCCTTAGCGTTCACGCGCTTATTGACCACACAGAGGCTGGCCGCGGTGACCACACCAACTAGGGCAACAATCAGGGTGATGCCGAAGATGAGGTCATAGCCGGCAGCCGGGTTATCCGGGTGGGCGTCAATAATGCGGCTGGTGGTCGCATTGACCCAGAACACTGGGGAGTAGGTGAGGAAGGATCCCACCGACATGGCCGAGCCATTAATACTCTCCGGGAGGTTGAGTTCCGCGATGGGTGCGAGGATTACTGCCTTGCCCAGGAAGATACCTACTGCCATCACCATGAGCAGGATCATTGCTGGCCACATCATGGAGTTATCATCAGGCAGCAAGTAGACCAGGCCCACCCCCAGCGCTGTGATGCTCAGCGAGACGGTGATCATGATTGTGGAGGACTTGAATACATAGTCCGCCACCAGGCCGGAGATGAGGCCCGCAAAGATACCGATGAAGCCGGTATTAAAGACACCGAAGGCACCGGAGACCGCGTCGCTCGCATTGAATACCAGCTTGAGGTATGGTGCCGAGCAGTAGATGAGGTTCACATAGGACCAGTAGACGCACATGGCCGCAATGCCAGCCATCCACACGCGTGGGCGGCGCACCACATTCCACAGGCCTTGAAGGGCCGCCACATTCGCATTATCGGAGGTGTCCTTACTAATCTTCTCATCGCGACCCGCAATAGCGTTCTTTGGCACAAAGCGGATGAGGCAGATAATCAGTGGCACCAGCAGCAGTGCGTAGCCCGCACCAAAGGCGCGCATAATAAAGACGGTGTTTTCTGGGTAGATGGCCAGCAGACCGATGATGATGAGGTTCATAAAGAACTCGGCCGCACGGCGAATACCTTCCAGCAGGCCCATGGCCAGGC
>JAUMTX010000003.1 GCA_030530985.1 Corynebacterium sp.
TCTTATTTGCGGGCCCTTACACACAGGGCAAAGTTGCTTTCTCACAGCACAAATTTAACGCACCTGGAAACACAATTTTTAAAGCCCCAAAAAAGCAGCATCTACCAGCGGGAATAATGCCAATTCACCAACACATTCCCGCCGTTATTTAAAAACCAGCAGAATTTTTAAAACCCCAAAAAACCTACAACTACCAGCAAAAACAGCTCAAATCACCAACACATCTCTGCCTATAGCCCCCTGTGTGAGGCCGGTGGTTAGTGCCAGGGCAAGGCTGGCAGAGGTGATCAGCTTCGCAGCTTTCAATGTCTTCCCCGATCTGTGTAGCAAATGTGACAAACAGAGTATATCCATAGTGCTACAATGGGGGCAAGTGGAATACGAAAAGAGCCCTGGCCGGGGCCAGGGCTTCATTTCACTCGGGGCGACTGACGGGACTCGAACCCGCGACACCCAGAATCACAATCTGGTGCTCTACCAACTGAACTACAGTCGCCATTGCCTTAAACTTTATCGCTGGGATGCGGTTTAAGCAACGTCCAATAGCATAACAAAATTACGCACAATTGCCAAATTGGCTGCTAGTGGCCGGAATTCGCGTCGGTAATGCGTGCGGAATAGCGGGCAACACTTTCAGCGGCGGCACTATTGGCTTCCTCAAGGGTAGGGTCCGCATCGCGGAAGACGGTGCGGCGATAGTAGTCGAGTTCCTCAATGGACTCAAGGATATCGGCCAGGGCACGGTGCGCCAGGCCCTTCTGAGGCTTACCGTAGAAGGCATTAGGCAGCCAGCGGTGCGCAAGCTCCTTAATGGTGGAGACATCAATCATGCGGTAGTGCAGGGTCTTATCCAGGGTAGGCATGTACTCACGGATAAAGGTCCTATCGGTGCCAATGCTATTGCCGCACAGTGGCACAGGGTGTTCACTATCGCTGTGCTTAGCCAGCAGGTCAAGGACAGCCTGCTCAGCTTCGGCCAGGGTGACGGTGGATGTGCGGATTTCGTCGAGAAGCCCGGAGCTGGTGTGCATATCGCGCACAAAGTCATCCATCTGAGCGAGCTCATCCTCAGTGGCGTGCACCACCAGGTCGATGCCCTCACCAATAACATTGAGCTGCGCATCGGTCATGACAGCGGCAACCTCAACAATGACATGGCGGTGGGTGTCCAGGCCGGTCATCTCAAGGTCAATCCACATCAAGCGGTCAATTTTTTCAGGAATCATTAGCTCATCTTCTTGTAGAAATGGCCCATGACTGGGCTAAGAATGGCGGAAGGCAACACCTGGCTGACAGCATTCATGGTCTTGCCCAGTGGGCCCGGCACAACGCGGCGTCGATTAGCGCTCATGGCCTCAAGGGTTTCACGGGAGCAGGACTCATAGGTGGTCCACAGCCAGTCCGGCACCACCTTGTCCACAATGCTCTTGTCTTCCTCAGCAATGACGGCATCACGCACAGGGCCGGGTGCGAGCAGGGTGCAGTGCACGCCCAGCGGCTTGAGTTCATAGTGCAGGGCCTCAGTGAAGGCATTGACGCCAGCCTTGGTAAATACATAGGTGGCATTATTTGGGATTGGCATATTGCCGGCAGCCGAACCCACATTGCATACGGCACCTTCGCCGCGGGCAATCATGCCAGGCAGCACGGCGCGGGTGAGTTCAAAAACGGCGGTGGCGTTCAGGGAGAACTGCTTGGTTTCATAGTCCCAGGACTGGTCCATGAATGGGCCGAAGGAGGCAATGCCCGCGGAGTTCACAATGACATTAATTTCGCGGTCCTTGATTGCTTCAATGAGTTCGGCGCGCGCCGCCTCATCCGCCAAGTCGCAGGCCATGACTTCCACGGTCACGCCGAATTCATTTTCCAGTTCGGCGGCCAGGTCATCGAGGATTTCCTTGCGGCGGGCCACAAGAATCAGGTTGTGGCTGAGCTGCGCCAGGTCCCTGGCCATTGCCATTCCGATTCCTTGACTTGCGCCGGTAACGAGCGCGCGTGCGGTTGGTGAGGGAGATGGAAGAGCCATAAGAAACCTTTCGTACGCAAAACAAAGCGCCCCCAGCAGGATTCGAACCCGCGACCAACCGGGTAGAAGCCGGTTGCTCTAATCCACTGAGCTATGGAGGCCTAAAGACATTCTACCAATTCCCGAGTAGACTTGAAAACATGCGTGAACAATCCAGGGTGCGCAGTAGTTGGCCCCTCTACATACTGTTTTTCCTCATTGCCGGCGTCCTCGCCGCCGCAATTTCTTCGCTCTACCTGGGGCAAAGCCTCGCCGCACTGGGCATCCCCGACCCTGGAATTCTCACCACCGCAGGCCTGCCGCTCCTGCGCGCCGGCGCGGTTCTGCTCGCCTGCCTCTCCATCGGCTCCTTCCTCCTGTGCGCCTTCCTGGTCGTGCCGCGCAGCAATGGCTATCTGAGCGCCGATGGCATGATCGCTAGCGGCACCGGCTCTTTCGCCGCCTTGGCTTTTGCCGTATGCTCCCTGCTACTGGTCCCTTTTTCGCTTTCCGACGTCTCCGGTCAGCCCCTCAGTTATGCCATCAACCCGGCTCGCTGGTCGGCTGCCATTGACCAGGTCGCGGCCGCCCGCGCCTGGGAGTGGTGCGCCATTTTTGGTTTCGCCACCGCGATTTTCGCTTTCTTTTCTAAAAAGTGGGTCATGCAGCCGGTCTGGTTGCTGCTCTCCATGTTTATGCTGGTGCCCCTGGGTTTGCAGGGCCATTCGGCCAGTGGCGGCGACCATGACTATGGCACTAATTCCTACCTGCTTCATATGATTTTTATGGCCCTGTGGGTGGGCGGTTTGATGGCTGTTATTGCCCATGGCCTGCGCAAGGGTGACCATATGGATGTGGTGGTGCGCCGCTATTCCACTGTGGCTTTGGTTTCCGCCATTGTGATGGTGGTCAGTGGTTTGGTCAATGTGTTGGTCCGTATTAGTTTTAGTGACCTGTTCACCAGTTCCTATGGCCATTTGGTTTTGATTAAAACCCTGCTTGTGCTGGCAGTTATTGTCATTGGCTATGTGCACCGCCAGCGCAGTATTCCACAGCTGGGCACCAAGCCCCGCGTTTTTATCCGCATTGCTATTGGTGAGGTCATTATTATGGCGGCCATTATGGCCATTGGTGTGGCCCTTGGTCGCACCCCGCCACCACCGCCACGCATTACCGAGATTAATAATATGGTCGTGGAGATTGGTTATAACCTGACCAAGGCCCCGACTTTCTGGAATGTGTGGACCATGTGGCGCTATGACCTCATTTTCGGTTCCATGGCGATTATTCTTGCCGCCCTCTATCTGTGGGGTGTGCTGCGTCTTCGCCGGCAGGGTATTGCCTGGTCGAATGCGCGCACTTTCTGGTGGCTTTTGGGCTGTGTGATTCTGGGCCTAACTATGTGTTCTGGCATTGGTATGTACATGCCAGCCATGTTCTCTGTGCACATGGTGGGGCATATGATTCTGTCCATGTGTGTGCCGGTCCCGCTGGTTTTGGGTGCGCCAATCACGCTGTTGACCACGGTGGTTCCGGAAAATCCTGAGTATCCGGGTCTGCATGAGTGGGCTGTGGCTTTGACTAATAATAAGGTCGTTGCTTTTCTGACTCATCCGGCGGTCAATACGCTGCAGTTCTTGGTCTTCTTCTATGCGCTCTACCTGCAGTCTCTCTATTCGGTGGCCATTGCCCAGCACGCCGGCCACCTGGCCATGAACCTTCTCTTTATTATTTCTGGCTATATCTATTTCTGGGAGCTGATTGGTGCCGATCCTGTGCCTAATCGACGTCCCCCAGCACTGCGCGCCGTGTGGCTTACCGCCTCGCTTCCAATGCATATGTTCTTTGGTGTGGCCTTGATGCAGATGACTGCCATTCTGGGTGTGGAATTCTATGAGACTTTGGGTCTTCCGTGGAATATTGATTTGCTTCAGGATCAGAATGTGGGCGGCGGTGTCGCCTGGGGTATGGGCCAGTTCCCGCTGGTCATTGTGTATATGGTTGTTATGCGCCAGTGGTTTGTTCAGGGCAAGAAGGAGTCTGCTGACTACGATAAACATGCCGAGGAAACGGACGATGCCGACCTCCGCGCTTATAACGAAATGCTTGCAAAGATGAACCGTCAATAGGCGGCCTCCGAAAAAACCTGTGGATAACTTCTCTATCCACAGGTTTTTTTGATCCCTCATTTTTTCTCCTTTCAAACCTGCCAAGATGAGATCAACCAACACAACCGTGTTGGCTTCCCATCACCTCAAGGAGGAACAATGACACATAATGTGTTCACCATGGTGGGGCGGGTTGGCTCCGACCCCACAATTAAGAAGGTTGGCGAGGACACTGTCGTCAACTTCCGGCTTTGCGCCACCCGACGCGCCTTTGACGTCGAAGCCAATGAATGGGCTGACCGAGACCATGTCTGGGTCACCGCTGAGGCATGGGGGCAGTTTGCCCAGCATGTCTATACCTCTGTGGAGCGCGGCATGAATATTGTCGCCCAGGGTGTTTTGCGTACGGAGGAATTCCGTGATGAATCCGGTCCGCGCACCGCAGTCAAGTTCCGCGTCATGCACTTGGGTCCTGATACCAAGTACTACAAGGTCAAAGTTCATACCCCCGCCGAGAAGGAGTAAATCATGTCCCTATTCACAATGGTCGGCCGTGTTGGTTCCGACCTCAGTTTCAAGCGTGTTGGCGATGATAATAAGGCTGTCGTCAACTTCCGCCTCTGTGCCACCCGCCGCGGTTTTGACCTGGAAGCCAATAGCTGGGTGGACCGCGACCATATTTGGGTTACCGCAGAAGCCTGGGGCCAAATGGCCGAGCATATCTATGCCTCCATTGATCGTGGCATGAGTGTAATTGCCACCGGCACCATCCGGACCGAGGAATACCGTGATGATGCTGGTACAAGCCGCACCTCTGTCCGCTTCCGCATTGCCAACCTGGCCCCCGACACCAAGTATTACACGGTCAAGGCCTATTCCCCTGAGCGTGAGCATGGGGGTCAAACCCCTGAGGGCTATGTGGAGTATCAGCCTCGAACCAAGAGTAGGGAGGAGGTCAAGGTTGTTGCCGCTGTGCCACCTAAGGGAGTCGCTTAAAATTTGAGAATGGGCTAATATTTTTATGTGCCTATAGCAAATCAAGTGATTGCACTGGCTGTATCGTTGTGCAGCCAGCTCGGTGGTATTCCTCAGGTGTGTCAGGAGATGAGCCAGCCGCTGTTCGGCTCGGCAATGATCCCTTATTCACCAGCCTCTACCTTTAGGGCGGATCTATCTGCATTACCACTGGTTCCGGAGGGTTTTAATGCCCCTGCGGTTGTGCCTTTGCGCACCACCACCGCTACCTATAATGCATTTTATGAATTCGCCCTCGACAGGGGTCGTGTGGCTGCGCGTCTGCGCACCGGCGGCCCCTGGCATCTTGTCAACCTTCCGCCACGTATTGATGGCACCATTGTTGGTATTTCCGCCGATGATGATGAGTTGACCCTCATTGGTCCTGATGGCTGGATTTACACCATGGACCATATTTTCTCTGAGGCTTCCCGCTGGAATGTCACCAATTTCTGGGGTAGCCCTTTCTGGTGGGGCATGGGCCGCGCCTTGCCACCAGGTACTTTTGACTGGTCTTATTCTGTGGAGAATAAGGCCTGGGATGGCTATACCGTTGATATTGTGGGTAATCGCCATAGTGTTGGTGGTGCCCGCATGACTATGATTACGGCTCTGCGTGGGGATGGTACGGATATTGTCATGGTGGACCCATGGCTCTATAACGATGATTCCTACCGCGTGCCTTCTGCTATGGGAGGCCGCTTCCAGGCCGCCGCGATTTCTAGTTCTGCCTCGACGATCTTTGTTACAGACACGACGGGTCACCGCTTTGTGCGTGTCTGGGACTTTGACCGTTCGGGGGCTGATATCGCCTTCTTCCGTTCAGAGTGGTATGACCGTGGTTTCCCCTCTACTATGAGCCGTGCTCGTGAGTATTGGGATCCACGTACTGCCGCCCAGATTTTGCCTGTTCCAGGCTGGTTGGAGCTGCCACCTATTCCTGGTCAGGCCACTACTCGTGTCAGTGTGAGTGCCGATATGCCTCGTGAGCGCTATCTTCGCGTGGAGGGCATGCATGAGGGCCGCACGGGCTATTGGGAGATGTTTATCCCGCTGGAGGAGATTGAGACTGAAAACCTCCAGCCCCGCGAGTGGGTTTTTAAACCAACTGATATGCCGTTGACTGCGCCTTTCACAGTGGAGGGCCCCATGCAGCTCTCTGAGCCGCATGGTCCGCATTTGCGTACGCTGCTGTGGGGCAAGCTTTTGGATATTCCGCATTTTGATTTGCGTAATGACCGTCTCCAGGTAACCTGGGGCGGCCAGGAAACTACTTTGTACACTATTGATGGTTTGCGTCAGAGCTGGGCTAGCAATGAGTTGAATAACACGTGGCGCATCATGGGCGGTGCCCTTGATATCAATGGTGTAAAGAAACCTGTTACTATGCTTGTTAGTGAATCCGGGCTCATCGCTTTTTAGAGAGGACGTTTATGGGCGAATTTATTTATACGATGAAGAATGTGCGTAAGGCACATGGTGAGAAGGTCATTCTTGATAATGTGACCATGGCTTTTTACCCTGGCGCCAAGATTGGTGTCGTGGGTCCTAACGGTGCGGGTAAGTCTTCTATTCTGAAGATTATGGCCGGCATCGACCAGCCTTCTAATGGTGAGGCTTTCCTCGATCCAGGTGCTACTGTGGGTATCCTCCTGCAGGAGCCACCTCTGAATGAGGAGAAGACTGTTCGTCAGAACGTCGAAGAGGGCCTTGGTGAGATCTTTGAAAAGAAGCAGCGCTTCGAGCAGATCGCCGAGGAAATGGCCACTAATTATACTGATGAACTCATGGAAGAAATGGGCAAGCTTCAGGAGGAACTCGACCTTGCTGATGCGTGGGAGATTGACTCCAAGATTGAGCAGGCCCTGGAGGCTTTGCGCTGCCCACCAGCCGATGAGCCTGTAACCCACCTTTCCGGTGGTGAGCGTCGTCGTGTTGCTCTGGCTAAGCTCCTGCTCTCTGAGCCTGACCTCCTGCTTCTCGACGAGCCTACCAACCACCTCGACGCCGAGTCTGTTCTCTGGCTCGAGCAGCACCTGGCTAGCTACAAGGGCGCTGTCCTTGCTGTTACCCACGACCGTTACTTCCTCGACCATGTTGCACAGTGGATCTGTGAGGTTGACCGCGGCAAGCTCTACCCATATGAGGGTAATTACTCCACCTACCTGGAGAAGAAGGCTGAGCGTCTCGAGGTCGCCGGTAAGAAGGATCAGAAGCTGCAGAAGCGCCTGAAGGATGAGCTCGCGTGGGTTCGTTCCGGTGCTAAGGCTCGTCAGGCCAAGAACCGTGCCCGTCTCCAGCGCTATGAAGAGATGGTTGCTGAGGCAGAGCAGTACAAGAAGCTCGACTTTGAAGAAATCCAGATCCCAACCCCTCCACGTCTGGGTAACCAGGTGGTTGAGGTTGATAACCTGGTCAAGGGCTTTGATGGTCGTGTGCTGATTAAGGATCTTTCCTTCACCCTGCCACGTAACGGCATTGTTGGTGTGATTGGTCCTAACGGTGTGGGTAAGTCCACCCTCTTCAAGACCATTGTTGGTCTGGAGCAGCCAGATTCCGGCACCGTCAAGGTTGGTTCCACTGTTCAGCTTTCCTATGTTGACCAGAACCGTGAGAATATCGACCCAGAGAAGACCGTGTGGGAAGTTGTTTCCGATGGTCTGGACTACATCATCGTTGGCCAGAATGAAATGCCATCCCGTGCGTATCTGTCTGCCTTCGGTTTCAAGGGCCCAGATCAGCAGAAGCCATCCAAGGTTCTTTCCGGTGGTGAGCGTAACCGCCTGAACCTTGCTCTGACCCTGAAGCAGGGCGGCAACCTGATCCTCCTCGATGAGCCAACTAACGACCTTGACGTCGAAACCCTGGGCTCTCTGGAAAATGCTCTCCAGAAGTTCCCTGGTTGTGCCGTGGTCATTTCCCACGACCGTTGGTTCCTCGACCGCACCTGTACCCACATCCTCGCCTGGGAAGGCAATGTGGAAGAGGGCAAGTGGTTCTGGTTCGAAGGCAACTTCGAAGAGTATGAGAAGAACAAGGTTGAGCGCCTCGGCCCTGACGCCGCACGCCCAAGCCGCGTAACTCACCGCAAGCTCACTCGCTAATACCTGCGCCTGCCGGCCCAGGTATTAGTCAGCGCCCAGCATAACGGCCAGTATCGTGGCCAGCGCCGTGGGCTACTAAGGGGACGATCCTTCGGGGTCGTCCTCTTTTTCTGTATTCATCTGCATTTTTCTCAAGCCGACTGTCCACGTCGAGCAGCGGCGAAACTCTTGTATTTTTCGTCGTTTTCTCCTTGGCTTTTGGCCCATTTTCTTGTACGTCTAGGTGCTACTCCTCGGGTCAATACTTAGGTATCTGAAACTTTGTCCCAAGTTATATTTGGGCTAAGATGGTCTCTATGTCTAAAGTCCATAGTTCTGAAATTCATATTCGCTGGTCCGATTTTGACCGCTTTGGTCACCTGAACAACCTCTCCTATATTGAGCTCGCTCAGGAAGCCCGTGCCAGCTACGCACAGCAGACTTTCGAGAACGAAGGCCTTGACGTCCCAGCAGCTTTTGTCCGCCACATTGAGGCAGACTACATGCGTCCACTGCTGCCAGACACCCAGGATGCCCGCATTGATACGGTCATCACTCACATTGGAACTTCCTCCTTCACCACCAAGCAGACTGTCCATGATCGCAAGGGCAATGCCTGCGCCGTGGTCACCGCTGTTCAGGTTGCTGTCGATCTGAAGACCGGCAAGCCACGCGACATCACCGATGCTGAGCGCGCCATCTTCGAGCGCACCTTCGAGGCTGAGCAAGTATAATTTCCTCCATGGTCGCTATTGAAATTCACACAGGTACCAACGGCATTAAGGCTCTTGCACGTCATGCAGTCGCCCTTGATCCCAATGCGGCCATGCGCATGCGCTATATCAGCGCACCCCAGGCAGATGTATTTACCAATACGCCTTTTAGCACTCTCGTCGCTCGCCGCGCCGAAGTGACTCTCCCGCAGGACAAAGTCACCGTTCGTGCACAGGACATCTTCGATGCACTGACTTCTTGCGAACCAAACCGCGACTTCGCCGAGGCCGATTCCCTGTGGCCAGGCGCACTCCCACCAGCCGATGGCTTCACCGCCGTCGAAGAACTCCCAGCCGGCGTCGTCGCTGAACTAGGGGAGAAGGGCCGCGAGGTCGCACGCCAATTCCAGGGCCCACTCGGTCCGCCCGCATCCCTCCTTGACCAAACAATCATTGAGGTCAACGGCGCACACAAGATCCCAATGCGCATGATTTTTACTGCCCAGAGTTTTGGTCTCATCCCTGGCGCCAATGTTCCAGCCAATATCCCACGCATTATGCGTGTAGCTGTCAATGGTCGTTGGATTCGCCTTGACTCCGCCTTCGGCTCCGTCTACTACAACGAAGCCCCATCACTTTTCAGCCTCTAGTCGCTTAGGCGCTTCGCTTCTCCTTGCGCAGGCGCTGCCAGGTTTCATTGATGAGCTGGCGCTTGAGCTCAATCATCTGGGTTGGAATGAGCGAATCCAATCCGCGCTGTTTTCCTAGTCGCGTCATGATTGTGCTGTGCGGCGCAGCCATCAGGCCAACATAATAGTCCCCGCTGTCGGTCACCCACACAGAGGTGCCCAGGTCACGGAATACCCGGAAGCGCTCTTCCTTGCCACTGATTTGTCCATGGTGGTGTTCACACATCAGCACCATATTGGACAGGGAGGTCTCGCCACCCAGAATGAACTTAATCAGGTGGTGGGCCTGCAGGCGAACGCAGCAGTCACAGCCCGGCCACGCGCACTTGACCTGGATTACTTCAAGCAGGGTTCGAATCTTGCTATTAGCCAAGCGTCCCTTGGTGTAGCTCATCGCCCGGCCAAAGGCATCAACGACCAGCAGGGCTTCGGAGCAACCCCACTTTTCAATTGCTTCAAGTACTTCCATGCCGCTGAGGCTCACACCCTGAGCGGTGATGGCGGTTTCTTTGTCATTCTTGAGCTGATCAGCGTCGACTACCAGGTTGAGGGCAATCTTCGCCGTTGGTGCGTGGGTGCGAATGTGGCTGCGCAGTCCCATGATTGCTGCTCGACCGAGGTTGACCTTGCGGTCGCGGCTGAGTTCTTCGGCAGGAATGTTCTTCACATTGGCGCTCACTGCCTGCTGAATTATCTTCGCATCAATATCGCGAACGCCGGATAGAACCAGTTCATTAGAGTTTGGACCAGTCTTGGTCACTTTGAATCGGACATCGGCATCCGAGCCAATGCATCCTGGTGTATTAAGTTCCTTGTCCCCCACAAGATAATGACAACCACAGCTGCATTCCCCGGCAGCGGTGTCCACCCCACGTGCTACCCCCACGTGTTCGTGCTTTTCTTCTTCCTGCTGTTGCTCGACAGGAGCATTCCCCTCAGCATTGTCCAAAGCACTGTCCCCAACAGTGTTTTCCCCAATGCCGTTTTCATCGGCGGTGCCAGTTTCAACAGCCGGCACTGGCTGTGTGCTCTCCACCTGCTCGGGCAGGGGAGTGGTCCCGGTGTTCTGCTCTTCGGCAGGTGCATATGCGGCAGGCGCAAAGTCCGGGTTCGCCGCAGTAAAGGCGGCAAGGTCGGCCTCATGCTGGGCCTTCTTCGCTTCAAGGCGCTGGTAGGCGAGGAACTTATTCTCATCCTTGACCTTGGCGGACATGCGGTAGAGCAGTTCCTGTGGCTTGGTATTGGCAAAGCCGGAGAGGTGGTTGAAGGCAAACTTGAGCTGGCGCTTGGTCACAGTGCCCGCCTTGCTGGTCTTTTCATTGAAGGCCACAGTGCGCGCCAGATTCACCACGGCAGCGATCATGGCGGTTGACCAGCAGTAACTGTCAATCATATTGGCAAAAAGTTGGTCCTTGCGGGCCAGTACGGCCATGTGAATATTGCGGGCTTCACCATCGGTGACGGCGAATTCATTGCGGAATACTTTGACCAGGGCAGTGGTGCTGGAAGCCTGGCTTTCGCGGGCGATCTGCACGGCACGGTCCACGCGCATGCGTTCAAGGTGGCAGATGAGCTCAGTGAGCTCCTCATTGTTGAGGTCATCAACATTTTCCAAAACTTGTTCGAGTGTTTCGAGCAAAGTGCTCATGATCGGTATCCTTTCGGTAGGGTTCGAATGATTGTGCTAACTATGATATCCATGATCACAGCTTTTGTCCAGAACTTATTCTAAAATAGGGAACTACCTGCAGGAATTTTGAATTTCTATTATTCATTTGGAAAGTACAGTATGATGGGCTCATGGGATTTTCTACAGACGCAGTACATGCAGGTTATGAGCCAGACGATAAGTTTGGTTCGATCAATGTTCCGATTTATGCATCCACCACTTTCCAGGAGGATGACATCAATAAGTTGCGCGGCGGTTATGAATACACCCGCTGTGGCAACCCAACCATTGATGCCCTTGAAAAGACCGTCGCCAAGCTTGAAGGTGGCGCGTATTGCCGCGCATTTTCCTCTGGTATGGCTGCGGTGGATGTGACACTGCGCGCTGTTCTTAGGCCCGGTGACCACGTAGTTTTCGGTGATGATGCCTACGGTGGAACTTTTAGGCTCCTTGAATCCGTTTATAAAGAGTGGGGTATTGAATTCACCGTCGTCGACACCACCGATGCCCAGGCTGTCGCGGCGGCGATTCTCCCCAACACCAAGCTTATTTGGCTAGAGAGTCCAACCAACCCAGCTCTTGGCATTAGCGATATTGCCGCTATTGCTGAGATTAAGGGTGATGCCCTCTTGGCTGTGGATAATACTTTCGCAAGCCCATATCTTCAGCGCCCGCTGGAGTTGGGTGCGGATATTTCTGTTCATTCCACAACCAAGTACATTGGTGGCCACTCGGATGTTATTGGTGGCGCAATTATCACCAATAGCGCTGAGTTGGATGAGGCTTTCCTCTACCTGCAGGGTAGTGTGGGCCCAGTTCCAAGTGTCTTTGATGCGTACCTGACTTTGCGCGGCATTAAGACCTTGGCTGTTCGTATGGAGAGGCACTGCGATAATGCGGAGGCTGTGGTCAAGGTTTTGGCCGCGCATCCAAAGGTTGCGGAGGTCCTCTATCCTGGTCTGCCTGATTTCCCTGGCCATGAGGTTGCTGCCCGTCAGATGAAGCGCTTCGGTGGCATGGTCACTGTTCGTTTTGTCGATGAGGAAGCCTCCAAGAAGTTTGCGACTTCCACCAAGCTCATTGCTCTTGCCGAGTCCTTGGGTGGCGTGGAGTCCTTGCTTGAGCATCCGTACTATATGAGCCACCAGTCGGTTCGTGGCACTGACCTTGAGCCACCAAAGGAATTTGTGCGCATGTCCATTGGCATTGAGGATGCTGAGGACTTGATTGCTGATATTCAGCAGGCGCTTGATTCTATAGGCTAAGCCTAGCCTTATAGCTCAATACTGTGATATTTGGCTGGTATAGTAGATGAATAATACGTTCCCCAATTAATAGGAGCATTCATACATGACTAGCGAGCCAAACGAGCCAACACAGAAGAATGATTTTGCTAAAGGCGCAGTGACCTTGGCTTCGGTTTCTAAGAAGCCGAGCAAGGCCAAGATCATTGTGCCTATTCTCGTTCTGATCGCAGTGATCTTGATGGTTCTCTTCACATTTGTTCTGCCTGGTCGCGGTTCAAGTGATGTGATTACCTCGAGCGATATTAGCACTGTTGAGAAGGGCGATATTAGTCAGACCGTGAGCTTGAGCGGTACCGTTGAGGCGAAGCAAACAGCTACGCTGACCACGCCTTTTAATGCGAAGGCAACTGCCGTGAATGTTTCTACTGGTAGCCGTGTTACGAGTGGCGATGTATTGGTGTCTTTGGATGTTTCGGATACCCAGCGTGATCTGGCATCCAGGGAGTCTTCTTTGGATGCTTCTCGACGCTCCAATCTTCTCGCAGCTCAGCAGGCCCAGCAGGCTCTTGATCAGGCTAATAGCGGCGTGAACTCTGATGTTCGAAGCGCAGAGTCTGGTCTTCGCGGTGTTCTCAATAATTATGAGGACGCGAAGCTGGAGTTGGAGCGTCAACTGCGCCGCCAGTCCGCAGGCCTTGATTCCACTGCGGATGCACTGAATACCTTGAATGCTACTCGCGCGAGTGTTATTCTTGCCTCTTTGGATGCCTTGAATTCTGGTTTCTCGAATCTTGATAGCATTCGTGGGATTGTTACTGGCACTATTGATAGCAGCACTCTTAGCGGTGCCACCACTGTTGGTACTTCTGTGTGGCGTGTGTCTGAGGCCCAGAAGGCTGCCGATCGCGCACAGAGTGCCTTTGATCAGGCCACTATTGATGCCGATGAGGATATCCAGAAGCAGAAGCGCAATGTAGAAAGCGCTTATCAGAGTGTTCTTGATGCCCAATTTAATTTGGAGCAGGCCAAGATTTCTGCCCAGAATAATCGCGATAATCTTCAGCTTCAGGCAGATAATGCCTGGGCCAAGGTTAATGACAATTCTGATGAGGCCAGCCTTGATTCCATCCGTCTTCAGATTGCCGATAAGGATATTAAGGCCCCATTCGACGGTATTGTTACTTCTTTGAATGCTTCTGTGGATAACCCAGTCTCAGGTCAGGTTGCCACTATTGCCGATGATTCCACTTTGATTGTGAAGGGCAAGCTCAAGGAAGCTGATTTTGCCAAGGTCAAGGAAGGCGCCGAGGTGACCTTCACTTCCGTGGTTGCCCCTGATAAGACCTTCACCGGCAAGGTCACCAAGATTTCTAATGTTCCTGAGATGGCCACCACCACCGCTACTTCTAGTGGTGTGAGCAGCTTGCTCTCCGGTAGCGGCAGCGCCTCCACTGATACTCGTGCAGAGTACCCAATTGAGGTTGAGGTCACCGGTGACCGCGAGGGCCTGAACCTTGGTGCTTCCGCTAAGCTTCGTATTGTTTCGGAGTCTGCTTCTGATACGTTGACTGTTCCTAACTCCGCCATCATGGATGATCCGGATGATTCGAATGTCCACTTTGTTTATGTGATTAATAGTGATGATGTTCTGGAGCGTAGGAATATCACCACTGGTTTCACTAATGGTGTGAGCACCGCAGTGACTGATGGTGACCTCAATGAGGGTGACCGCGTCATTAGCTATCCAAGCACCTATGCCCACCTCTTGGATCGTCCTGTGAAGGTGTCTGATTAGTGAGTTTCCTTCAGCTTCATGAAATTACCCGCTCTTTTAAGGTAGGCACTGAGGACCTTCCTATTCTCAAGGGCATCTCTTTGGATGTCCAGGAGAAGGAGTTTGTCTCCATTGTTGGCGCCTCCGGTTCCGGCAAGTCCACCTTGATGAATATCATTGGTCTGCTCGATCGTCCGAGCAGCGGTGGCTACCTTTTTAATGGTGTGGATGTGTTGACAGCCAGTGGTAATCAGTTGGCCCAGTTCCGCGCCAATAATATTGGCTTTGTTTTCCAGAGTTTTAATCTGGTTGGCCGTTCCACAGCCCGCGAAAATGTGGAGATGCCCATGATGTATGCGGGTGTGCCTCGTAGGGAGCGCGCCGCCCGCGCCGAGCATCTTCTTGAGCTTGTTGGGATGGCTGATCGTATTAGCCACCGTCCAAATGAGCTTTCGGGTGGCCAAAAGCAGCGTGTTGCTATTGCCCGCGCTTTGGCTAATGATCCGGAGCTGATTTTGGCCGATGAGCCGACCGGTGCTTTGGATACGGCGACCGGCCACATGGTTGTGGATTTGTTCCATAAGCTGCATGAGGGTGGTCGCACGATTCTCTTCATTACGCACAATAATAAGTTGGCTAAAGAGACCACTCGTATCATCAAGCTTTCCGACGGCCTCGTCACCTCCGACAAAGCAAATACCCCAATTGGAAGGCGGGAGGAACACTAGTGGATACCCTATCTATGGCCCTGGCGAGCCTCCGCTCCAACTTTATGCGCACCATCCTCACCTTGCTGGGTATGGTGATTGGTATCGCCTCGGTGATTGCCATTCTGACTTTGGGCTCTGCGGCTAATGTCTTGGTTGGCCGCGAGTTCGATAATCTTGGTCTGTCCAATGTCTATGTGAATATTGGCCACAAGATTGATGATGACCAGTCGGATATGTTTGGCTATGTGGATCCCTTGGAGTCCAATGAGTATCTGACCCGTGAGGATATTCAGGAATACCAGGACTTTATGGGCGACCGTATTAGTGGCCTGAACTTGGACTATAGCTATAATGTCTCCGGCACCACGGTCATTAAGGGCAAGGAAGCCAATACCACTATTAATTATTTGGCCCGTGACCCAGAGAACTTCGTCTTTAATGATGAGAAGGTCAGTGTTGGTCGTCTGATTAACCAGGCCGATATTAATGGCATTACCAATAATGTGGTGGTCAGTGATCGTCTGGTCACCGAATATTTTGATGGTGATGCCCGCACCGCCTTGGGCAATATTATTGAGCTGACCACGGATGATGGTGAGGCCTATGATTTCACCATTGTTGGTGTGCTTGAGCCTTCGGTGGGTATGCTTTCTCGCCTGACCTCTGGCGCCTCGGTCTACCTGCCGTATACGACTGCCCAGGCTATTGTTGGTGGCGATACCCCTAGTTGGTCTGGTTTTAGTCTTCATAAGGCTGACCGTAATGATGCCCGTTTCGATATTGATACGGAGCGCTATTTTGAGCGTCACTATAGCGATGACCCAACTATTGTCGCCAAGGTGTCCAACCTTGATGGTGCAACCAGTTATATCAACCGCATCCTGCTCTATGTGAGTCTCGGTATTTCCGCCGTGGCCGCTATTGCGCTGCTGGTGGGCGGTATTGGTGTTACCAATATTATGTTGGTAGCTGTGACTGAGCGTACCCGTGAGATTGGTATCCGCAAGGCCCTTGGTGCCACCACTAATGCGATTCGCCTGCAGTTCCTGACTGAGGCCATGTTCATTTGCTTCTTTGGTGGTGTGATTGGTGTCATTCTTGGTGGCGCCCCGATTGTGGCTATTGCGCTCTTTCTGAATATCTTTGTCCTGCCGCCGTGGTGGGGCGTGGTGGGCGCCTTGGCGGTCTCCACGGGTATTGGCTTGCTCTTCGGCTATATTCCGGCAAATAAGGCAGCCAAGCTCAATCCTATCGACGCCCTCCGCTACGAGTAGCACAGGCTCAAGACCATACACTAAGACCCAGGTCGAATTCTTTAAATTCGCCTGGGTCTTAGTTGTTTCAGTAGCTTTCTGCCCAAGGAAGCCCGTGAGGGCTTCCGCGGGAGCCTACTACTGTGACCGCTATAGGGTCTTAGCAGTTATTTAGAGGGCACTATTTAGAGAGCACGACACTTGCGGATGCGCTCCATGGTGTGCGCGCCTTCCTTGAGGATTCGCTGCAGGGCAGGGTCGCCCTCAATGGCTGGGAGTTCAACCTCTGGAGCCCAATATGGGTAGAGCTCATGCAAGGTGCGCTGGGCAACCTCAGATTCGAACTTTTCCCACACAGCGCCGGTCTTCTCAAAGTACTGTGGGGCAGCAGCCTTGAGTTCCTCGCTCACTGGAGCCCAGGTCACACCCATGGCCTTGTGGCGCAGCTCAAGGTTGGACTTCTCATGGCCATTATCCAGTAGGTCCAGGAAGACAGCCACACGGTCGGCAGCACCTTCAGCGGTCCAGGCCCACTTCTGACCACCGGAGCTTGCATCGCGCACACGCTCAGCAGCAATTTCCGCAGCGGGGTCGGCCACCTTGCCATTGGCAATCAGGCACACCAGCCCCTGCCATCGCAGGCTCTGATCCTCACCGTTGCGCATCTCTTCTACCAGTGGCAGGGACTTCTCGGTCAGTGGCAGGGTGCACAGCAGCTGCTGGTAGCGCAGCACCTTATCCCCAGCCTTAATGCGGTCCACCACAGTATCAGCCAAAACGGTCGATGGGGTAGAGGAGTAGCTCAGTGCAGCAGTCTTGGCAGCCAACAGCACGGTGTTCAAAACAAAGTGCTCATTTTCAGACTCAAGGCCCTTGGCCACCAGCGCCAGGAAGTCACGCGCAGGCATCTTGGCGGCACGGGTGCGCTGCCACATGACAGACCAGCACAGGGAGCGAACCATTGGGTCCTCAATCTTATCCATGTGCTCAAGAACATGAGCTGTGGACTTGTCATCCATATCCGCCATGCAGTAGGTCAGATCATCATCGTTGACCAGAACAATATCGGCCTCAGCGGCACCAATGAGGGCTTCTACGCTGGTGCGCTCACCGTGAAGGTCGCTTTCCACGCGCAGGGCTCGCACAACCTTATCGCCTTCAATATTGTAGAGGCCAACAGCCAGGCGGTGGTCGCGCAGGACAGGGCCGCTCTGCACCAAATCAAACTTGGTGTACACACCATTTTCCACGGTGAAGTCCGCAGCAATATCACTAATGCCGGTGGTCTTGAGCCACTGGTCAGCCCAGGCAGAGAGGTCGCGGCCGGAGGCCTCTTCCAGTGCACCGAGCAAATCATCAAAGGTCGCATTGCCCCAGGCATGGCGGGCAAAGTGCATGCGGATGGCCTTGAAGAATGCCTCACGGCCAACATAGGCGTAGAGCTGCTTGAGTACAGAGGCACCCTTGGAGTAGGTAATGCCATCAAAGTTCTGTTCCACGGTGCGAATATCCGTGGCATCAGCCAGGATTGGGTGGGTGGAAGGCAGCTGGTCCTGCTGGTAGGCGTGGCTCTTCTCAGAGAGGGAGAAGGTCACCCACTCATTGACATACTCAGTGTTTTCGGACTGTGCCATAACAGAGGCCCAGGTGGCAAAGGACTCATTGAGCCACAGGTCATCCCACCAGCGCATGGTCACCAGGTCACCGAACCACATGTGGGCGAGCTCATGCAGGATGGTTTCGCAGCGGCGCTCGTAGACGTGTGGGGCGGCTGGCTCGGTGAAGACATATTCATCGCGGAAGGTCACGCAGCCGGAGTTTTCCATGGCGCCCATATTGTATTCAGGGCAGAAGATCTGGTCGTACTTGCCAAATGGGTAGGCCATGCCAAAGTGCTTGTGGTAGTAGTCGAAGCCCTGGCGGGTCTGTTCAAAGATGACATCGGCATCCAGCGCATGCGCCACAGACTTGCGGCAGTAGATGCCGAATGGCACGGTCAGTTCGGTTGGCTCACCAGCCGGTGTTTCCGGGTGGTGTGTGAGCGTGCCGCTCCAGGAGGAGCGCACCTCGTGGTATGGGCCAATGCAGAAGGCAACCAGGTAGGTGGAGACGCGGTAGCCGGTGGCACCTTCGTGCACGGTGCCGTCCTCGGAGACGGTCATTTCTGGGTTGGAGATGACGCGCCAGTTGGCTGGGGTGCGTACCTTCATGGAGTAGCTGGCCTTCAAATCCGGCTGGTCAAAGCAGGCGAAGACGCGCTTGGCGTCGGCGGTTTCAAACTGGGTGTACATGTACACTTCATTATCGGCTGGGTCCACATAGCGGTGGAGGCCCTGGCCGGTGCGGGAGTAGAGGCAGCGTGCGCTAATGACCAGCTCATGTGGGCCGGCGCTGAGCGTCAGTGGGATGCCTTCTTCTTCGTGATAGGTCGCTGGGGTGATGTCTTCATCATCCAGCAAGACGGAGCTCACTTCGGCGGCACGTAGGTCGATAAAGGTGGAGCCATCCGCCTTTGCGGTGAATCGCACAGTGGTGGTGGATAGGAAGCTTTCCGCATCCCCGGTCACATCAAGGTCGATATGGTAGTTATCAATTTCAAGCAGGGCAGCGCGGGCTTCTGCTTCGATACGTGTTAGATTTGTGGAACTCATACCCTCTAGGGTACTAGACTGGTTCTATGTCTGAAAATGTTTCTTTGTATTTTGATGTGTCCTGCCCATTTTGCTGGGTGACAAGCCGTTGGATTAAGGAAGTCGAGAAGGTTCGTGACGTTAATGTCACCTTTAAGCCTATGAGTCTTGCGGTCTTGAATGATGGCCGTGATATTCCGGCTGATTATGCCAAGAAGATGGAGGCTAATTGGGGTCCTGCCCGCGTCTTTGCTGAGGTCGCGGAGCGTTTCCCTGAGAAGGTCGATGAGCTTTATACCGTCATGGGTACGAAGATTCACAATAATGACTGGCCTGAGCGTCGCGGTTTTGGCGCTTATAATCCTGTGATTGCGGAGTCCCTCGCCGAGGTTGGCCTGCCAGCGGAGCTCGCTGATTTTGCTGAGACCGACGCCCATGATGATCGCCTTCGCGCACTGCAGAAGGCCGCCACCGATTTGGTGGGTAATGACGTGGGTACCCCCGTTATCCAAATCGGCGATGTCGCCTTCTTTGGCCCTGTCATTACCCGTATCCCTCGTGGTGAGGCTGCAGGCGAGCTTTTCGACGCCTCCGTCACTCTCGCCTCCAACCCATACTTCTTCGAGCTCAAGCGCTCACGTACTGAGGGCCCACAGTTTAGCTAGTAGTTTTTAACTAGTAGGTTTTTTACTAGCAGCTTTCAAGGACGCGTTGGATCGCGTCCTTTTCTGCTTGGGTGACCCAGAGGTTATAGCGTGCCTTGACGATAACCTGGTGTTCCACATAGGTGCAGCGGTATTCCTTATTTGGTGGGAGCCAGGAGGCCGCATCATAGTCGGACTTTTGCTGGTTTGTTGGGCCATCGACCGCAACGAGGTTATCAGGGTCATTGGCGAGTGCGGTGCGGGTGGCAAAGTCGAGCTGCTGCGCACCGGTCTGCCAGGCATTGGAGAGGGCAACAATGTGGTCGATCTGCACATCGGCCGAGGTGTCCTTACCTCGGGTGAAGTTAATAATCTTGCCTGTATATGGGTCGTGGAGTACACCGGATTGGACGGTACAACTATTGCGCATGACTTTCTCGGTCAGGTCGCGCTGCAGAATGTCATTGCGGGTATCGCAGCCATTATGGCCACCGGCAACATTGACATCATCGGTCCAGGCTTCACCAAATTCGCTGCGGCTATAGCCTGTCTTTGGTGCGCGACCCTTGACTGGCAGGCTGTCGAGCAAGGCCAGGGTAGAGGAGGCTTGGGCAGTAACAGTGGTGGTGACAACCGGGGTTTCAGTGACTGTTTCGGTTTCGGTCGAAGTCTCGGTCGAAGTCTCGGTTGGGGTGCCTGCTTCGGAGGAGCTTTCTGGTGCTGCGCTTGGGCTGCTTGAGCTTGTAATTCCGGCGGGGGAGGTGGCCACATCTGTGTGCCCACAAGCGGCCGCTGCCAGCGCCAATACTGAGTAAAGAGCAAAGTTAATAATACGCATGGTGACTTTAGCCTACCGCATGCATGGAAATGTAGGGAATTGAGTTATGATAGACGTATGCGTGTATACCTAGGAGCGGACCATGCAGGGTTCGAAACAAAGAATGCCATTGCTGAGCATCTCAAAGCCCAGGGTCATGAGGTTATTGACTGTGGTGCTCATGAGTATGACGCCAATGATGACTATCCAGCCTACTGCATTGAGGCTGCTACCCGAGTAGTCAATGATCCAGGTTCCTTGGGCATTGTTCTCGGTGGTTCTGGTAATGGTGAGCAGATTGCCGCTAATAAGGTCAAGGGTGCACGTTGTGCTTTGGCTTGGTCTGTGGAGACCGCAAAGCTGGCACGCGAGCACAATAATGCTCAGTTGATTGGTCTTGGTGGCCGTATGCACTCCGAGGAGGAGGCTTTGGCTATTGTTGATGCCTTTATTTCTGAGGCATGGAGCAATGAGGAGCGCCACCAGCGTCGTATCGACATTCTCTCCGAGTATGAGAAGACTGGTATTGCCCCAGCTATCTAATTCTCTTCTACACATATAAACAGAGTGGCTACCTACTAAGTAGGTAGCCACTCTTTGCGGTTGGAAGTGGATATGCGGGGTTTGGACTTTAGGAAGAAGCAGCCTTCTTGCGCTCCTCGATCCAATCGAGGACTTCGTCCGAATCCCACAGAGTCAAGCCATGAAGCTTAGCGACCGGCTTTGGGGCACGGCCACGGCCAGCATAGGAGGTGAAAGTACCACGTGCAGTGCCAGAGCGCTGTGCACATTCAATGGCGGTCCAGAGTTCCTTACCGGTTTCGGAGTTAATAATCTTTGGGTTCATGATTGAAATGCTAACTCGCCTTTCTTGAGAAAGTTGACAAACTACCTTAGAGTTACCTGAAATGTTCTATCAAATTAGATACATGCTGGTCAGCGGAAGATTGCCTAAAGATGTGGTTGGTTTCGCGATATAGATTAGCAGATCTGCGGGTAAAATGCTAATCCAACAATAAAATGCGATTAATCCGATAGGTAATTTGCTACCTGACGTGGACTTTTTGCCGAATCAGCCCCATATGGTATAGTCTTTGCTTGTTGCTTATAGCTTGTAACTTTGAGCTTATTGCTTATGGCAGCGCATATAGGGGAACGTCGTATAGTGGCTAATACCTCAGCCTTCCAAGCTGAAGACGCGGGTTCGATTCCCGTCGTTCCCTCCGCCTGGTCGTGTACCGGATGAAAGTTGAACACTCTCTTCCGTACACGGCCTTTTTGTATATCAGACTCAATATATAAATGACCCGGCCGGGGACTATGCGTCCTATCCGGCCGGGCCGCCCCTTCGGTTTTACTTCTGTAGCTCTGCTAGCAAGAAGATAAGTGCGAAGGAGAATGCGGCGATCATGCAGATGCCAGCAACTGGAATATAACCAAAGACTGCGAGAACAACGCCGATCACCAGTGAAATTACGAGGCCACTGAAGCCGACACGTTCGGTGGTCATTGTTTGCTTCCTTTCTGTTGGGGGTTAATAAATTGAGGTCTGTACTTGTCTTTATTTTAGCAATAACTAGGGCGTGGTAGCAATAGTATTGCCGATGTATTTTAATATGCTGACCTGCAGTTTCTGTGCAAAATTGCGCGGCTTCAGGAAGGCGCTTGGGCTCGTGGTATGGGGGCTCGCGCAATGTAAACTATGATTCGACACTATATTGAGTCGTTTAGGCTCAGATTTATTGGTCTACGTGGGGATTAGGTGAAAATTCTAGTCTCGTGTATAGTTATTTTCTGTTGCTAAGAGCGAATAAAGTTCACAGCAAACGGGGCGTGGCGCAGTTTGGTAGCGCACCTGCTTTGGGAGCAGGGGGTCGCAGGTTCAAATCCTGTCGCCCCGACGGACAATGGCCGTCGCAATACCTTCTTAGGAAGGGGCGGCGGTCATTCTCATATGTTCAGTTCGTTACGTCCGGACTGGTCAGTAACTTGAAATTTCGATGGATTCAGGAGAATTTAGCTCGTGAAGAGTTCTGTAGATCGTCTAGACGACACCACTGTTAAGGTAGCCATTGAGGTTCCATTCTCTGAGATGGAGCCTGAATTCGACAAGGCCTATAAGGAAATCGCCAAGCAGATCAATGTCCCAGGTTTCCGCCGTGGCAAGGCACCTCGCAAGGTTGTTGAGTCCCGCGTTTCCCGCGAGTATGTTTTGGGCGATGTCTTCAACGAGGCTATCCCATCCCGCCTGAACTCCGTATTGGAAGAGGAGAAGCTCAAGCTTCTCGGTACTCCATCCATCGAGGTCACCAGCGCAGCTGACGCTGACCCATTGGCTTTCGAGGCTACTTTCTCTGTTAGCCCAGAGTTCACCGTTCCAGATTTCTCCAAGATCTCCGTTGAGGTTGACCCAATCGAGGTAACCGACGAGGCTATCGACGAAGAGATCGAGAAGCTCCGCGTTCGCTTCTCCACCCTCAAGGACGTTAAGCGTAAGGCTAAGAAGGACGATGTTGTTACCTTCAACGTCAAGGTAGAGGTCGAGGGCAAGGAAATCCCTGAGGCTGCTGCTGAGGGCCTGACCCACACCATCGGCTCCGAGATTGAAATGATCGAAGGCCTGGACAAGGCTGTTAAGGGCCTCCACGCTGATGAGTCCGCTACCTTCGAGGCTCCAGTTCCAATGGCTGAGGGCAAGACCGGCACCGTGACCGTTGACGTCACCGCTGTTAAGGGTCGTCAGCTTCCTGAGGTTGACGAGGAGTTCGTACAGGAAGCTTCCGAGTTCGACACCGTTGAAGAGCTGCGCGAGGGTCTCAAGTCCCAGCTCGAGGATGCTGCTAAGTCCCAGCAGGCTGTTGCTCTGCGTGACGCTGTTCTCGAGAAGGCTTTCGAGGCTGCTGCATTCCCAATCCCAACCCGCTATGTTGATGAGCAGGTTCAGAACCAGATCGACAATATGGCTCGCCAGTTCGGTGGCGAAGCTGGTCTGGCTGAGGTCATGAAGATGCAGAACACCACTCTCGACGAGTACAAGAAGACCCTGGAAGAGCAGTTCACCCAGACTGTTCGCACCCAGATTCTTCTCGACGCTGTCGCTGATCTCGACGAGCCAACCGTGACCAATGATGATGTCAACGAGCACCTCATGTTCACCGCTTCTTCCTATGGCATGGACCCACAGACCCTCCTGAACCAGTTGGCTCAGGCTGGTCAGCTGCCAAGCCTCTTCCAGGACGTTCGTCGTGGCAAGGCTCTCGCCGCTTCCATCTGCAAGGTATCCGCTAAGGACACCGCTGGTAATGTCATCGACACCACCGAGTATTTCGGTGAAGAGTCTGAGGCTGAAGCCGAGACCGAAGAGAAGTAAATAGACTTTCTTTTCAGCGAATCCCCACCGCTTGGTGGGGATTTTTCGCTATAAGCGAACATTGATGCCAAGCCCGTCTGGGGCGGGTATTCTAGTGAGAAAGCACTTAGTCAGTAAGGATATTCACTAATGGATAAAAATCTAATGGCCTCCGGGGCCGGCGCAGGTCTGAACCTGTCCGACTCTGTATACGAGCGTCTCCTTCGTGAGCGCATTATCTTCCTGGGTAGCCAGGTGGACGATGAGATCGCTAATAAGCTCTGCGCGCAGATTCTGCTTCTGAGCGCTGAGGATCCAACGAAGGACATTCACCTCTATATCAACTCCCCAGGTGGTTCCGTGACCGCTGGTATGGCCATCTACGACACCATGAAGTACAGCCCTTGTGATGTGGCCACCTATGCCATGGGTCTTGCTGCTTCCATGGGTCAGTTCCTGCTCTCCGCAGGCACCAAGGGCAAGCGCTACGCTCTGCCTCACGCCCGTATTATGATGCACCAGCCTTCCGCTGGTGTTGGCGGTACTGCTTCCGATATTGCTATTCAGGCTGAGACCTTCGCCCACACCAAGCGCGAAATGGCTGAGCTGATTGCAGAGCACACCGGCCAGACCGTTGAGCAGATCACCAAGGATTCCGACCGCGACCGCTGGTTCACCGCCCAGCAGGCACTCGAGTACGGTTTCGTCGACAAGGTAATTGAAGGGAAATAAGCAATGGAAATGCCTTCCTCCCGTTATATTCTTCCAAGTTTCGTTGAGCAGTCTGCTTTCGGCGCTAAGGAATCTAACCCATATAACAAGCTCTTTGAAGAGCGCATTATCTTCCTGGGCACCCAGGTTGACGATGCTTCCGCCAATGACATTATGGCGCAGCTTCTCGTTCTCGAGGGTCTCGACCCAGAGCGCGATATCACCATGTACATCAACTCTCCTGGTGGTTCCTTCACCAGCCTGATGGCCATCTATGACACCATGCAGTATGTGCGCCCAGACGTACAGACCGTCTGCCTCGGCCAGGCCGCTTCGGCCGCCGCCGTGCTTTTGGCTGCTGGCGCCCCAGGTAAGCGTGCCGCTCTGCCTAATGCACGTGTGCTGATTCACCAGCCACGTACCGGCGGCATGCAGGGCCAGGTTTCCGATCTGGAAATCCAGGCTCGTGAAATTGAGCGTATGCGTACCCTGATGGAAGACACCCTTGCTTTCCACACAGGCAAGACCTCCGAGCAGGTTCGTCTCGATACCGATCGTGATAAGATTCTTACAGCCCAGGAGGCTGTAGAATATGGTCTTATCGACCAGGTCTTTGACTATCGCAAGCGCGAACGCAACTAACTTTTAGTGGAAGAAGAATGGCAAAAATACAAGACGGTTTTGATGGCTTGAAGTGCTCTTTCTGTCAGAAGAGCCGCAGTCAGGTTGAGCGCCTCATTCATGGCAATGGCGTGTATATCTGTACTGATTGTATCGAGCTGTGCAATGCGCTGATTGCTAGCGAGCAGCAGGCAGATGGGGATAGCAAGGCGATCAATGACGGTCTGCCTAAGCCAACGGAGATCCATGACTTCCTCGATGAGTATGTCATTGGTCAGGAGGATGCCAAGCGTGTCCTCTCCGTGGCTGTGTATAACCACTACAAGCGCATTCGTGCCGTAGACCAGAAGAGCTTGGGCCCTGAGGCTGCAGAGATCGAATTGGATAAGTCCAATATTCTGCTTCTTGGCCCAACCGGTTCGGGTAAGACCTATCTTGCCCAGACTCTGGCTAAGCGTCTCGATGTTCCTTTTGCCATTGCTGATGCGACCTCTCTGACCGAGGCCGGCTATGTGGGTGAGGATGTGGAGAATATTCTTCTGCGCCTCATCCAGGCTGCTGATTTTGATATTCAGCGTGCACAGCGCGGCATTATCTATATCGACGAGATTGATAAGATTGCCCGCAAGTCGGAGAACCCATCCATTACCCGCGATGTTTCCGGTGAGGGTGTGCAGCAGGCTCTTCTGAAGATTCTTGAGGGCACTGTTGCGGCGGTTCCACCACAGGGTGGCCGTAAGCATCCAAACCAGGAACTCATCAATATCGACACCTCCAATATTCTCTTTATTGCCGCTGGTGCTTTCGCTGGCCTGGATAAGGTCATTGAGGCCCGCATGGGCAAGGGAAGCTTGGGCTTTGGCAATGAGATTGGCAGCACCGCAGATATTTCTGATATTTATGCGGAGGCCCGTCCTGAGGATTTGGTGAAGTTCGGGTTGATCCCTGAATTCATTGGCCGTCTGCCTATTGTGGCTTCGGTTAAGGATTTGGATATTGAATCCATGGTCAAGGTTTTGACTGAGCCAAAGAACTCTCTGGTCCGCCAGTACAAGCTGCTTTTGCAGATGGATGGCATTGAGTTGAGCTTCCAGGATGATGCCCTTGAGGCTATTGCCGAGAAGGCTCTGGAGCGCAAGACTGGTGCCCGTGGCCTGCGCGCCATTATGGAGGAGATTCTCAATCCTCTCATGTACTCGCTGCCTAGCCGCGATGATGTTGCTGAGGTTATTATCACCGCAGAATGTGTTCGTGGTGAGGGTGAGCCAATTTTGGTCAACCACCCAGTTGATACCTCTGCCTAGTATGCAGATTCGGTCTTAGGACCGCATGAAAAAACGGAGCCCTCGGGCTCCGTTTTCTTTGTTTGTGGGGTATTTCTAGTCGTAGATATTATCTTGCTCGTAGAGGGCTGGCATGGAGTCGTTCTTAAACTCGCCCTGCAGGTAGCTCATCTGGCCATTGCTCTCAATATTGGCAGTGAGGAAGGCCAGAACGGCATCAATGACTAGCTGCTTCAAACCAGCAAGGTTTTGCTTGGAGTGAAGGTCGGTGCCATAGAGGTTCTTAAAGGTTGCGCGGCCACCCAGGCGCAGCAGGCAGAGGGAATTAATCAGTGCATAGACATCCAGGGCACTAATGCCAGGGCGGAAGGCACCGGCATCCTGACCAACCATGAGGATCCTATCGGTCTGCAGTAGGATATTGGATTGGTCGGCCAGTGGGGGAGCGTAGAGCATGGAGACATCCCCAAAGATATTTTCCAGCGTCAGTAGGCGAAGGGCCTTGGGGTGCGCCGCCATCTGATCGTAGATAGCGGAGACAACAGCACGGATACCCTCAGCCGGAACGACCGAGTCGGTAATCATCTTATCCGGGGTAGGGCGCAGCTGTTCAATAGCCAATTGGAGGGCACGAGTGTAGAGGCCCTTTTTATCGCCAAAGTGGTAGTGGATCATTCGCTTTGACATGCCGGACTCGTGGGCGATGGTATCCAGACGAGTTTCGGAATAGCCATTGCGACCAAAAACCTCAAGTGCGACGTTAATCACATTCTCGACGCCGGGGTCGCTGCTCATGGGCATGCTCATCGGTATTCCTTTCGGTGGGTTCCTCAAAACCGATATTCTTACTACTAGTTTTCCCTAAAATTTCTGAAAAATAAAGTCTTTTCTTCAAAATAAGAGTACAATCAATTGTATGCTTAAATCTTCACAAACTGTGGCGGTAACCGGTGCCGCCGGACAAATTGCATATTCTCTTCTGTGGCGCATTGCTAACGGCGATGTGTATGGCAAGGACACACCAGTACGTCTTCGCCTTCTTGAGATCCCTGAGGCTTTGGGTGGCGCCGAGGGTGTAGCTATGGAGCTGGCAGACTCTGCTTTCCCATTGCTGGAGTCTGTGGAAATTACCGATAAGGCTGATGTTGCCTTTGATGGTGCGAATGCTGCTTTCCTTGTTGGTGCCCGCCCACGTGGTGCCGGCATGGAGCGCGCCGATCTGCTTGCCGCTAATGGTGGTATTTTCGGCCCACAGGGTAAGGCCCTGAATGATAATGCTGCTGATGATATTCGCGTTCTGGTTGTGGGTAACCCTGCTAATACCAATGCGCTGATTGCCCAGGCTTCCGCGCCTGATATTCCAGCTGAGCGTTTTAATGCCATGATGCGTCTGGATCATAACCGTGCGATTTCTAAGCTGGGTGCCCAGATTGGTGCACGCAGCAGCGAGATTGAAAACATGGTTGTGTGGGGTAACCACTCCGCAACCCAGTTCCCAGATATTAGCTTTGCCACTGTTGATGGCAAGCCGGTAGAGGTTGATAAGGCCTGGTACGAGGGCGAGTTTATTCCTGGTGTTGCTCAGCGTGGCGCTGAGATCATTAAGGTCCGTGGCAAGTCTTCTGCCGCTTCCGCTGCCTCCGCTGCAGTGGACCACATGCACGATTGGGTTAATGGCACTGAGCGTTGGGCTTCTGCCGCTATCCCATCTGATGGTTCCTATGGTGTGCCAGAGGGTCTCATCTTTGGTTTCCCAACTGTTTCCCGTAATGGCAAGTGGGAGATTGTCCAGGGTCTTGATATCACCCCTGAGCAGCGTGCCTTCATTGATCGCAATATTGCTGAACTGGAAGAAGAACGCCAGGCCGTGAAGGAATTGGGCCTGATCTAAAAGGGTCGCCCATTCTTAGGTAAGATAGACGTTATGTCTGAATTGCCAAAGAATTGGGATCCGAAGGCTGTCGAAAGCCAGCTATATGAAAACTGGGTGGAAAAAGGCTACTTTACGGCCGATGTCAACTCCGAAAAGCCGCCTTTTTCCATCGTTCTGCCTCCGCCCAATGTGACAGGTCAGCTGCATATGGGCCACGCCCTGGATCACACCTTGATGGATGTGCTCTCCCGCATGAAGCGCATGCAGGGCTATGAGGTTCTTTGGCTGCCTGGCATGGACCATGCCGGCATTGCTACCCAGACCAAGGTCGAGGCCATGCTCAAGGAAACTGAGGGCAAGGACCGCTTCGACTATGAGCGCGAAGAATTTATTGAGCGCGTCTGGGATTGGAAGAAGGAATACGGCGGCAAGATTGGCCGCCAGATGCGCGCCATTGGTGACTCTGTGGATTGGTCCCGTGAGCGCTTCACCATGGATGAGGGTCTTTCCCGCGCTGTTACTACTATTTTCAAGAAGCTCTACGATAAGGGCTTGATTTATCGTGCCAACCGTCTGGTTAACTGGTCCCCAGTTTTGGAGACCGCTGTTTCCGATATTGAGGTTGTGTACAAGGACGTTGAGGGCGAGCTCGTCTCCCTGCGTTATGGCTCCATGAATGATAATGAGCCACATGTGGTTGTTGCTACTACCCGTGTTGAAACTTTGCTTGGCGACGTCGCCGTTGCTGTCCACCCAGAAGATGAGCGCTATAAGGACTTGGTGGGCTCCACTTTCGATCACCCACTGATGCCTGGTCAGAAGCTGGTCGTTGTTGCCGATGACTATGTGGATCCAGAGTTCGGTACTGGTGCTGTGAAGATCACCCCAGCTCATGATCCAAATGACTATGCTGTGGCTTTGCGCCATGACCTGCCAATGCCAACCATCTTTGATACCAAGGGCCGTATTGCCAATACTGGTACCGAGTTTGATGGCCTGGACCGTTTTGAGGCCCGCGTAAAGATCCGTGAGGCCCTTGCAGCCCAGGGTCGTATTGTCTCCGAGAAGCGTCCTTATGTTCACGCTGTTGGTCACTCCGAGCGCAGTGGTGAGCCTATTGAGCCACGCCTCTCCAAGCAGTGGTACGTCAAGGTGGAGGAGCTTGCCAAGATGGCTGGCGATGCCATCCGTGAGGGCGATACCCAGATTCACCCATCTTCCCAGGTTGCCCGCTACTTTGACTGGGTTGATGATATGCACGATTGGTGCATTAGCCGCCAGCTGTGGTGGGGCCACCGTATCCCAATCTGGTACGGCCCTAATGATGAGGTCATCTGCGTTGGTCCAGATGAGGAAGCACCAGAGGGCTATGTTCAGGATCCTGATGTTTTGGATACCTGGTTTAGCTCTGCACTGTGGCCATTCTCCACTATGGGTTGGCCAGATAAGACCCCTGAGCTTGAGAAGTTCTACCCAACCTCGGTTCTTATCACCGGCTATGACATTCTCTTCTTCTGGGTTGCCCGCATGATGATGTTCGGCACCTTCGCTTCCACTTTGGATGAGGAGCTTGGTGGCGTTCTTGGCGCAGGCAAGGATGGTCGCCCACAGATTCCATTCACCGACCTGTACCTGCACGGTCTGGTTCGTGACTCCCAGGGCCGTAAGATGTCCAAGTCCTTGGGCAATGGCATTGACCCAATGGACTGGGTTGAGCGTTTCGGTGCTGATGCACTGCGCTTCACCCTGGCCCGTGGCGCTAATCCTGGTGTGGACCTTCCACTGGGTGAGGATTCTGCCCAGTCTTCCCGTAACTTTGCCACCAAGCTCTTTAATGCCACCAAGTTTGCCCTCATGAAGGGCGCTAAGGTGGGCGAGCTGCCAGCCCGCGAGTCTTTGACTGATGCGGATAGGTGGATTTTGGATCGTCTTGAGGAGCTTCGTGTCTCCGTGGATGATTACCTCTCCCGCTACCAGTTTGCTAAGGCCCATGAGGCCATGTACCAGTTCGTCTGGAATGAGTTCTGCGACTGGTATTTGGAGATTGCCAAGGTTCAGGAGGATTCCTCCCTCGTTCTTGGTCGCGTGCTCAATGTGGCCCTAAAGCTGCTGCACCCATCCATGCCATTCGTGACTGAAACCCTGTGGTTGGCTCTGACCGAGGGTCAGCTGGAGGAGTCCCTGGTGATTTCTTCCTGGCCTACCGCCCAGGACACCAATGGTGGGGTAGAGACTGATGCTGTTGCTGCCCGCCGTATGGAGGATGTGCAGAAGCTGGTTACTGAGCTTCGTCGCTTCCGTGCCGATCAGGGTGTGAAGCCAAGCCAGCGTGTTCCAGCCCGCTATGATTTCGGCGACCTTCCAGCCGAGGTTATTGGCAGCCTTGCCCGTGTGGATGAGCCTACTGCTGATTTCACAGCCACCGCGTCCATTGAGGTTCGTCTCAGCGAGCGCACTGTGACTGTGGAGCTTGATACTTCCGGCACTGTGGATAAGGATGCTGAGCGCAAGCGCCTGGAGAAGGATCTTGCCGCAGCTCAGAAGGAACTTGAGGGCACAACAAAGAAGCTTGGTAATGAAGCTTTCTTGGCCAAGGCCCCTGATGCGGTTGTGGAAAAGATCCGTGGCCGCCAGCAGATTGCGGAGGAAGAAGTGGCGCGTATTAGCGCGCGTCTCGCAGAACTCCTAAACTAGGAGGCATGCTCAATATTAATGATGATGGTTTGAGCCTTGATCTCAATGCTCCAACCAACGAGGCTGAATCCCGGGAGATTACTCCCGAGGATTTGGCTGATCTAGCGCGTGTAGAGGAAGAACTCGATAGCCGCTGGAATGAAACCTCCATTGACCCCACGCTTGACCGCATGGAGTTGTTGATGGACTACCTGGGTCACCCAGAGCGCAGTTTCCATTCCATCCATGTGGCTGGCACCAATGGTAAAACATCCACGGTGCGCATGATTGAGTCCCTCTTGCGCGCTTTTCATATGCGTACTGGTCGTACCACCAGCCCCCATTTGCAGTTGGCGACCGAGCGCATTGGTATTGATGGTCTTCCAATTCACCCACGCGACTATGTGCGCACCTGGGAAGAAATCAAGCCTTTTGTTGAGATGGTGGATGCTAAGAGCCAGGCTGAGGGCGGCCCACGCATGTCCAAGTTTGAGGTTCTTACCGCCATGGCCTATGCGGCCTTTGCTGATGCCCCTGTCGACGTCGCCGTTGTCGAGGTCGGTCTTGGTGGGCGTTGGGATGCCACCAATGTGATCAATGCCGATGTTTCGGTGGTCACCCCTGTCGGTATTGACCACACTGATTTTCTTGGTGACACCATTGAGGACATTGCGGGGGAAAAGGCCGGCATTATTAAGAGCCGCTGGGATAAGGAGGATCTCCTCACCCCACCAGATAATGTGGCCATTATTGCCGAGCAGGAAGCCGGGGCAATGAAGGTGCTTTTGGAGCGCGCCGTCTCCGTGGATGCTTCCGTGGCCCGTGCAGGTTTTGAATTTGGTCTTATGCATTCCTCCATTGCTGTTGGTGGCCAGATGATTGCCATTAAGGGTTTGGGTGGCGAGTACACGGACATTTTCCTGCCACTGTCTGGTGAACACCAGGCTCGTAATGCTGCTGTGGCTTTGGCTGCGGTGGAGGCCTATTTTGGTGCCGGTGCCGGCAGGCAGTTGGACCAGGAGCAGGTACGTGAAGGCTTTGCCATGGTGCAAAGCCCGGGCCGTTTGGAGCGCGTGCGCAGCGCCCCAACTACTTTTGTGGATGCCACCCATAATCAGCATGGGGCCAAGGCCTTGGCGGCAGCTTTGGAGCGTGACTTTGATTTCCAGCGTCTTATTGGTGTGGTGTCTATCTTTGGGGATAAGGATGCCCGTGGCATGCTTGAAGCCCTGGCCCCTGTGCTTTCGGAGATTGTGGTCACCCAGAATTCCTCGCCACGCGCATTGGACGCCCACGAGCTTGCAGAATTGGCCGTAGAATACTTTGGTGAGGAACGCGTTCGCGTGGAGCCTAATCTTGCCGGTGCCTATGAGCTTGCGGTGGAATTGGCTGAGGACGGGGAAGAAGACCCGGCTGGCTGCGGCGTGATTATTACCGGTTCGGTTGTCACTGCGGGTGATGCCCGCGCCATGTTTGGAAAGGAACCAGCCTAATGGCGGAAGAAGAATACGGCCCACTCGGCCCCGGCCATGCCCCAGCCAAGGACCCATTGAAGGGTCTGCGTGGTGTTATGGCTGGCACCCTGGTGATGGAGTCCATTAGTTTGCTTCTGGTACTCACCGTGATTGCCCGCGTGGATGGTGGCGCCCACTGGACCACCTTTAATTGGGTAACAGTCACCGTTTTGGGTATTGCACTCTTTGCCGCTGGTTTTGTGCAGCAGCGCCCATGGGGCCTAAAGTTTGCCCTAGTGCTGCAGGCACTGGCCCTGCTGAGCTCCTTCTTTATCCACTATTCCATGGTGATTATGGTGCTCGTCTTTATTGCCGTGTGGTGGTATATTATGGTGCTTCGCCGCAATCTCATTGCGCGCATGAAGCGTGGACTTCTCACCACACAGCACACCTAACATCACACCCAGTACTACTTAAATACTCATTAGGAAGTACAGATCCAGGCCTGTAAGGACCAGGGCTATTATCCAGCCCACAATGGTCGTTGCAGGCCTGTTTTTATATTCACCAAGGAAGCGCTGGGAGCTGGTTATCCACACCAGGGGAATAATGGTGAAGGGCAGGGCAATGCTCAGGAAGACCTGGCTATTAATAAGCAGGGCATCCAATTCCTGTGGGCCCCAGAAAATCGCGCAGATAAGCACAGGAATAACGGCAAGACCACGGGTAATGAGCCTGCGCAGCCAGGGGCTTATGCGCAGATTAATAAAACCCTCCATTACAATCTGACCCGATAGCGTGCCAGTAATGGTGGCATTTTGACCACTGGCCAGAAGAGCCACAGCAAAAAGAGTGGCAACCAATGGGCCCGATACTGTATCCAAATGATCATAGATGGCTTGGAAGGACTCCACCTCCATACCGTGGAAGAGGGCCGCACCAAGAATGAGCAGCATGCAGTTGACCACAAAGGCAATACTGAGCTGAATATGGGAATCCCAGGCGGCAAAGCGAATAGCCTGGCGGGTATTTACAGTTTCACGGGACTGCACAATGCTCGAATGCAAATAAAGATTATGGGGCATAACAGTCGCGCCAATAATACCCAGGGCCAGCAATAGAGCATGGCCGTGGAAAACCTGGGGTTCGAAACCCTGCGCCACCTCCACAAAATTAGGGGCAGCCATATAGGTTTGGTAGAAGAAAATCAACGTCACCGTGGCAATGAGCACCATGACCAGGGCCTCAACCTTGCGGAAACCCACATGGGTGAGCAACAAAAGCAAGAAGACATCGGCCACGGTTATCAGAATGCCAAGCACCAAAGGCCAATGGAAGAGCAGGTGCAGGGCAATAGCGGCACCAATAATTTCGGCAATATCGGTGGCCATAATGGCAAGCTCAGCAATAAGCCACAGACCAATACTCAAACGGGGGCCAAGCAGCAGGCGGGTGGCCTGCGCCAAATCTATACGGGCACCCACACCCATCTTCACACAGAGGTATTGCAAGAACATGGCGGCCAGGCTGGAAAAGAGAATGACACTGAGCAGAGCATAGCCAGTATTGGCGCCACCTTGGATGCTGGTCACCCAATTGCCGGGGTCCATATAGCCCACAGCAACCAGCGCCCCGGGACCAATAAAAGCAAGGGCGCGCCGGGCCGGTATAGTGCGATTAATTTCTTGTAAAGAAGGAGTCATAAGGGCCTTTGAAGTTAAAAGTTCAACTGATTGAACTTTTTCGATATGGCTCTATTGTAGGAGGATTAGGAAAAGAATTCAACCAGTAGTGGAAACGTCGATAGGCCCAGTGGTAACGTAGATACTATGAGTGAACGTACTTTCTTCCTGATTAAGCCAGACGGCGTAGCCCGCAACCTGATCGGCGAGGTCATCAGCCGTATTGAACGCAAGGGCCTCAAGATTGTGGCCATGGATCTTCGTGTGGCTGATGAGGCAACCGCCAAGCAGCACTATGCCGAGCATGTGGAGAAGCCATTCTTTGGTGAACTGGTAGATTTCATCACCTCCGGCCCACTGGTTGCCGGTGTGCTTGAGGGTCCACGTGCCATTGAAGCATGGCGCCAAATCGCTGGTGGCACCGACCCAGTTGCCAAGGCAACCCCAGGTACCATCCGTGCCGATTATGGTTTGGAAGTGAATAATAATATTGTTCACGGCTCAGATTCTCCAGAGTCTGCGGCACGTGAGATTGGTATTTGGTTCCCAAATCTCTAAAATAGGTGGAAGTAGGTAAAAGGCTCCGTGTGGCTGCGCTTCGCGCCCGGAGCCTGACCGTAACTTTCATAAAATAGGAGATTCCGTGGCTGGTACCACAGGTAAAATACGCGTTCATGCGTTAGCAAAGCAGCTCGGTATGAGCTCAAAGGAGCTTGTACTCAGGCTAAATGATCTAGGGATTATTAAGGTCGCCCAGTCGACCCTGACAGATGACGAAGTCGCAGCTGTCCGCACATCCCTGGATGAAGAGACAGATAATTCGGATACAAAGACAGGCACAAAGTCCGGTAAAAAGGGCGCTAAGAAGGCTGCCAAGAAGGGCAAGTCCGCCACAGACGAAGTATCCGATGAGAAACTTCGCCACCGCATTCGTAAGAATGTGGAAAATGAGATTCACCAGATCGAAGCAAAGGTCGAACGTGAACTCAGCCGCGAAGAAATTGAAGAACTGGTTGATGAACTAGAGATTCATGAGCCACAGCCGGAACCACCGGCCATTAATCTTGACCCCATCTTTATTGCCCCAAGCATTAGCCCCGAAGAGGCTGATGACTTTAGCGATGATGATTCCCTCATTACCGAATTCGACACCGACTTCGATCTTGACGCGGAACCAAGCCCACGCAAGCGCGGCTCCCGCGGCACCGGTCGCGGTAAGGGTGCAAGCAAGGGTGCATCTAAGGGTGGCAAGCAGGCAAAGCCAGTAGAGGAAGAGCCAGCTGAAATCACGGAGCCGGTGGCCATTAAGGGTTCCACCCGCTTGGAGGCGCAGCGTCGTCGCCGCACCAACCTGCGCACCGAGGGGCGCAAGAAGCGCCATGTGGTGAGCCAGGCTGAGTTCCTTGCGCGCCGCGAGTCCGTGGATCGTGTCATGGTGGTGCGTGAGCGCCGCCGTAATGATGACCTGGGCAATGTTACCCAGGTGGGTGTTCTTGAGGATGATCTGCTCGTTGAGCACTTTGTCACCTCCGAAACCCAAAACTCCACTGTGGGCAATATTTATCTTGGCCGCGTCCAAAATGTGCTGCCTTCCATGGAGGCCGCCTTTATTGATATCGGCACAGGCCGCAATGGCGTGCTTTATGCTGGTGAGGTGGATTGGCGTGCCGCCGGTCTTGGTGGCCGCAACCGCAATATTGAACAGGCCCTCAAGCCGGGCGACCAGGTTCTGGTCCAGGTGGCCAAGGATCCAGTGGGGCAGAAGGGTGCGCGACTGACCACCCAGATTTCCCTGGCTGGTCGCTACCTGGTGTATGTGCCGCACGGTAATTCCACTGGCATTTCGCGCAAGCTGCCAGAGGATGAGCGCCGTCGCCTTCGCGATATTGTGAAGGAAGTTGTGCCAGCCAATGCCAGCGCCATTATCCGCACCGCCGCCGAGGGTGTGAGTGAGCGCGATATTGCTGCTGATGTTGAGCGCCTCCAGTCCGTCTGGGAGTCCATTGAATCTGCCACCAAGAAGGCAAAGAATGCGCGCGGCACCAAGCCACGGACCCTCTATGAGGAGCCGGATATGCTGGTCAAGATTGTGCGCGATGTATTCAATGAGGACTTCTCCAAGTTGATTGTTGAGGGCCAGCGCCCATGGACCACGGTCAAGAACTATGTGGAAACCATGGCCCCTGATTTGATGGAGCGTGTGGAGCGCTACCAGCCTGAGCAGAATGCTGGGGTGGATGTTTTTGAGCGCTACCGCATTGATGAGCAGCTGCACAAGGCGCTCTCCCGCAAGGTCTGGCTGCCATCCGGCGGCACCCTGATTATTGACCGCACTGAGGCCATGACTGTCATCGATGTGAATACCGGTAAGTTCACCGGTTCCGGTGGCAATCTGGAAGAAACCGTGACCCGCAATAACCTTGAGGCCGCGGAGGAGATTGTGCGCCAGATGCGTCTGCGCGATCTGGGCGGCATGATTGTGGTCGACTTTATTGATATGGTTCTGCCGGAAAACCAGGAGCTGGTTTTGCGCCGTCTGCGTGAGTTCCTGGGCCGTGACCGTACCCGCCACCAGGTTTCTGAGGTGACCAGTCTTGGTTTGGTCCAGATGACTCGTAAGAAGCTGGGCCAGGGCCTGCTGGAGACCTTCGCCACTACCTGTGAGTGCTGTAATGGTAGTGGTGTGATTGTTCACGCCGATCCTGTGGAGCATGCCGCTGATGGCATTACGCCTATCTCCCCGGAGAAGGCCGCCAAGCGCAAGGCCCGTGAGGAGAAGAAGCCAGCCAAGTCGGGTGGCAAGAAGCTGCAGATCCGTGAGGATGACCTGCCACCATCACGCCCAGAGCCAACAGTTGAAGAGCCAGCCGATACTGTCGATACTGACACTATCTTTAACGAGCCTGAGCAGTCCATTGTGGATATTGCCATTGCGGCAGTGGCCACCGCGGAGAGCCAGGATCCTGATGATGAGTTTGGTAAGGTGCTGCGCAAGTGGGAGGACAACCCACGTCGTCGTCGCGCTACCCGTGGTAACTCGCGTTCTGATCGTCGTCCTGAGCAGCGAGCTTCTCGACGCGCCGAAAAGCGTCTGGACCCTAAGGCGGAAAATAGGACTGCTACTGTGGCGTCGCCAAGCGAAGGGGATGCGGATGTCCGCGTCATTCGTGGACGCCGCCGTGCAGTGCGTAGGCCAGCCACCGCAGCGGTGGAACCAAAGAGTCCAGTAAAGAACCAGAGTGCTAAATCTGGCTCTAAATCCAGCGCTAAATCTGGTGCCAAAACTGTGGTGGAAACACCAGTAGTTAATACGCGTAAGCGCCGTCGTGCGGTGCTCAAGACACGCGGCTGACCAGGCACTTTGGTGCTCATTTTGAATAGTTTTTCCCTGTGGGGTAAACTTGACCAGTCGCAGTTTTCGAGTGAAACTGCTGTAAGTAATCGTCCGAGTTAGATAAGGGGTAACCCTCCTATGTACGCGATCGTCAAGACCGGCGGCAAGCAGTACAAGGTTGCTGAAGGTGACCTCGTCAAGGTCGAGAAGATCGAGGGTGAGTCTGGTACTGCCGTGGCTCTCACCCCCGTTCTGCTCGTCGATGGCGCCGATGTGACTACCGCTGCTGACAAGCTTGCCAAGGTAAGCGTCAATGCAGAGATCGTCGAGCACGTTAAGGGCCCGAAGATCCGCATCCTCAAGTATAAGAACAAGACCGGCTATAAGAAGCGTCAGGGTCACCGTCAGTCCTTGACGGTACTCAAGATCACCGGTATCAAGTAAGTCGATTTTCATTCGACCCTAGTATTTCCTGAAGGAGGGAAACCGACATGGCACACAAGAAGGGTGCATCAAGCTCCAATAACGGTCGCGATTCAGAGTCAAAGCGACTTGGTGTGAAGCGTTTCGGTGGCCAGCAGGTTAAGGCCGGTGAGATCCTCGTGCGTCAGCGTGGTACTGCATTCCACCCAGGTGAGAACGTAGGCCGCGGCGGCGACGACACTCTCTTCGCTCTTGCTGCAGGTTCTGTGCAGTTCGCTATTAAGAAGAACCGCCGTACCGTAAACATTGTTCCAGCTGAGGTCTAAGCCTCTACTGGACACACCCGCCGAGGCAATCGCCCCGGCGGGCTTTTTTTATAACTAAGAAGGGATGCAATGAACCGCTTTATTGACCGCGTCGTTCTCCACCTCATCGCTGGTGATGGCGGCAATGGCTGCGCCTCCATCCACCGTGAAAAATTCAAGCCCCTAGGTGGACCTGATGGTGGTAATGGTGGCCATGGTGGCGACATTATTTTTGAAGTCAGCCCCCAGGTTCACACCTTGATGGATCTCCACTACCGTCCACATTTGAAGGCCACCCGTGGCGCTAATGGTGCCGGTGATCACCGTAATGGTGCGCGCGGCCAGGACCTGGTTGTGGAAATTCCAGCAGGTACCGTGGTCAAGGATGAGAAGGGTAATGTTCTTGCCGATCTCACCACCATTGGTACCCGCTTTGTGGCTGCTGCTGGTGGCCACGGTGGTCTTGGTAATGCGGCTCTTGCATCCCGCGCACGTAAGGCCCCTGGTTTTGCTTTGAAGGGTGAGCCAGGTGAGCAGTTGGAGCTCACCCTGGAGCTCAAGTCCATGGCGGATGTGGGCCTGGTGGGTTTCCCATCGGCCGGTAAGTCCTCCTTGATTTCTGTTCTTTCCGCAGCCAAGCCAAAGATTGGTGACTACCCATTTACCACCCTGCAGCCAAATCTTGGTGTGGTTGATATGGGCACCAATTCCTTTACCATTGCCGATGTGCCGGGTTTGATTCCTGGTGCTTCTGAGGGCCGTGGTTTGGGCTTGGACTTTCTGCGCCATATTGAGCGCACCGCCGTGCTTGCGCATGTGGTGGACTGCGCCACCTTGGAGCCGAACCGTGACCCAGTCTCTGATATTCAGGCTTTGGAGGCGGAGCTTGCCGCCTACCAGGAAAGCCTGGAAGAGGATACTGGTTTGGGTGATCTCCGTGAGCGCCCACGCATTATTATTCTCAATAAGGCCGATGTGCCTGAGGCCCGTGAGCTTGCAGAATTCCTCATGGATGAGCTCAAGGAATTCGGCTGGCCAATCTTTATTATTTCCGCTGTGGCCCGCCAGGGCTTGGAGCCTTTGAAGTATGCCTTGATGGAGATCGTCGATAAGCACCGCAAGGAGCGCGCCGAAACCAAGCGCAAGGTTGAAGTTCAGACCATTGTGCGCCCCAAGGCTGTGCGTGGCAAGCGTGAATTCACCATTGAGGCCGACCCAGAGGGCGGCTGGATTATTCGTGGTGAAAAGCCGGAGCGTTGGATTATCCAAACCGACTTTGAAAATGATGAGGCCGTGGGCTACCTGGGTGACCGTCTGGCCAAGTTGGGCATTGAGGATGCCCTGTACAAGGCCGGTGCAGAAGAAGGCGATACAGTCACTATCGGCGAAGTCTCCTTCGATTGGGAGCCAATGACTGCTGCTGGTGTGGATACCACCCTGACTGGTCGCGGCACCGATATTCGTCTTGAGCAGACTGGTCGTGTCAGTGCTGCTGAGCGTAAGCGTGCCAGCCAGGTGCGTCGTGGTCTCATTGATGAGTTTGATTTTGGTGATGACCAAGAGGCCGATCGCGATAGGTGGCAGGGCTAGTGACCCGGGAGCAGATTCGCACCGCCCGCCGCCTGGTGGTAAAAATTGGCTCCTCCAGCCTCACGCGGCCTGACTATACGGTCGACCCGGCCCGCCTTGATGCTCTTGTCGACGCCATCGCCCAGCGCATTAAAGCCGGCAGCGAAGTCATTGTGGTTTCCTCCGGCGCTATTGCCTCCGGCATTGGCCCCATGGGCTTGCACTCCCGCCCCTCCGACTTGGCTACCCGCCAGGCCGCTGCGGCGGTGGGCCAGGTGCACTTGGCCCAGGAGTGGGGCAGGAGCTTTGCCCGCTATGGGTTCACCACCGCGCAGTTGCTGCTAACCGCTTCTGATGCGGGTGATCGTGCCCGTGTGCGCAATATTCAGCGCACCATTGAGCGCCTCTGCCAGCTTGGGGTGGTGCCCATTGTGAACGAAAATGACACAGTCGCTACCTCCGAGATGCACTTTGGTGATAATGACCGCCTGGCAGCCGTGGTGAGTTTCCTCATTGGGGCTGATGGTTTGGTGCTGCTCTCCGATGTGGATGGGCTTTATACCGATAATCCATCCAATCCGGATGCGCGCTTTATCGCCCAGGTTTCAGGTCCTGAGGACCTGGAGGGTGTTATTGCCGGTGAAGGTGGGGCAGTGGGCACTGGTGGCATGGCCACCAAGGTTGCTGCGGCCACCATGGCCACCCGCTCTGGTATTCCTGTGCTGTTGACCTCTGCTGCGCTGATTTCGCAGGCCCTTGGTGCTGCCGAGGTTGGCACCGCCTTTGCTGCAGGGGAGCGCAAGCTTTCCGCCTGGAAGGCCTGGGCCTTGGATGTGGCCGATGTTTCCGGTGGTGTGCGCGTGGATGAAGGGGCCATGAAGGCCCTGTTGTCTGGCGGGCACTCCCTGCTGGCTGTGGGCGTCACCGAGGTCATTGGTGAATTCCACACCGGCGATATTATTGAAGTACTTGGCCCTGTTGGGCAGCTCATTGCCCGCGGTGAGGCCGGTTGTGATTGGGATGAAGCCAAGGAACGCATGGGCCAGGCCCATGTGCGCCCTATTATTCATGCCGATTACCTTTCCCTTTCTTAAAGTTTTGAAGGAATCCTATGTCCGAAACTGCTGCTGTTCTTGAATGTGCCCGCGTGGCTAAGGCCGCCTCCCGTGAGGTGGCTAGGCTCAGTACCTCCCAGAAGAATGCTGTTCTGCGTGAGGCTGCTGCAGCCCTTCGTGCGCATAGTGCCTCCATTATTGCTGCTAATGCCAAGGACCTGGAGGAGAATGCCCACCTTTCTGATTCTTTGAAGGATCGTCTGGCCTTGGATGAGGCCCGTGTTGATGGCATTGCCTCCGGTTTGGAGCAGGTGGCGGACTTGCCGGACCCTGTGGGTGAGGTTTTGGAACACCGCACCATGTACAACGGCATTGATATGAAAAAGGTGCGTGTGCCACTGGGTGTTATGGCCATGGTCTATGAGGCCCGCCCTAATGTGACAGTGGATGCATTCGGCCTGGCCTTCAAAACCAATAATGTGGCCTTGCTGCGCGGTTCCAAGACCGCGTGGCATTCCAACCAGGAGTTGGTGCGTATTCTGCGCGAAACCCTGGAGACCAATAATGTCACCCCGGATGCGGTGGTGCTGCTTCCATGCCAAACCCATGAGTCGGTGCAGGATGTTATTACTGCCCGTGGTTTGGTGGATGTGGTGATTCCACGTGGTGGTGCCGGTCTGATTCGTGCCGTGGTGGATAATGCCACCGTGCCTACCATTGAGACTGGTGCCGGCAACTGCCATGTCTATATTCACCACACCGCCCCAATCCAGCGCGCCGTGGATATTGTTATTAATGCAAAGACCCGTCGCCCATCGGTCTGCAATGCAGCCGAAACTGTGCTTATCGACGTTTCCTGGTCCGGGGTCGAGCAGTTGCTCCAGGCTTTGGTGGATGCGGGGGTCACCCTGCACGGCGACCCATCCGCTTTCCCTGGCTTTGCCGTTGTTCCGGCTACGGAACAGGATTGGGAAGAGGAATATCTTTCCAATGATATTGCGGTGAAGCTGGTTTCCGGTATTGATGAGGCCCTGGATCATATTGCTCGCTATTCCACTGGCCACACCGAGGCCATTGTGGCGGATGATGCTGAGGCCGAGCAGGCCTTTGCCCTGGGTGTGGATTCGGCGGCTGTCATGATTAATGCGTCCACAGCCTTTACCGATGGTGAGCAGTATGGCATGGGTGCCGAGATTGGTATTAGTACCCAGAAGCTGCATGCCCGCGGCCCAATGGCCCTGCCAGAGTTGACCTCCTATAAGTGGATTTTGACTGGTGAGGGGCAGACCCGCGCATGAGGCGCATCGGCATTATGGGTGGCACCTTTGACCCCATCCACCACGGGCACTTAGTTGCCGGATCTGAAGTGGCGCACCGCTTTGGTCTTGATGAGGTCATCTATGTGCCCACTGGTAATCCCTGGCAGAAAGATATTGGTTCCGTCACCGCCGCGGAGCACCGCTATTTAATGACTGTGATTGCCACCGCGGCCAATCCACGCTTTGGTGTATCCCGTGTGGATATTGATCGAGGTGGGCCTACGTATACCGTCGATACGCTCGCGGATTTAGCGGAACAATATCCGGATGCCGAACTGTACTTTATTACCGGCGCAGACGCCCTGGCACGTATTGTGACCTGGCGTAACTGGGAGGAAATGTTCGAGCACGCCCAATTCGTTGGTGTGACCCGCCCCGGATACTGCCTGGATACGGACGCAATCCCCGAGGGTGTTGCCCACCGTGTGCACCTGGTAGAAATCCCCGCCATGGCAATTTCCTCCACGGACTGCCGTGAACGCGCCGGCCGTGGCGAGCCACTCTGGTACTTGGTACCCGATGGAGTGGTGCAGTATATCGGCAAATATGGTTTATACGGCACAGAAAAAGTGCGATAAGATAGAAAAGTTAATTTCCAATAAGAAGGTAGAAGATGAGCCCAACTCCACAAGAGCAAGCAACCATCGCAGCCCTGGCTGCCAGCGAGAAGCTCGGCCAGGATATTAGTGTTTTTGATGTGAGCCAGCAGCTCCCATTCGCAGACTATTTTGTTATCGTGTCTGCAGATAATGAGCGCCAGATTAGCTCCATTGTTGATGAAGTAGAAGATAAGATGCGTGAGGCTGGCGTCAAGCCAGTCAACCGTGAAGGTGTGCGCGATACCCGCTGGGCCCTAGTGGACTTCGGCGATATTATTGTCCACATTATGCGCGAATCCGAGCGCGAATTCTACAACCTTGATGGCCTGTGGGGCGACTGCCCACGCCTCGAGGTGGAGGGTATTGAATCCACCGTCCGCCCAGAGGATGCTGTCAATATTCGCACCGTTAGCTCCATCGACCAGATTCCACTGGCCACCCCATCCCCAGACGAGGATGAGCTATGAGCCGACACCTGATTCTTCTGCGTCACGGTGAAACCACCTATAACCACGAGGGCCGCATGCAGGGCCACATGGATACTCCACTGACCGATAATGGTCGTGAGCAGGCGCGTCGCGCAGGTGAGGCTCTCCGTGAAGCTGGAATCACTCGGATTCTTGCCTCCGATCTTTCCCGCGCCCATGAGACTGCCACCATCATTGGTGAGATGCTTGGTCTTGAGGTGACTGTGGATCCACGCCTGCGTGAAACCCACCTGGGTGACTGGCAGGGCATGAAGCATGTCGATATTGATGAGCAGTATCCGGGCGACCGTGCCCGCTGGGCTTATCGTGAGGACTGGGCCCCTAATGGTGGCGAAACCCGCACCCAGGTGATTGCCCGCTCCCGTCCTGTTATTCAGGACCTCATGGTTTCCTATCCTGAGTGGGAGCACCAGACGGTGCTCATGGTCTCCCATGGTGGCACCATTAAGGGCCTGGCTAGCAGCCTTTTGGGCAACCGCGTCCTCATGAGTGGTTTGGGCAATGCCTGCTGGGCGCAGCTGACCGCCCGCCCACATTTTGATGGTTTTAATACTGATTTCAGTGGTGAGGGCGATGATTTTGTGCCGCACTCTGATTTCACTCCTGGTGATGCTGAGCAGGCAGCCAAGGCCGACTGGTATCTTGACGGCTGGAACCTGGGCATGACCATTCGCCGCAGCAAGTAGGCGGATTCTAGCCCTGACCTGGGGCTTGTTCAATGAATTCTCTGGGATCTGTCATGCTTAGGGCATGAAGAAGAATAGCTCGATTCGTGACCGAATCTCAGAGATTACCCAGCCCACCGGGGCTGAGGAGAAAATGCAGGTCAGTTACCCTAAACCGCGCTTTGCTGTAAAGCCGGTTCAGGTGATTGGATTCTTGGCCATCCTGGCTGTGCTGGTGGGTGGTTTGGTTTTGCGTGAACCAAGCCCGCCGGCAGCCCCGCCACCCACATGGGAGGAGCAGGAGGCTGGGCCAAGTATTCTTGTGGTTTCCGTGCAGGGGGCGGTGGCCAATCCGGGAATGTACACTGTGGAGGCCGGTGTGCGCGTGGGGGATTTACTGACCGTGGCGGAGCCACATTCCAATGCTGATATTAGTTCCCTCAACCATGCCCAAAAGCTTGTCGACGGCCAACAAATCACCATCCATCGCATTGGTGAAGCCCCGGCCGCAGCCGCTGAAAGCGCCAAAGTGTCTATTAACACCGCCACCGCCGCAGAATTAGAAAAACTGCCCGGTATTGGGCCGGCCACTGCCCATGCCATTGTGGTGCATAGGGAAAAGAATGGGCCTTTTGAAAAACTTGAGGATATAACAGAAATCAAGGGCATTGGGCCACGAACCTTGGAGCGATTCATCGACCAGATTGAGCTCTAATGCGGGAGTTACGCCTGGTTCCTGCAGCCCTCACCGTCTGGCTCTGTGTGCTGCTGCCATGGTGGGGTGTGATTCCCGCCCCCGGTGCTGTTGTGGTGGCTGGTGCTTTTCTCCTTGCCTCCAAGCCTGCCATGGCGGCACTCAGTGGGATGAGTGGTTTCCTGGTGTGGCTGCGGGTCTATTTACAATCCACCTATGTGCCCGATGGGACGGTTCTTGCCCAGATTCTTAGTGCGCCCCGCCAAACCAAGACGGGGCGCTGGATTGCCACAGTGGAGATTGATGAGCACCGCTTTACGGTGCTGAGCAAAGACCCTTTGGGCACCAATGACCTGTACCGGATGGATGTGTCTCTTATTGAGGATGCCTCCGGTACCTTGCTGCGTGCCAGCAATGTCTCTTTGGTGGAGCAGCGCACCACCTGGTCGGAGGCCGTCAAAGATATTTTCCTTGAGGCCGTGGTGCGCTTTGGTGGTGGGGAAGGGCTCATTCCCGGAATGGTGGTGGGGGATACGCGCCTGCAAAGCCCCAGCGACCAGACTGTCTATACATTGACGGGGCTTTCCCATTTGAGTGCTGTTTCTGGCTCCAATGTGGCCATTGTTCTTGCCACAGTGGCCATTGTAGCAGCCAAACTCAACCACCATCTGCGCCTGGGATTATGCGCCTTGGCCTTGCTGGGTTTTGTTTTTCTTGTTGGCCCTGAGCCCAGTGTGCTGCGCGCTGGGGTGATGGGGGCAGTGGGCTTGGTGGCTGTGCTTTTCCATAGCCGCATGGAGCCCATCCATGCGCTCAGTCTCGCTGTTATTCTTTTGCTCTTTGTGGACCCGGAATTGGGGCGGCACTATGGTTTTGCCCTTTCTGTGGCGGCCACAGCCGGGATTATTGGGCTCTACCCGGCCTTTCTACCGGCCTTTAGTCGCCTGCCCGCCATAGTGGCCAGGGCTCTTGCTGTTACCATTGCTGCCGATATTGTTACCCAGCCGATTATTGCCATGATGAGTGGGCGCATTAGCTTTGTCAGTGTGTCCTGCAATATGCTGGCGGCCCCACTGGTGCCGGTGGTCACGGTCCTTGGAATGCTGGCCTGTATTTTGAGCCTCATTCCCGGTAATTTTGAGGCCTTGCCTTTGCTTATTTGTCGCTGCTGTGCTTGGTGGATTGACCTGGTTGCCAATACGGCCTTTAGTCTGCCCATGGCCAATGTGGAATTAGGCATGGGGTTCATCAGTATTTTTTGGGCCACCATGCTTGCCCTATGGGTGCACGCAATTTTGTGGGGGATTACGCGCAAGAAAAAAGCGGGCCCCGAAGGACCCGCCATAGATAAAGGCTTGGTTAACAAGCAGGATTAGCGCAGGAACGGTGGAATCACGGTTCGTGGCAGATAACCCATATCAACCAGGGTATTGTAGCCATTGGTCAGCAGCACAGTGGTGGCTGCCATCCACACCAGACCCAGGCCGCTAAAGGCACCCAGGACGGATGCGCGTTCAGCAACAGACATATCTTCACTGGACAGGGCGCTATTCACGCGGCTAATGGTCAGGCCGGAGCCGGTGGATTCTTCAGCACCAGCTGGGGCAACAACACCGGTCACCAGGGCAGCACTAAGGGCAGTTGCGCCGATAATCTTCTTGAGCTTCATATCTATATCCTTCTTCGAATCGGCCTTAAAGTCGGCGGAGTGGCTCGATCATACGAGCATCAACCAAGGCATTATAGATGGCAATCTGGGCTGCCAAGATCACAGTCAGGGATGCTGGCACGAAAAGAATCTTGCCAACTACATCCTTGGTATCAGCATGAGCTGGGGCAGAAGGGGCAGACACAGCCAAGGAGGCTGCCGCGACTACACTCAAAGCAGCTGCAGTAAGACGCTTTTTCATTCTCGTGACTCCTTAGCTAGAGAAATTGGACTTGTACATGACGGTGAGCATACCCACAACAATCACCAGTGCAACTGGAACTGCATATGGATTGACACCTGGATCAACGACCTGTTGTGCGACGGCATCCTGCTGTACTGGCTCAGCATGGGCAGGAGCAGTAATGCCAGCGGTCAAAGTTGCGGCGGCTACGAAGCCTGCAATTACTTTCTTCATATGTTCTCCTTTGGTCTAAGGCCTAAAATATACCTTACTACAATAACGATGGTAAGGTAGGGCTAATGAATCATCTAATCCTGGGCGAACAAGAATTCTTCGCCGACCGCATTCGCAGGGAGCTGACTAAAGGGCTCCCTACTACGGTTATCAAAGCTAGCGAGCTTGTACAGGATCTCACCCCCATCGGCCCAACCCTCTTTGCGGAGGACCGTGCCGTGGTGGTCACTAATGTGCAAGATATCTCCAAGGCCTCCATTCAGCCTTTGATTAATGCACTTGATGATCCACAACCTGGACTCACTATTGTCCTCATGCACAATAACAAGGGACGCTTCAAGGCAGTTATTAAAGACCTTGAAAAGAAATGTACAGTCCATGCGGTTCCCACCTTTGACTATAAAGAACGCGTGCCATGGGTGGTGCGCGAATTTAGCAACCTTGGGGTGCGCGTCAATAGCGAAATTGCAGAAACAGTCTTGGATGCGGTGGGCTCCGACCCCCGTGAACTCGCAGCCGCCATTAACCAGCTGGTCGCCGATACCGAAGGCCAAGTGACCGTGAGTGCGGTGCGCGCCTACTATGGTGCCACCGCTGAGGTCTCCGGTTTTAATATTGCTGATGCTGTGGTGGCCGGTAATAGGGGACTGGCATTGACCAGTACGCGCCGGGCCCTGCAGATTGGTGTGGCCCCCGCACTCATTGTGGCCGCACTCAATATGAAGTTTTCTTTGATTGCGAAGGTCTATACTTCACGTCAGCAACCAGCCGATGTGAAAGATGCCCCATGGAAAATCCGCCAGGCCATGCAGCAGGCACGCCGCTGGCCGGAGGCGTCGATAAGCCAAGCAATGATCATTATTGCCGAATTGGATGCGGCGGTGAAGGGCCGTGGCGGCGAGATTGAGTATGAGGTTGAAAGCGCTGTGGCTAAACTTGCAGCACTTGCTAAGTAGCTAGCCGGGGCAGGGCATAAAAAAGGGGCTTGGCAGTGCCAAACCCCAGAAAGCCAAAAACCTTAGGCCATCTTGTTAACAGCAGAAGCCATAGCGGACTTCTTGTTAGCAGCGTTGTTGCGGTGCAGAACGCCCTTAGATACAGCCTTGTCCAGCTTACGGGAAGCGACGCGAAGCTGAGCAGCAGCCTCTTCCTTGTTACCAGCGGCAACTGCCTCACGGAGCTTGCGGATCTCGGTGCGAACAGCAGACTTTACAGCCTGGTTGCGGAGACGAGCAGCCTCGTTAGTGCGGATACGCTTCTTCTGGGACTTGATATTAGCCATGTGTAAAAATACCTCTTGGTTCTAGAAATTGAACAGGAAACTGCCCATCAGCTTGTCGTTAGTGGAGACGAACCCAAGGTCCTGCCCGCCATCACGCTAACCTGATTTTGACAGCTTATCCAGTATATCAGAGATTTAGCCCCAACCATATTCGGAGCGCATGCGGGCACTGACACGGTCAAAGCAATTCTGCGGCATGATGGTGCCTTGGCGGCGAACACCAGACTCAGAAATCTCAATGATTTTATCCAGGCGCAGCCAGCAGGAGCGGCCCTTATCATCCCAGGCGCCGGAACCAATATCCACCCAGTTTTCTTCCTTGGAGTGGTCCCCATGTGGGGAAATGAGCTGGCCAAGCAGGGCGCGCTTGGTGCGGCCAATAACCAAAATGGCGCGTTCCTCATGCAGATCATCAACCTTAATCCACACAATTTCGCCTGGTTCTGCCTGGCCATCCATGGTCGGGGCATAGTACATTGCCAGGTCGATGGTTTCGGCCCGGTGGGTGGTGATATTGGTGGAGTAGCGGTGATTGGTGGCATGGTGGCCCGTGCCCATGTGGTCACTAATCTTGACCAAAGCCTTATCCACATCCTCCCGGCCGGGGCCCAGGAAAATGCGGCGGAGCCGTGCGCGCCACGGCGACCCTTCTTCGACGGCATGCATAGTGGAATTTTAGCACGCACCATATAAGCTAGGATAGAAAGGTTCAAATAAAAAGCCTTAGAGAATATAGGGTTCACGCGAAAGGGATTATCGACCATGGCCAAGAATTTTGCAGAAGCGACGTTCACTGACCCCGCCAATATCCGTAACTTTTGCATCATTGCCCATATTGACCACGGTAAATCCACCCTGGCAGACCGCATTTTGCAGCTGACCGGTGTGGTAGATGCGCGCGATATGCGCGATCAGTATCTCGACAATATGGATATTGAGCGCGAGCGCGGTATCACCATTAAGGCGCAGAATGTGCGCCTGCCATGGGTGCCACGTTCCGGTGCCTGTGAGGGGCAAGAGATTGTTATGCACCTCATTGATACCCCTGGTCACGTGGACTTTACCTATGAGGTTTCCCGTGCCCTTGAGGCCTGTGAGGGTGCCATTTTGCTGGTTGATGCCGCCCAGGGTATTGAGGCCCAGACCTTGGCTAATCTGTACTTGGCCATGGAAAATGACCTGGAGATTATTCCGGTTCTGAATAAGATTGACCTTCCTGCGGCCGATCCAGAGAAGTATGCCCTGGAGATTGCCAATATTATTGGTTGCGAGCCGGAGGATGTTCTCCGCGTATCCGGTAAGACCGGTGAAGGTGTGCCTGAGCTGCTCGATCGTGTATGTGAGCTTATTCCTGCACCGACCACTGAGGCCCCAGTGGATGCGCCTGCCCGCGCCATGATTTTCGACTCTGTCTATGACACCTACCGTGGTGTGGTCACCTATATTCGTATGGTTGATGGCAAGCTTGAGCCACGTCAGCGCATTAAGATGATGTCCACCGGCGCCACCCACGAGCTTTTGGAGATTGGCATTGTGAGCCCAACCCCAAAGAAGTGTGCGGGCCTTGGCCCAGGTGAGGTGGGTTATCTCATTACTGGTGTGAAGGATGTGCGCCAGTCCAAGGTGGGTGATACTGTCACCTGGGCAACCCGTGGCGCCGAGGAGGCCCTCAAGGGTTATGCCGAGCCAAAGCCAATGGTGTACTCCGGCCTCTTCCCAATCTCCCAGGCGGATTATCCCGACCTGCGTGATGCTCTGGAAAAGCTCCAGCTTAACGACGCCGCTCTGACCTTCGAGCCAGAGACCTCTGTGGCCCTTGGTTTTGGTTTCCGATGCGGCTTCCTGGGCCTGCTTCATATGGAGATTACCCGTGCCCGTTTGGAGCGCGAGTTTGACCTGGATCTGATTTCCACCAGCCCAAGCGTGTCCTACCGTGTGGTTGCTGAGGATGGCAGTGAAATGATGGTGCATAATCCTTCCGACTGGCCAGCCGGTAAGCTGCGCGAGGTCTGGGAGCCAATTGTGAATACCACCATTATTGTTCCTAGCGAGTTTGTTGGTACCACCATGGAGTTGTGCCAGTCCAAGCGCGGCCAGATGAAGGGCATGGATTATCTTTCTGAGGATCGTGTGGAGCTGCGCTATGTTATGCCGCTTGGTGAGATTATCTTCGACTTCTTTGACCTGCTCAAGAGCCGTACGAGAGGCTACGCATCTCTTAACTATGAGGAGGCTGGCGAGCAGCAGGCCGATCTGGTCAAGGTGGATATTCTGCTTCAGGGTGATGCGGTGGATGCTTTCTCCGCTATTGTTCACCGTGATAATGCCCAGTGGTATGGCAATAAGATGACTGTGAAGCTCAAGGAACTGATTCCTCGCCAGCAGTTCGAGGTGCCAGTGCAGGCTGCTATTGGTTCCAAGATTATTGCCCGTGAGAATATTCGTGCCCTGCGTAAGGACGTTCTTGCCAAGTGCTACGGTGGCGATATTTCCCGTAAGCGCAAGCTGCTGGAGAAGCAGAAGGAAGGTAAGAAGCGCATGAAGTCCATTGGTTCGGTCAGCGTGCCACAGGAAGCCTTCGTGGCTGCGCTCTCCACGGATGAGAAGTAGTATAGAAATATGTTGAATCACCCAGCTGTCCGCGATGCTGCATTGCTGATACTGCGCCTTGCTTTAGGTGTGGTTTTTGTCGCGCATGGCTGGGATATTCTTTTTCACACGGGCATTATTGAAACCGCCGGCCAGTTCAGTGCCGTTGGTGTTCCCGATGCCAAAATAGCTGCCTATGTGGCTTGTGCTGTGCAGCTCATTGCTGGCCTTGGCGTGCTGCTTGGCTTCATAACTGGCTTCTTTGCCGGGGTGCTTGCCATCTTTATGTGCTGTGCTTTCTATTTTGTCCACCTGGGGCATGGAATTTTTGTGAACCAGGGTGGTGCAGAATATGTGATGGTCATGTTTGCCGCCCTTGTGGTTTTGGTGGTTTTCGGACCTGGCCGTGTGAGTGTTGATGGGGTGTTGACACGATGATTAGTTGCGAACAGGTTCAAGCCGCCCTTTCCGCGCGTCTCGACGGCGAAGCAACCAAGCTCAGTGATGATATTGTCGATGCCCACGTCGCCGGATGTGCCGACTGCCAAGCCTTTTGGGAGCGCGCCCAAGCCCTGCAGATTCAGCTCCAACCTGCCCGTGAGGTGGGGCCGCCACCAAGTTTGGAGGCCGCCATTCTTGCCGGTGTTGAGGAGGAGAGTCGCCGCCGGGCAGCCACCCGATTTATCCAATTGGTGTGGGGCCGTATTGGTTTGGTCCTCACCGGTTTGGGATTCCTGGCCGTGGCCATCCACACCTTGAGCTTTATGGCGGTGGATGATTCCTCCCTCATGATGGATGCCGTGGCCCTCCATTTGAGCCTTGGTGTGGGATTATTCTTTGCTGCTTGGCGGCCACGCCTGGCTGGTGGAATGTTCCCCGTCTATGCGGCCCTGTGGTCCTTTAGTTTGGGTTTCCACATGCAGGAGATTTTCTTCGGTGGTTTTGATACCAAGATTCTTTTGCTTCTCCCAGCTGTCATTTGTTTGGCGTGGGTGTGGCTGGTGGATTATGGCATTGATGCCTTCACCTATAGCTGGCGCCAACTCGGCTCCCGTAGTCTTTAGACACGAAAAAGCTCCTTCCACGTGGAAGGAGCTTTTGTTATTGGTGGCTTAATTTACTTCCAGCTTGGCAGCCACATCAGGCTGTTGTACCAGGAGGTCGGAACCATATATCCGTAGAGGATAGGGGACCAGTAGATAAAGGCTGCAACCACAAGGCCCATGTAGATGCACACGGCCAGGGAACCAGGGGTGAGGTTCAAACGGCCAAAGAAGAGGGCAATCTTAGTACCCAAACCAACCTTGGAGGCGGTGGCTACGGCAGGCGCAGGGCTATCGGCAGGGGCGTCGAGAAGCTCAGGATCGGCCTGGGCAGCATTCTTTGCCTCAAGAGCAGCCTTGGCCATGGCAGGCCAGTCCTTACCGCGACCCCACAGGTCATGGCAGGCCATGGCAATCATGACAATGGTAAATGGGATGAGTGCGGCAGCATAGAAGAAGTACATCTGGCGGCCGAAATTGCTAAACCATGGAAGCCAGCCGGCGGCGAAGGCAACCAGCGGGAGGATATAGCGCTGACGGCGACGAATCACAGCGGAGTACAGGGCCCAGGCAATAGCAGGGACGGTCATCCACCAGATGGCTGGGGTACCAAAGAGGTAAATCATGCCGGAGCAGGATTCGCCGCCCATGCAGGTGCCATTGGAGGAATAATAAAGAATTGGGCGGGAGGCAACCAGCCAGGACCATGGCTTAGATTCCCACGGGTGCATATGGCCATTGGCATTGGTCAGGGAAGCATGGAACTTGAGCACCGACTGGTGATAGTAAATCCAGTTGCCCAAGGAATCAGGGAGCTTAGTCACCCAACCAGTGGCCACACCTTCACGGATGGCGTGGCGGTAGACGGCAGTCTCATCGGAGAACCATGCGCGCCAGGCCCACACATAGAGCAGCACAGGCATGAGGAAAAGGGAGCCCAGGGCAGGAATGGTGTCGTAGAGCAGGGCGCCAAGCAGTGGGCGCTGCGCCTGATACTTATGGCGCAGATACCAGTCCAGGGCCACGCTGAGCACACCGAAGAAAGCAATATAGTAGAGGCCCGACCACTTAACAGATAGGGAGCAACCAATCATGACGCCTTCAGCAAAGCGCCACCAGCGGAAACCAAAACGAGGACCATAGGCCGAACCCCAGTCGCCGTCGTATTTAAAATAGGCTTCGTGGATGCGGCGGTGCATTTGGTTAAAGTCCTGGACTGCAAAGAGTGCTGCAGCCACAATAAAGAGGACCTGGAAGATATCCAGCATGCCAAAACGCGAGGTGACGAGCAAAACACCATCGCAGACACCCAGCACACCGGCAATAGTCATTGCGGTGCGGGAGCGGGAAAGCTGGCGGGCAAGAAGCATAATGAGCAGCACCGTTGTGGTGCCACAAATAGCCGCCATGAGGCGCCAACCAAGCGGGGAGTAGCCAAAGAAAAACTCACCAATAGCAATAATCTGCTTGGCTAGTGGTGGGTGCACAACCAGGCCATAGCCCGGGTTGAGTTCAATGCCGCCGGTAATAAAATTGGAGGCATCCTTGACCATATCGAAGGCCTGCGGAACATAGTGCTTTTCATCAAAGACTGGGGTGCCAGTCGCAGTGGCCGCGGTGAGGCGGAAAAAGCGGGTCAGCAGGGTGATAGTGGCGAAAACCAGGAGGATAGTTGTATCAGTAGCAGTCCATGCAAGTTTGCGTGGAATGCGCAGGATAACCGCCTGGCGTGGTTCTTTTTTCTTTGCAATTGCTCGTCGCGTGGCTATAGTCACGGATACTATTCTATGTCAATATCCCCCTGCGGGTTATATCATTGGGATTATGGATTCCTCTTACACGCTTCCGCAGGGCATTATTATTGCAGCGACCCCACTGGGCAATATTGATGATGCATCCCCACGCCTCAAGGTCGCCCTGGAGCGGGCCACCGTGGTGGCTGCGGAGGATACGCGCCGCACAAAGAACCTGGCGCAGGCCCTTGGCGTGGTCATTAGTGGCCAGATTGTGTCCAATTTTGACCATAATGAGGCCAGCCGTGTGCCTATGCTTCTCGACGCTGCCCGTACAGGCACAGTCCTTGTTGTCACCGATGCCGGTATGCCGAGCGTCTCGGACCCTGGTTTCCCTCTAGTTGAGGCCGCCTATGAGGCCGGCGTTCCTGTTACCTGTTTCCCCGGCCCATCGGCCGTACCAACCGCTCTTGCCTTGAGTGGTTTCGGTGTGGGGCATTTTATCTTTGATGGATTCGCCCCACGCAAGAAGGGACAGCGCGAGGCCTGGTTGCAGAGCCTTGTGGGGGAGAAGCGTGCCGTATGCTTCTTTGAATCCCCTCACCGTATTGCAGCGACCCTGGCTGATATTGCCACTATTCTTGGGGATTCGCGCAGGGTTGCTGTCTGCCGTGAGCTCACCAAGACCTATGAGGAGGTGCGCAGGGGTAGTGCCAGTGAACTTGCTACCTGGGCGGCCGATGGCGTGAAGGGTGAGATTTCCGTTGTTATTGAAGGTGCTACCGCTGGGGTAGTAGAAGTGGACTTTGATAGTGCCGTGGATGAGGTTGTGGCCAAGGCTGAGGCAGGTATGAGGCTCAAAGCTGCAGCTGAGGAAGTGGCGACTGCTACTGGCCTGAGCAAGAAGGAGCTTTATAATGCAGCTGTCGCTAAGAAGTAATTGTTATGGTTCCGTTAATTTTAATAGTGTAAACCCAGCATAATTGGGGGTAGTCGGGGGTAAAATTTGGTAACAGATTGATAACATTCACTGGTTTACAAGCCTTTTTATAGAGGTCGTTCTTGATATAGCTTAGGTTATGCTTCATGCTAGATATATGAACGAATCCGACCCAATTAAAAAGACATCAGCGCAGTCGCTGGCTGCCGCGCAGCAAGATCCTGCGCCAGATGCTGATCTGTCCAACACGGCCGGTGAGGCGATCTCCGCCACCCAGCAGCTGGCCGCTATGCTCGACCAAAAGCATGAAATCCCTGCCGATAATGCTCTCGGCGGCGGTGACTATGTTTATGACGAAGACCATCCTAATGTGGACTGGAAAGTCGTCGGACCAACCATCGCTATCATTTTGGCGGTTGTGGTCTGGGGTCTTGCTAGCCCAACGACTTTCACCGATTATGTAGCAACAGCCCTTGCGTGGATTGTTGATAGTTTCGGTTGGGCCTTTGTGCTCTTTAGCACGATGTTCCTGGTCTGTATTCTATGCATCGCCGCATCCCGTTTCGGTAATATCCGCCTTGGCGGTGACCAAGAAGGACCAGAATTCAGTACCCCAAGCTGGATTGCCATGATGTTTGCCGCAGGTATGGGCATTGGTCTCATGTTCTACGGCACGACTGAGCCACTGACCTTCTTCCGTAATGGTGTTCCTAGCCATGGCTCCGGTGAAGTCTCTACTGCCTTTGCTCAAACACTCTTCCACTGGACGCTGCATCCATGGGCAATCTACGCCATTGTTGGTCTAGCTATTGCTTATAGCACCTACCGTATGGGCCGTAAGCAGCTCATTAGCTCCGCCTTCACCCCATTGATTGGTGAGAAGCGTGCCGATGGCTGGCTTGGTCGCATCATTGACATTCTCTCCATTATTGCCACTGTTTTTGGTACCGCTGCTTCCTTGGGCATTGGTGCCACCCAGATTAGTGCTGGTCTTGACCGTTCCGGTCTTGTTAAAGACCCAAGCATGAATGTCATTATTTGCATTGTTCTTGTATTGACCTTCGCCTTTGTACTCTCTGCTGTTAGTGGTGTGGGTAAGGGCATTCAGTATGTGTCCAATGCCAATATGGTGATGGCTGCGGTCCTGGCAATCTTTGTATTCCTTCTTGGCCCAACAGTTAATATCCTCAATATTCTCCCAACCGCATTGGGCGGATACTTCCAGGAATTCTTTGAAATGGCCTCCCGCACCAGCGACTCCAATGGTGAAAATGTTGGTGGCTGGCTTTCCTCCTGGACCATCTTCTACTGGGCATGGTGGATCTCTTGGAGCCCATTCGTAGGTATGTTCTTGGCTCGTATTTCCCGTGGCCGTACTATCCGTGAGTTCATTGTTGGTGTGACCATTGTGCCGTCCATTCTCTCCCTGGTGTGGTTCTCCATCTTTGGTGGCACCGCTGTTCACCTGGAGCGTGTGGGCGAGTCTATCTGGGGTGAGGGTGACTCTCGCTCCCAGCTCTTTGACCTGCTCCACACTCTGCCTGCTGGCTTCATTGCCGGCATTGTAGCCATGGTTCTGCTGGCCACCTTCTTCATCACCTCTGCAGACTCTGCTTCTGCAGTGATGGGTACCTTGAGCCAGCATGGTCGCCTTGACCCATCCGGTTGGGTAGCTGCCTTCTGGGGCCTTTCCACCGCAGCCATTGGTATCACCCTGCTGCTTACCGGTGGTAGTGCATCCCTGAATAACCTCCAGTACATGACCATTATTGTGGCAAGCCCATTCTTGCTCATCATTATTGGTCTGATGGTTGCCCTGGTCAAGGGTCTGCGTGAAGACCCAATCTACCTGGACCACCGCGAGCAGCAGCGCTTCGCTATGCAGCTTGCACGTGAGCGCCGCATTCATGCTGAAGCCGTTCGCCGCGAATGGAAGAAGCACCATCACTGGGATTAATCCTCCTGTAGCCAGGAGTTCCTAATGAGGACCCAAGCTATATGCTTGGGCCCTTTTGTTTTGGGTCTATCAGATTTGATTCTGGTGGAGTATAATGGGAGGTAACAAACAGAATAACGCTACCGTTCACTCGCCATAGGAGGAGGAGAAATGACACACGCTACTGTTAAAGAACCAGGCTTCATTATCCGCATGCTTCCATTCATCGGAACCTATGTGGTTGCCTTCAATGTATCGTCCACCCTGAATGCAGAATCCATTAGCGGACTCTTCCTCATCTATCTGGCAGTTATTGCAGTGGCTGCGATCGCCGTTATGGCATGGCTCCAAGTCAAGTACCCTAAGCCAAAGCGCCTCAAGGTATTCTTTGTTTACTCCGTTGGCCTATTGTGCTACGGCCTCATATTCCCAACAGGCTGGACTCGGTTTGTCATGATGCTGCTCGTACTGGCCTTCTTCTACCACCAGCTCAAAGCTAGCTACAAAGACGAGAGCATAATCTAGTATTCACCAGAGGCCCTGTCACCATTCGGTGGCAGGGTCTTTGCTATACTTAACCTCGTTCATATTTCCTAGTCGGAGGACTATATTCAGTTGATTCGCTAATCTCCACCCCCAGCTGTATAAACAGCCCATTTCTATACCCTTTGGAGATTAGACATGTCACAGATTCAACTGCACAATATTTCTTTTTCCTATTCCTCCGAGCCACTTCTGCACAATATTTCCCTCCACATTGGTGAAGGGGAGCGCGCCTGTATTCTCGGCCCTAATGGCAGCGGCAAAACCACCCTTCTCAAAATCATTGGTGGGCTCATTAGCCCAGACCAGGGCAGTGTTAATGGCAATGCTGTTCTTGAGGGCATTCCTGATACCGGCACTGTGGAGCAATTCCTGCGCAGCCGCCTTGCGCAGAGCTTCGACACCATTGAAAATTTCAATGCGTCCCTAGCTACTGAGTCACTAGCCACCATGGGTGAAGACTATGATGCACTACTCACTGAAATGAGTGCCAAGAACCTGTGGGATATTGACCTGCGAATTCAAGAGGCCCTTGGTGATATTGACCGCGCCCAGAAAATGGAGGAGCTCTCCCCAGGACAGCGCGCTCGACTGGGACTCGCTGTCATTGGTATTGCCCAGCCTGAGGTGCTGGTGCTCGATGAGCCAACCAACCACCTGGATAGCCAAGCGGTAGAGGAGCTCATTGCCATGGTGCGCGGATGGAATGGCCCCGTCATTATGGTGAGTCACGACCGTGCCTTTATCGAGGCCACAGCCACAGTCATCTATGACCTCGACGTGGACTGCTGGCAGGCATTGGCTACGGCCAAGGGTGAAAACCTGGGTGGAATCTACCGCTGCAATGGCACCTATAGCGACTATATGCGTGAAAAGACTGCTGCCCGTGAAGCCCATAAGGAAATTCATGCACGCCAGCAAAATGACAAGAAAGTGATTAATGCCCATAAAGAAGCCAGCGAAAAAATAGCAGGTGGTGGCACCAAGCTTGCGCAGGCTACCGGTATTTACAAGAAATTCTATTCCGATAAGGCCTCGGCCACAGCGAGGAATAGGACGCGCTCTGATGACCGCAAGCTTGAAGAGCTACAGGGCAGGGAAGTGCGAAAGCCCCGTGAGGCCGGCTTCGACTTTGAGATTCCAGCAGTGTCCCCGCGAGCAGGTATTGCCCTAGGGGAATGCAACCTTGCTTATGGTGAGCATCTGCTTGTCACCGGGCCAAATGGCATTGGTAAATCCACCTGGCTGCGCGACATAGTCGCAGCCAACCCAGAGCGAGTCACCTATATTCCGCAGGCTTTGCCCAAGCCGACGGAGCAGATAATAGGGGAGCGTGGTAAGGGCTTTATTCACCCACGCCTATGGTCGGTGCCAATCAAAGACCTCTCAGCCGGCAATGCGCGCCGGGCCCAATTGGCCCTGGCTATTGCACAAAAGCCAGAGATTCTGATTATTGATGAACCAACTAACTACTTGGATGTGGATAGCGTCGAAAAGCTAGAAGAGGAACTGAAAAAGTGGAATGGGACGCTCGTTGTAGCAACCCACGACACGTGGCTCATTGACCATTGGGAAGGCCAGCACCTACGCCTTCCCCTCCAAATCCTCGATGGAGAATAGGGCGGGCTGGTCATCATCGAAATTCGGTGCTGCCAGGTCAATAGCCATTTTCAAGGCTTCAAGGTCGCGGGGCTCAACCCAATAGAGAACGGTGCTGAGCCTGCGGCCATTTTTATTTAGATCGCGATAACGCGCACGGTTCAAAGGAAAAATAGTATTGCGCATCAGCATCAAAACCTCATCGCTGATTTCGGCGCGCTTAACTACTTCCTTGTCATCAAGGCCATGAAGGAAGAGGGTGAATACCTCCTCTAGCTTGGACAATAGCTCCTTATTCGACATAGCTTTTGCTTTCCACATACTTATATTTTCACTGCTAAAGCTTTAGTTAGCAAACCGAAAGATAATAGGATTTGTTGATTCATCAACAATCTGTTAAAGTGTGTCCTATGAAGAAGATTTTGATTGTTCTCGGCTCCCAGCGTGAGAAGTCCTTTAATGGTGTCCTTGCTAATGCTATTGCCTCCTCCCTTGAGGGCAAGGCTGAGGTTTCCTTCCTCGACTTCGCAGATGTTCCATTCGTAAATCAGGACATTGAAGTTCCTGCACCAGCCCCAGTGGCACGCATCCGTAACGAAGTTACTGCTGCTGATGGTGTGTGGGTTGTTAGCCCTGAGTACAACCACTCCTACCCAGGTCTGGTTAAGAATGTTATTGACTGGTTGAGCCGTCCACTGGACCTGACCGATCCAAACCGCGTTTCTGTACTTACCGGTAAGAAGACCACCGCCTCCTCCATTGCTGGTGCTGATGCCGGCGCTACCGTACTAGAAAAGCTCAACGAGCTTCTTTCCTTCATTGGTGCCGACCACCTCGCCGAGGACCAGGCTGGCCTTATGATTCCAGGCGCTTCGTGGGCAACCAACGAGCTTGAGCTCGATGCAGAGCAGCAGGCTGCAGTAGAGAAGCAGGTTGCTCGCTTCCTCGAGTTTCTTGAGAATTAATCATTCGCGGCAGGCCGGATAAGAGATCAGAGAGCCAATTTGATAAGGTAAGACATTATGACTAAGCAGATTCTTACCGCCGTTGCGTGGCCATATGCCAATGGTCCACGCCATATTGGCCACGTTGCAGGTTTTGGTGTCCCCTCTGATGTCTTTTCCCGCTACCAGCGAATGTGCGGTAATGACGTGCTCATGGTCTCCGGTACCGATGAGCACGGCACTCCGCTTTTGGTCCAGGCTGATAAGGAAGGCCTGAGTGTTCAGGAACTCGCTGACCGCTATAACCGCCAGATTGTTGAGGACCTTGCGGGCCTCGGTCTGAGCTATGACCTCTTTACCCGTACTACCACCCGCAACCACTACGCCGTTGTTCAGGAGCTCTTCACGGGTCTCTATGAAAATGGCTACATGATTAAGCAGACCACATTCGGCGCCATCTCTCCATCTACCGGTCGTACCCTCCCTGACCGCTATATCGAAGGTGAGTGCCCCATTTGTCATGCCGCAGGTGCCCGCGGCGACCAGTGTGATAACTGTGGTAACCAGCTTGATCCTTCTGATCTTATTAACCCTGTTTCCAAGATCAATGGTGAGACCCCTGAGTTCGTCGAGACCGAACACTTCCTCCTCGACCTGCCATCTCTGGCTGATGCCCTTGCCGAGTGGCTCAAGGGTCGTGAGGATTGGCGTCCGAACGTACTCAAGTTCTCCCTGAATCTGCTTGAGGACATTCGTCCACGTGCCATGACCCGCGATATTGACTGGGGTGTTCCAATCCCAATCGAGGGCTGGCAGGATAATAATGCCAAGAAGCTCTATGTATGGTTCGACGCTGTCGTCGGCTACCTCTCTGCCTCCATTGAATGGGCATACCGTGTTGGTGAGCCTGAGGCGTGGAAGCGCTTCTGGCAGGACCCAGAGACCCTGTCCTACTACTTCATGGGCAAGGACAACATCACTTTCCACTCCCAGATTTGGCCAGCTGAGCTGCTCGGTTACCAGGGCACTGGCGCCAAGGGTGGCTCTGAGCACGAGCTGGGTGCACTCCAGCTCCCAACTGAGGTTGTGTCCTCCGAGTACCTGACCATGTCCGGCTCCAAGTTCAGCTCCTCCAAGGGTGTCGTCATTTATGTGAAGGACTTCCTGAAGGAATTCGGCCCAGACCCACTGCGCTACTTCATTGCTGTAGCTGGCCCAGAAAATAATGACACCGACTTTACCTGGGACGAGTTCGTCCGCCGTGTCAACAACGAGCTGGCCAACGGCTGGGGCAACCTGGTCAACCGTACCGTCTCCATGGCATTCAAGAACTTTGGTGAGGTCCCAACCCCAGCAGAGCTCACTGAATCCGATAAGAAGATTCTCGACCTGGCAGCCAATGCCTATGAGGTCGTTGGTGAGGCCCTGGCTAATAACCGCTTCAAGGCAGGCATTACCCACGCCATGCACGTGGTGGGCGAGGCCAATGCCTATATCGCTGAAAATGAGCCATGGAAGATTGAGAAGGATGACCCACGTCTCGGTACCGTTCTGTGGGTAGCCCTGCAGGTCGTCTCCGACTGCAATACTCTGCTCACTCCATACCTGCCACATACTGCACAGCGAGTTCACGAAACCCTCGGCCGCGATGGCATCTGGGCAGCAATGCCTGAAATCCACGAGGTCAAGGACGATATGCCAGTGAACCCAGTGGGTGTAGGTCTGCCAGCTGAAGGCCGTAGCTACCCAGTTATCATGGGTGACTACACCACGCAGCAGGCAAAGTGGCAGCGCACCGAAATGGTGCCTGGTACTGCACTGGCCAAGCCAAAGCCAATTATTGCCAAGCTGGATCCAAAGCTCGGTGAGACCGGCCCAGAATGGGCTCCAGTCCAGAGCTAAACCACTATTTAACTAACTAGGAACTTCGCCTTGTTTATTGATGCCCATACCCACCTGAGCTCTATTATTCGCAAGGGTGAGCCGACCACTGTTGAAGAACTCATGGAACGAGCAGCAGCGGTCGGTGTAGGCTCTGTCATCACCGTGAGCGATGACATGGCTGAATCCGAGGAAGCCGTAAAGCACGCACAGCAAAATGAGAATGTGTACTGCTCCCTGGCCTTCCATCCCACCAATGCACATGAACTCGACGAAGAATGCCGCGCACGCATGCAGGAACTCGTCCGTGATCCTAAATGCGTAGCCATCGGCGAAACAGGTCTCGACGAATACTGGATTGGCAAGATGGAAAGCTGCCCAGAGCTGCCAGTGCAGGAAGAAGCCTTCCGCTGGCATATTGCTCTGGCCAGGGACGTCGACAAGCCAGTGATGATTCACAGCCGTGACGCAGATGAAAATCTGCTTCGCGTATTGCGCGATGAAGAGCTGCCCCGCGAGGTCATGCTTCACTGCTTCTCCTCACCAATGGAAACAGCGCGTGAAGCCTTGGACCTCGGGTGCGTGCTCTCCTTCTGTGGCAACACCACATTCAAGCGCAATGATTACCTGCGTGAAGTCGCTGCTTATGCGCCTCTAGACCGAATCCTCATTGAGACGGATGCACCGTTTATGAGTCCGGAGCCAAAGCGAGGCCGCCGCAACGAGCCAAGCCATATCGTCCATACATATCAGTGTGTGGCAGACGCGCGCGGAATGAGCCTTGAGGCTTTGGAAGAGGCAGTGGAGCAGAACTTCCACCGCATTTTTAGGGTTTAACCCGTGTGATGTGAACTAGGTACTCGTAGAGTCACCCTCCTTCACATTCATCTTGACCAGGCGTCTAATATCGCCATCTTCCATTGCATTCTCGAAGACAAAATTGACTGCGAGGCCGATGATGTCTCCGCGCAATTTGGCCAGGCGCTCCTGACCTTCCTTGGTCAGATCCCCGAAGATAACTTCCATCGTCGCGCAGAGAGTCTCATAACGACTCTTGGCGATGGTGACAGGGAAGGTGACAGTTTCGCCGTTCTCAACTGGCTCAAAGTGGCCGGTGCTGGAAGGGCGAACCTTGCTTTCTCGCAGTTCAACCTGCTTATAGAAAGTTTCAAGAAACTCAGCACAGATGGCGGCGACCTCAGGTTGGGTAGTCGCACCAGTGCGCTCGACCTGAGCAACAACACGGCGCACATAACGCACGCGGTCCTGCATCTGAACAAACTTCACGCTCTTCTTGAAAATAAACGCGAGCTGCTCATTGCTGATCACATTATTTTCCAGAGCCTTGCGGATCTTGGTTTCTCGACTCAGACGATCAAGCACGTCAAGCTTGTTTAGACGCGCAGCAGACCAGCCATAATTTTTGCTGAGCTCCTTGCGCTCATCCTTGTCGATCTTTGAGATTTCACTTGCGATGGCGCGCTCGAATTCATCGAGTGAAGCCATAGCAAGCTCCATATCTAAAGTGCCGTCCTCTCGGCGGCACTGATTGACGACGTTGAGGTTAGACATCGGCAATCGACTCCTTCTTTGATGGTAGGGTCGGGAGCCCCGAATTAGTGGCCCCCACGACTAATTATGCAATTGACTCTACCGCCAGTTTTACTCGATATCAATGGTGATTTTTCGGACATTGGCTGTTGGAAAACCCACAATGTGGGCGCTAGCTGCGAAGTTTATTCTTGTCCCAAAAATGAGATCATGATCACCCCTGATTTTCCTTGTCAGAGAAATTGAAATGTGCATCAGGCGAAGGGCTTCACAGGGAATCTTATAAATACTGTATGTATATGGTGATGTTATGGCGAGAGTGTTCTAAAAGTGGGGGAGTAGCATACTTTATATATAAGTAATGAACCGAAGAGAAAGTAACGGAACGGTAACAAACAGATAGTAGCCAGGCGTTACGGGATCGGCGTGTTGTGTGACGAAGAACACGATCTGCCTAAAATACCTGCATGTTAGTTAATCCAGTGGTTGATGTTGCGGGTGTTATTACACTACCCGGCATGGCATCTCGACAGGATCCGGCTGTTATCTTATTGTTATATTTAATCCGTTTGAAACCAAAGAGATTGGATAATCTTGGCTATTCACAAGAAGTCGCATCTCCATCGACTTAATGGCACTCGCTCCGTACCACTGCGTATGGCAACTGGTACGATGCTGACCACCCTCCTCGTGGGCGGTGGCCTTGCAGTGCTCACGAAGAAGGACGTCACCATCGACGCCAATGGTCAGCAGATTCGTCTGGCTACCATGTCGATGACCGTCGGCGATGCGCTGAAGCAGGCTGGCGTCAATGTTGACCCAACCGCTGTGGTGGTACCAAGCCTCGATAGCCGCATTGGCGATAACGCAGCGATTACCGTGCGTAATATCCGCCCAGTTGCGGTTACCGTCGACGGCCAGACTCAGACCATTGACACCACCGCGCTGACCGTTGACGAGCTGCTTGACCAGCTCGGCGTTGGCACCAGCGATAATGACGTCACCTCTGCAACTGGCGACACAAAGATTCCTGACGCAGGCTTCAACCTCAGCGTTACTACCGCTAAGGACGTAACTGTTACCGACCAGAGCGGTACCCGTGAAGTTGTTGCAGCTGCCGACACCGTTCGTGACCTGCTCACCCGCAGTGGCTATGTCACCGACGATGATGACATCATCACCCCAGATCCAAATGCTGTTCCAACCAGCGGCATGCAGATCACCGTGGTGAAGGTTGACAATGAGACTGTCACCACCGATGAGACCTACAATGTAGACCCAACCTACATTGATGACCCAGAGATGGACCGTGGCACCCAGGTGACTGAGGTTCCAGCTACCTCTGGTACCCGTGCAATCACCTCCAATGTTCGCTATGAGAATGGCGTTCAGGTGGCAAGCACCGTCATCAACGAGGCTATTGTTAGCCCAGCAACCCCTGCGACCATCCGTCGTGGCACCAAGGTTGCTCCAGCTGCTGCTGTAGCTTCCGTAGCTAGCGGTTCCGTATGGGACGCTCTCGCTCAGTGTGAGGCTGGCGGCAACTGGTCCATCAACACCGGTAACGGCTACTATGGTGGCCTCCAGTTCAACCCAGGCACCTGGCTTGCCTATGGTGGCGGACAGTACGCCTCCACCGCTAACCAGGCAACCCGCGAGCAGCAGATTGCTATCGCTGAGAAGGTTCAGGCCGCTCAGGGTTGGGGCGCATGGCCATCTTGCACCTCTAAGCTTGGTCTTCGTTAATCGACCAATTAGCTCAAAAAATACCGATACACTCTATGGTGTATCGGTATTTTTGTCTATTATTGGTTTATGACGAAAAAGATGATCCTAGACCTGGACACGGGCATCGATGATGCTCTCGCCATTGCTTATGCAGTGGGCAGCCCAGAAGTTGAACTAATTGCTATTACCGGTACCTACGGCAATGTCTTGGTGGAGCAGGGTGTGCGTAACTCCCTCGCCATCACTGAACTGCTCAATCGCCCTGATGTGAAGGTCTATGAGGGCCTATCACATGCACTGGCCAAGGACTCCTTTGAAGTCCAGCCAATCTCCGCCTTCATTCACGGCGAGAACGGCATTGGCGAATGCGAAATCCCAGACGCAACCCGCGAGGCAGAATCCACCGCCGCTGTTGACTTCCTGATTGAAGCCATCAATACCTACGGTGAGGACTTGGTTTATGTGCCAACCGGCCCAATGACCAATATCGCTGCAGCACTGAAGAAGGACCCATCTATTGCCAAGAAGATTGGCAATATTGTCCTCATGGGTGGCGCAGTTACCGTCCACGGCAATGTAAGCCCATGGTCCGAAGCTAATATCTCCCAGGACCCAGAGGCAGCTGACTACCTGCTTCGCTCCGGTGCACCAATCACCGTCATCGGTCTGGATGTCACCCTGCAGACTCTGCTGACTAAGAAGGAAACCGCGCAGTGGCGTGAACTTGGTACCCCTGCAGGTGAATTCTTCGCCGATATGACCGACTACTACATCAAGGCATATGAGACCACCGCACCACACCTTGGCGGCTGTGGCTTGCACGACCCACTGGCAGTAGCAGTGGCTGTGGACCCAAGCTTGGTGACCACCCACCGTATGAATCTCTCTGTTGACCTCGAAGGTGCTACTCGTGGCCGTACAATCGGTGACCACCCTCGCCTCAACGATTCCGAGAAAAATGTGTTAGTAGCTGTCGATGTTGATGTGTTACGCTTTTTGCGTGAGTTCATGACTCGCATTTCACGCATTCTCTAATACACATCGTCATATTGGAATAAACAAGGGCATCTATGACTCAAACTATGGACAACGCGAAGGTGGTACGAGCGCTGCTTATGCTGCTCGTCATCTTCATCTTGGGAACCCTGTGTCTCCAGGGTTTCAACTTGGTATTTGAACAGGTTGGTGCCGATGTTGGTGCACCACACCAGGCTTCACTCATCACTGCATTCCCTAGTATTGTGCTGGGTATTGTGTGCTTTATTTATGGCTCACTCGGTGACTTCGTATCTCTTAAGCGCCTCGTCGTTATTGGCTTGATTACCCTCTTCGTGGGTTCGGTCGGTGGCTTCGTGGCGACTTTTTATATGGAGCCTAATCTGTGGGTTGTTATCGTAACCCGTATCCTGCAGACCGCAGGTGAGCAGGTTGCTGGTTCTGTCTACCTCGTTATTGCAACGAAGTACCTCAAGCCAGAACTCAAGGTCATCTTCTTCGGTCTCTTCACCGCGGGCTACCAGCTTTCCGCCTCCATCGGCGTGTTCGCTGCAGGTATGCTCAGCTCCATCCACTGGCAGTATCTCTTCCTTATTCCTGCCATCACCATCGTCTTCCTCCCATCCCTGCTCAAGGGTCTCCCAGACCGTCAGGCAGCGAGCGAGAAGGTCGACTGGTTGGGTATCAGCCTCTTCGGCTTGGCAATTGCCTTCCTGACTCTCTTCTTCTCCTACATGAAGTGGTCCCTGCTTGGCATTTCCATCCTGCTGTTCATCGTCTTCGCGGTATACATCAGCAAGGCTGCACACCCATTCATCACCCCAGCATTCTTTGCTAACTCCCGTTGGATCATGGGCATCAGCCTCATCATCCTGTTCTACTTCACCAACTACTGCATGTCCCCAATCTTCAACGCGGTTGGCGGCAGCGTATATGGCATGACCACCTCCCAGGTTTCCACTCACATTGTGTGGGCCTTCGTGATTGCTGCCATCTTCGGTACTAGCTCCGGTTGGATTGTTGACAAGATTGGTCGCAAGGCCGCCATCATCTGCGCTTCTTCGCTCATGATCATTGGCTTCCTCGGTGCCGCTTTCACCATCAACTCTGGCTTCGTCGTGATGACCGTCTTCGGCTGCATCTTCTATGCAGGCTGCGGCACCATGTACTCCCCAGTAGTCTCCACCGTTCTGGACACCCTTCCTCAGGAAGAGTCCGGCCGTGGTGTTGGTATGAACGACCTCTTCATGAACGTCACCGCATCCATCGGTATTGCACTGTTCGGTACCTGGATGGGCAAGGGCACCTTCGCCGGCAGCTCCCTCGTGGGCGTTACCGGTGACGCTGCTAACTACGCTAACCTCCTCACCATCGGTGCGGGCGTTGTCGTTGTTGGTCTCGTGGTCTTCCTCGTATGTAACCGCAAGATCTACAACGGTGTTGCTGAGACTGTCTAAAATTTCAGTCTTGAACTTTCTAGTAACCGCGCTTCGGCGCGGTTACTTTTTTATCTACACCAAGCACACACTAGACTAGAACATGATGAGTGGCATTGATAAAGCACAGTTGCTTGGACCAGTAGAAATTAGGCAGTTAGCGGAAGAGCTCGACCTCCGCCCAACAAAGAAGCTAGGGCAGAACTTTGTTCATGACCCTAATACTGTGCGCCGCATTGTGGCAGAGGCGCATATTGATTCTTCTGTGCCCGTAATCGAGGTGGGGCCAGGCCTTGGCTCCCTCACCCTTCCACTTTTGGATACCGCCAAGAGCGTGACCGCAGTCGAGATTGACCCACGCCTTGCTACTAAGCTGCCTGAAACAGTGGCTAATCGTGCCCCTGCCTTTGCTGATAATCTTCGTGTAATCAACAAGGATGCCCTCCTTGTAAATAAGCAAGACATTCCAACCGAGCCACGTGCCCTGGTTGCCAACCTCCCATATAATGTCTCCGTTCCCGTGCTTTTGCACCTCCTGGAGGAATTCCCAAGCATCGAGCGAGTCCTCGTGATGGTGCAGCTCGAGGTGGCGGAACGTCTCGCAGCCAAGCCAGGCTCCAAGATTTTCGGTGTACCAAGCCTCAAGGCCTCCTACTATGGCGAAGTCTCCCTGGCCGGCAAGATTGGCAAGAATGTATTTTGGCCAGCACCAAAGATCGAGTCCGGTTTGGTGGCCATTGACCGCTACAAGGAAAGCCCATGGACTGCACCACGTGAGCGCATCTTTGAGCTTATCGACGCTGCCTTTGCTCAGCGCCGTAAAACCCTCCGCGCATCCCTCTCTGGCGTATGCGGTGGGGCAGAGCAGGCCGAATATATTCTCAACCAGGCTGGTATTCCAATCACCGAACGTGGTGAGAAGCTCAGTATTGAGGACTTCCATAAACTAGCCATGGTTGAGGTGGAATCTTAATGACCACCCGTACCTACACTGCCTTTGGCAAAATAAACCTCGTATTGGGCGTTGGTCCTGCCCGCGAGGATGGCTTCCACAAGATTGAAACCATCTACCAGAGCATTAGCCTGCATGACACCATTAGCTTTAGCCCCAATGAAGGCCAAGCCCATGTGCTGACAGTCAGCGGCCTTGATGCTGCTAATGTTCCAACAGATTCCTCGAATCTCCTCATCCGCGCACTCGAGCGCATTAACCCAGAACCAGAGTTCTACCTCGATATCCACATCGAGAAGGGCATCCCAACAGCTGGTGGCATGGCTGGTGGCTCTGCAGACTGTGCAGCTGGACTCAAAGCCGCCAATGACATCTACGGTCTTAATAAGACCGAAGAAGAACTATGCGCAATTGCCGCCGAGCTGGGTAGTGACATCCCATTCTGCGTAGTCGGTGGCACCCAATACGGCACCGGTCGCGGTGAAATCCTCGAAGCACAGCCCTGCCCAAATACATACCACTGGGTTGTCGCAGTCTCCGACACAGGACTGTCTACCCCGGAAGTATTCCGCAAGTTTGATGAGATGAATATCTCCCATGAAGCATTCATGCACATGACCATGGGCAATGTGTATCGTGAGACGCTCGACAGAGCCTTCCACGCACCAACCTACGAAGGCAGCGTACTCCAACTTGCCCAGCTCATGGCCAATGACCTTGAGCGACCAGCCTTGGCCCTCAGGCCAGAGCTCTCTGAAGTACTAGAATTCGGTAAAAACAATGGTGCTATGCGTGCCATGATTTCCGGTTCCGGCCCAACCTGCATCTTCCTTGTATCCAATGAAGACGCAGCAGCTAATCTAGTAGAAAGCTTCAAAAACAAGGGCATAACTGCATTTGCCGCACACACAGAGAAGGATGGTGTACGAAGTGGTAGCTAAGAAAGCCTATTTTGCAGGTGGCTGCTTTTGGGGCGTCGAAAAGTTCTTTAAGGGACTAACCGGCGTAATCGACACGGAGGTCGGCTACGCCCAAAGCCGCAAGGCAAACCCAACCTATAAGGATATTTGTGCAGGTAAAGTCAAGGCCATTGAGACCTTATGCATTACCTACGATGAGGATGCGACGACCCTCTACAAGCTTGCCCTCATGCTCGTAGACACCATCGACCCATATTCCTATAACAAGCAGGGCCCAGACGAGGGCTACCAGTACCGAAGCGGCATGTTCTGGACCGATGCAGAACAGAAGGCCGTCTACGACAAGGTCTATAAGCGCCTCACAGCGGTATATAACGAAGAACCACTCATCGAAGTATCTGAGCTCAAAAACTTCTACACCGCAGAGGAATATCACCAAGACTACTTGGATGAAAACCCAGATGCGCACTGCCACATCTTCCGCTATAAATTCGAGGAAGCCACACAGCGTGAGCGACACATCGAAGCAATCTACAACCTCAACCACCGCCAATTCATCTGCATCCAGCCAGAAGCAACCAGCTTCCACGCCGGCAAAGAATACCTAGGCGACTACCGTCCAGGCGTCTTTGTCGATATCATCACCGGCAAAGCCCTCTTCGGCACCAAGCACAGGATGGAAGACGAACTAGGCAACCTCGTATTTAAGCGCCCAATCAACCCAGACGAGATGACACTCGCAGCAGGGTACAAGGGGCCAAAGAAGAACGCCTACCTCGTATTCATCCCCGAATCTACAATCTATATTGGCGTAGCCCAGCTCAATGACGATAATTCCGTCAATAGCTTCCACGTACGTGGCAATAGCGTGCGCTTCGTACCACACGAAGAAATGATCGAACAAGGCTATGGCCGCTACCTCGACCAAGTAAAGGCAGACTAGAAAACACTAATGGCAAACCTCATTAATCTCGAGAATGTCTCAAAGTCCTTCGGGCTCAAAACACTCCTGGATAAAGTAAGCCTCGGTGTTCAAACAGGGGACCGCGTCGGCGTCGTCGGCCTCAACGGTGGCGGCAAAACCACACTGCTCGAAATCCTGACAGGAATCGAAGAACCCGATGAAGGTCGCGTATCCCACCTCAACGACCTGCGCATGGCCGTAGTAACCCAGCGCGCTGAACTCAACCCCGAGCACACCATCGCCCAGGTAGTAGTCGAACCACTCGGCCTCCAAACCTACGAATGGGCATCCAACCCAAAGGTACGCAAGGTACTCGATGGTCTAGGAATTGAAGACCTTGAGAAAAAAGTTGGTGGACTATCCGGTGGTGAACGCCGACGCGTCAACCTGGCTGCAGCACTAGTTCGCGACCTCGACCTCATCGTCCTCGACGAGCCAACCAACCACCTCGATGTCGAAGGCGTCCAATGGCTCGCCGACTACCTGCTGGAAAATAAAATGGCAGTCGTCGTGGTTACCCACGACCGCTGGTTCCTCGACACAGTCGCCACCCTGACCTGGGAAGTCCATGATGGCACCGTCGATATTTTCGAAGGCGGCTATAACGACTGGACCTTCGCCAGGGCAGAGCGTGACCGCCAAGCCAGTGCAGAATGGCAGCGCAAGCAAAACCTCGCACGTAAGGAATTGGCATGGCTACGCCGCGGTGCACCCGCACGAACCTCCAAGCCACGCTACCGCGTAGAAGCTGCTGAAGCACTCATTGCTGATGTGCCTGCGCCTCGCGATACCGTTGAGCTGATGGCATTCTCCAAGCAGCGCCTGGGCAAGAAAGTCATCGACCTAGTCGATGCAAGCATCTCCACACCAGACGGCAGGCCACTGGTTGAAGACCTCACCTGGCTTATCGCGCCGGGCGAGCGCGTTGGTTTGGTTGGTGTGAATGGCTCCGGTAAAACCACCTTGCTGCGCACTATTGCCGGCGACTACCCACTTACAGCAGGTACCCGTACGCAGGGCAAGACTGTGCGTCTGGGATGGTTGCGTCAGGAATTGGATGACCTCGACCCGAATCTGCGACTGCTTGAAGCCGTCCAAGAAGTAGCTAGCTATGTTGAATTTGGCAAGAAGCAGCTTTCTGCATCCCAGCTTGCTGAGCGACTTGGTTTTAGCCCTAAGCGCCAGAAGACTCCTGTTGGTGATCTCTCCGGTGGTGAGCGCCGCCGCCTCCAGCTAACCCGTATCCTCATGTCCGAGCCTAATGTGCTCTTGCTTGATGAGCCGACCAATGACCTGGACATTGATACCCTGCAGGAACTCGAGTCCCTCCTTGATGAGTGGCCAGGCACGCTCGTGGTTATCTCCCACGACCGCTATCTGATTGAGCGCATCTGTGATTCCACCTGGGCGCTCTTTGGCGATAAAAAGCTGACCAACCTACCTGGCGGCATTGAGCAGTATCTAACTCGACGTGCACAGCTCGCCGCCCAGGAAGATGCAGCTGCAGCGCCAGCACCGAAGGCGGAGGCTGCACAGGCAGAGTCCACCTCTGGTTTGAGCGGTGCCGAACTACGCAAGGTAGAGAAGGAAATGCAGGCCATCGAGCGCAAGATGGATAAGCTGCGTGCCGATATCGAAAAGGTCGATGCGGAGATGGCAACCAAGGGTGATGATATTGGTGCACTGACAGAGCTATCGGCCAAGCGCTCTGAGCTAGCAGATACCATTGACGAACTAGAGCTTCAGTGGATGGAACTTGGTGCAATGACCGAATAAGCCACCAAAGCATAAAAAATGGCGGGACCACCTAGAGTGGCCCCGCCATTTTGCAACTGGAGAGGAGTTATGGAGAAACTAAATATGGAGAAGTGGAATTAAGAGCCCATCACCTCCTGGAGTGCAGCCAAGACGGTTGCCTCATCGAGACCGAGGTCAGATGCGATGGAAGCAGCCAAGTCGGCCTCAAAGCCACCGCCACCTGGGCCACCCTGGCCTGGTGCACCAGATGGAGGAGTCTGACCATCACCCGGAGCACCGGATGGTGGGGCCTGGCCGTCACCCGGAGCACCAGCTGGTGGCTCACCGGTAGGAGGAGTACCGCCGCCACCAGGGCTACCCTCACCTGGGCCGCCTGGGGCTGCATTGGCAATAGCCTCGCTCAACTCATCCTCGCTAACACCAAGCTTGGTAGCTAGGGTAGCAATCTGAGCTTCAGTGAGAAGCTGAGGCTGAACTGGGGCAGCAGCGTTACTGGAGGAGGAGCTGCTGGAGGTATGAGTGGTGGAGGTAGCTGTGGAAGTAGCTACGGTAGAGGTAGAGGTCGCAGTGGAAGAACTTTCACCCGAGGAACATGCGGCTAGGCCGGCGATAGCAACTGCAGCTGCACCGCTGTAGAGAGCGGCCTTCAGAGCCTTCTTGGAAAACTTATTAGTAATCATATCGTGAACCTTTCATTCCGTTGGGGAACTTGATGAATATCATCTTAAGAGCCCGAACTGAGTAGATAGAGTGAAGCACTAGCAAGTTCGCTGAGAGGTTTCTGTAGGGTTTCTGTGCTTAATAATTTCATGCACTATGTGGCCGGTTTGCAAAGTTCTATTTATGAAAATTGCACAACTTTATGTATCATGTTTTATTGGCATTCATTTTCATGTTGGGCATTTGAGGAGGCCATGGACGTCTTTCAGACATCGGGATGCGTAATTTCCTACCGCACCCGGGAAGCTGCGAACCAGGATGGCGAGCTTAGCCATAGGATCCAGATTCCAGCATTCACCATTAAGAAAGGCGACCGGCTGGCCATCATCGGCCCCTCAGGCTCCGGCAAAAGTACTTTCTCCACCCTTGTTCTTGGGGAAACACTCGATGCGACCATCACCGGCGAATGGACTACTAATACAGGAAAGTGTGCCTGGGTTGGGCAGGACCATTTTGGCAATCTGAATCCACGCGTTACTGTTGCACGCCACTTGGAACTTGCAGGTGCTCCACGCACCGAGGTGCCAGCCCTACTGGAAAAGGTGCAGCTGCCAGTTGAGTATTCCGGCCGTTTTCCATCGCAGCTATCCGGTGGTGAAAGGGCTCGTGTGGCTCTAGCAATTTGTTTTGCAGCAAAGCCAAGTCTCCTATGCATCGATGAGTTGACCTCGAGTTTTGATACCGAGACCACTCTGGAGATTCTGCGAATCATTAAATCTATTGCTGGTGAACTCACTGTTCTTTTTATTACGCATGATCATGCGGCAGCGCACTACCTCTGTGACACGGTGCTGAGCTTTAGCGCAGATGGTGTTGCACAGTATTACCCAAGTTGGGAGGCTGCACATGCCTAAGACTGTCGAGTTTCTCCAAGCCTTGACTGCCCAGCGCAATATTGCTCTCATCGGGCGCTCTGGTGCAGGTAAGAGTACCTTGCTGAACCGACTACGCAAGGGCGAACTAGGAACAGCGTGGAGCACTGCACTCATTCCACAGGACATTGATGCAAGTCTGAATCCGCACATTTCTTGCCGTCGCATTATCAACGCCACTGGCACCCTGGATGAAAACCAGCTCAGCCTTTTGGGCTTGGATGCTTCCATGCTTGATAAAAAGCCAGGCCAGCTATCCGGTGGTCAGCGTGCCCGTGTAGCTGTGGCACGTGCTGTTGCCACCGGCGCCAAGGCCATCTTGGCTGATGAGGCATTGTCATGCCTTGATCAGGAGACAGCCGCACTAGTGGCTGACTATCTCCGACAAATGCCTAGTCCGGTCATTATGGTGACCCACAATCTTGACTATGCAGTTGAATGGGCAGATGACTGGTTCTTCATTGAGAAGGACGGGGAGAATATCGGCCTCATTTCAGAGCATGGACACGGTAAGGAGCTGTGGGAACTCTCTAACGCAATCCCAGCCCGGCGCAGCTTGGTTGGTGCGTATCTGGAGCTTGAAGGGAGGGCAGTGTAGTGGCAAATACTGATGTTGATAAAGAATTGAGTGCAGTGGAAAAGACTTCGAAGAAGCCTGCGATGCTGCAGCTTCCTGCTTCTGTGCAGCTGCTACTGCTTACGCAGCTGATGTTTAATGTGGGCTTCTATCTGGTGGTCCCATTCTTGGCTGTGTATATGAGTGACAGCCTTGGGGCTACAGCTGCCATGGTGGGTTTTGTTCTGGGTTTGCGTACTTTTACCCAGCAGGGCCTGTTCTTTATCGGTGGTGGCTTGGCTGACAAATTTGGTGTGAAGCCAATTCTGCTCATCGGTATTGCGATTCGAGTTGCTGGCTTTATTGTCACCGGTTTGTCGACTTCTGTGCCGTGGATTATTGCTGGTGTAGTTTTGATTGGTTTTGCTGCGGCTTTGTTCTCGCCGGCTGCCGATGCTGCTCTGGCTTTTAGTGGCAAGCAAGCTGAGGAGCAGGGCATTATGCCCCGTGCTCGTGTCTTTGCTTTGGATACGACTGTGGGGCGTATTGGTGCTCTGACTGGCCCTGTTCTTGGCGCCATCATTATTCCATTTGGTTTCAATAAGGCCTGCTTTGTTGCTGCAGGTATCTTTGGTTTGCTCTTCCTCGGGCATGCGTTGATTATTCCGGCGGTGCGTACTGAGAAGAAGGCCTCGGTGCTTGCTGGCTATAAGCATGTGTTGAAGAATCGCAGCTTCCTGCTTTTCGCTTTGGCCTATTCCACCAGCCTTGTTGCTTATAACATGCAGTATTTGGCTATGCCGCATGAGCTTGAGCGAATGGGCCGTGGTGGCGAGGAGACTGTGGCGGTCTTCTTTATTTTCGCCAGTGTATTTGTGTGCCTCTTCCAATATCCGGTGACGGTATTGTCGAGGCACATGTCCAAGCGAACCTGCCTGGTTCTGGGCTTTGGCTTGCAGAGTGTGGCTTTCTTATTTGTCGCGCTCTTCCAAGGTACTGTCGTTCCATATATTTCGGTGATCGGTATGCTGATTCTCTTGCATGCTGGCCAGATGATTGCTATCCCTATTGCTCGTGACTGTGTTGGTCACTTGGCAGGGGAGCAGCATCTTGGAACCTATTTTGGTTTCTTGAATTCAGTGGGCGGCCTTGCCGTGTTGATTGTTTCTGCTGTTGTCGGTTGGATTTTTGATTCGACCATGAATAACTCGGTTCTGCCGTGGTTGTTCCTAACCCTCGTTTTAGGTCTTTCGGCCGTGAGCATGTCTAGAAGGAGAATTCATGCGTAAGATTTTTGCCCTCGTTGGTTCTGTTGCTGCTCTTAGCTTTGGCCTTGTTGCCTGTGGAAATAAGGGCACGGATGAGATTGCTATTGCTTTCCCTTTTACCCCAGTTGCCTCCTTCTCCCCATATTCGGATGATGCGACGTATCTGACTCGCCTTGGTATTGGTGAGACCCTGGTTAAGCTGGATGCCGATGGTGTTCCTCAGCCTTGGTTGGCTGAGAGCTTTGAAACTCTCGATTCTCGTACTGTCCGGTTTATTCTGCGTGAGGGCGCCACATTCCAAAACGGTGATGAGGTTACTGCCCAGGCTGTTGTCGCATCCTTGAATAATGCCTATAACGCGAGCGCTCGTCCGGCCGGTTTGGGTAAGAATAATCTGACCTTCACCGCTATTTCTGATTACCTCGTTGAGGTGACCAGTGATGTTGCTGATCCTATTTTGGCCCAGCGTTTCTCCGATCCAGGTACAGTGATTTTGGCTTCCGATAACACCGGTACCGGCCCATTTACCTTGACCTCCTTTGACAATAGCAAGGCAGAATTGACTGCCTACGATAGCTATTGGAATGGCAAGGCGAAGCTGGATCACTATACTGCTGAATTCATCACTGATGGCACCACGCGTGCCAATGCGCTGCGCTCCGGTGAGGTCAGTGCTATTACCGCTGCACCAGTAAACCAGCTGGAGCAGTTGGATAAGTATACTCTCGAGGCCTATGACATTCCTCGTATGACCATGGCCTATTTCAATACTGCTAGTGGTGTCTTTAGTGACCCAAGCCAGCGTGCCCGCGCAGCTGGCATTATTGATGGTGATTCCATTATCGCGAGTGTTTATGAGGGCCATGCGAGCTCCGCAGATAAGAGTCTGTTCAATCCTGCTGCTCAGTGGAATGCCTTCCGCACCCCAACTGGCACCATCACCTCGGCCCCAATTGCTGAAGAGGCTTCTACTGAACCAATCACTATTGGTACATATACCGACCGTGCCGAGCTCGGTGAGGTAGCATCCCTCGTTGCAGAGCAGCTCCGCACCGTTGGCTACACCGTCAATATTTCTGTTGCTGACTATAAGACCCAGGAACCACGCATGCTTGCTGGCGACTTCGACATTATTATCGGCAGCCGTAATTACCAGCTCAATTCCGGCGACGTAGTGAGCTACCTTGGCACTGACTTCTCTTGCAATGGCTCCTATAATTTGGCGCGCTATTGCAATGCTGCCATTGATGCCCGTATTAGCGACGCAGCCCAGGAGGCTAATACGGACTTCCGCTACATGGATGCAGCAAGCATTGGCGCCGATATTATCGCCGATAATGCTGTCGTCCCAATCGCAGTGAACCAGAGCCTGATTGCCCGCTCTACAGGCCTCAAGAACCTTGAACTCGACCCATTCGAACGACTCTTCATCACTAATGAAACTGAGTAATATCACCCGCTTAGCCACCATCCCAGTCCTTCTGCTGCTGGCTGTAATTGCCGTCGCCAGCTTGCCATTTATTGGCAATAGGGACTTGGCGATGATGGTTTTGCGATCCCGTGAGGCGGAGCGTGCCCCCGATGCCGAAACATTGGAGGCGCTTCGAACCGAACTCAACCTCCCCTCAAATGCAGGGGAAGCTATTAAACAAATCCTCACGGGAAATATGGGGCAAAGCTGGGTCGATTCCGGTCGTAGCGCCTATGAAGTCGCATTCAGTGGATTCGGCAGCACACTAATTCTTGCCGGCAGTGCCACACTGATTGCCGTTGCCATTGCTATCCTGATTGTGATTCCACGAATCCGCTCCATTATTCGTGGCCGCCACAGCCGCACCTGGCACATCCTGCCGGTTGCGATTATTGGCTCCATTCCGGAATTCGTGCTGGCAGTGGGTATCGCAATTATCTTTGCTCTGCACTTTGGGCTTATTGCTGCCACCGGGCTCAGCATTGGTCCAGTTTTAGCCCTCGCTATTCCTGCCGGTGGTCTGCTTGGCCGTGTGGCACTTATTAGCGTGGATGAAGTTGCGCAACGCGAATGGGTGCACAATTGGCGTGTCAATAGCTTCCCGCCAGCAGCCATTGCTCGTGCGATTATTCGCGAAACACTAAGCATCCTCGTACCTCAGGTTGCTATTTTCTTCGTGGGCCTACTGGCATCCACCGTACTGGTTGAAAAGACCTTCAATATTCACGGCATGGGTTCGGCGGCACTCACTGCAGCCCTTAACCAAGACCTTCCAGTCCTCCAGGTCATCACTCTATTTGTTCTTGCCCTTGGCATTATTGTTGGCAGCATAGCCAGCCTGCTCAAAACAGATATGACAAATGGCACTGCATCTTTGCGTGCACGTGCACTTCCGCGTCTTCGCTGGGGCTGGATTTTCCTCGCACTCCCACTACTGCCACTCATCTATGGCTACTTCCGGGGTAGTGCAGCAATTAATGCGCAGAATCGCCTTCAGTCTCCTTCCATGGAGCACTGGTTTGGTACTGACCAGCTGGGCCGTGACATTCTTGAGCGCATCGCCCATGGTTTCCTCTATACCGTCGGTGCCGGTGTTTTGGTAACCGTCATCTGTGTGCTCATTAGTTTCCTATTGTCTCTCAGCGGGACACTCAGCCCTTATATTGAGCGCATCGCCCAAGCATTTAATGCTATCCCCGCAGTGCTGCTTGGTTTGCTCCTTGCCGGCATGATGTCTGGCTCCAGCCTCACAGCAGCAATGGCAGTCATCCTTGTTGCCTGGATTCCACTGACCTTGCACGGCATTGGTGTTGCTCGTGCGGTACGCGAATCCGCATACTACCAATGGGGCCTCGACCACGGGGAGAGCGCAATCTCGCGTCTCCGTAATCATGTGCTTCCAAGCCTTGTGCCCGCATTGGTCCGCCACGGCGGTTCCCGTATCGCTCACAACTCACTTGCCATTGCTGGCCTGGGCTTTCTCGGTGTTGGCGCACCCCATGATAGCCCTGAATGGGGTGTGATTCTCTCGGAATCTATCTCCTATGCTGAGCGTGCACCGTGGATGATCATTATGCCAACCGTCTACCTAATCTGGGTGGGTATCATTGCTGCTTGTGCTACCGATACTTCGGTAAAATAGCAGGTATGAAAATCCTTAGTCGAAACCTGCAATTTACAGTTCCTTGGGACTATTCCGAGCAGAATAGTCTCCTCATGGATCTCTATGCCCGTGAAATCTACTACCAGGGCAATGAGGACAAGCCATACCTGGTCTACCTCCAAGGCGGTCCAGGCTTCCCATCCCCACGACCAACCTCTTATAACGGCTGGCTAAAGCCATTCCTCGAGCGCTACCGAGTCATCCTGCTCGACCAGCGTGGTACTGGCCGCTCCACCCGCGTAGATGAAACCACCCCAGAGCTCATCACCACCTGGCACCTCTCCCGCCTCCGTGCTGATAATATCGCCAGGGACCTCGAGTTTATCCGTGAAGAGCTCGGGGTAGACCGCTGGAATCTCTTCGGCCAGAGCTTCGGTGGTTTCTGTATCACCACCTACTTGAGCATGTACCCACATAATGTGGACCGGGCATTCCTCACCGGTGGTATTCCAGGTGCCTTCAATGAGATTGAAGAAATCTATACCCACACCTATGCCATGGTGGAGGAACGCTCAAAGCTCTTTTATCGCAAGTTTTACGGGGTAGAGGACCAGATTCGCCGCATCGCGCACCACCTGGACACCCACGAAGAATTCCTACCAACAGGGGAGAGGCTCACCTCTCGGCGCTTCCGCATGCTGGGCATTAATCTTGGCCGTGGGATCGGCATGGAAGCCCTGGCTTATTTGCTGGAAGCACCATTCGCTGGCGGCCGTGAAGTTGGCACTAAGCTCAGCGGGGAGTTTCTCAGCGCAGTGGGCGCACAGCTTAGCTATGCGCGTGGTCCTCTCTACGCTGCAGTCCATGAGGCAATCTACGGGCAGGGCAGTGCAACCAACTGGGCAGCCCATAGGCTACGCGCAGAGATTGACGGATTTGCTGAAGATGCAGACCCATTGGATACAAGCTCCAAGTACTACATGACCGGTGAGCATATTTATCCATGGCAGTTCATTGAAGATCCTGCGCTGAAGCCATTCCGTGATGTCGCATTTGAACTGGCATCGAAGGAAGACTGGCCAGAGCTCTACAATGCGGATGCACTCGGCGACTCTAGCGCAATTGTGGCGGCCGCAGTCTATGTGGATGATATCTTTGTCCCATTCGACCTATCCCGCCAAACCGCCAAGGCCTTTGCCGATATTAGGCTGCACATCACCAATGAATATCAGCATGATGGCATTGGCCATAACGGTGACGGCATTATCCGTACCCTCATTGAGAAGGCCGACCTCTAAACTAACTCAGGCCCTCCCAGCCCGTAGCAATCTCCAGCCCTGCTGCACTGAAGACTCGCGATAGCTCTTCAATTGCAGCGGGGCTGATGGCATGTATGCCTTCTGTAATTTCCGTTAGCTGGCCCGGCTTGGTTGCGCCAATAATTGGGCGGATACCCAAGGAGACTGCCCATGCAGCAAGGACGGCAGCTCGAGAAACTGCGAACTGTGAAGCCACTTCACCAATGGCATCCGCTAGTGGCAGGATTTCTGCCCAATGAGCGCCGTAGTGCGTATCGCGAAAAGAACCTTTGGGGAAGGGATGCTGGGGTCCATAAATTCCGCCTAAAGCACCCTGTTCCAGGAGCATATATGCGTGCAAGTCAATATCATGCTCAGTGCAATAATTCACCAGGCCGGAAGATATAGACCTCTGGTAGAGCGGACTAATATGATTTTGAACCGCAGCAATCGGCAAGTGCCTTTGAGCTTCCTTCACCTGTGCAAAAGAATGATTACTTAGCCCTATTGCACGAATAACACCCGATTCTAAAAAGGGCATCATGCGATGCAAAAAGTCGGTAGTTTCCGAAGCATCATGTAAGTAATAGAGATCAATGTAGTCAGTGCCAAGATTGGCAAGACTCTGCTCCAGAGCCTCTTCGGGACCGAAGGGAAGCCACGAACTAAATTTAGTTGATATGTGAACATCTTCGCGGGCGTAGGAGTCCAGTAGCGTGCCAAGAATTCTTTCGGATTCACCGCGCGAATAACTAAGTGCGGTGTCAAAACTACTGATCCCAATCTTCATTGATTCATCAACAACTTTCTGAAGTGTGTTGGAATCTAAAGTATGGCCATAATAAGGCTCTGGAGAATAGCTCCATGCGGCTGTGCCAGCGGAGAGCTCAACCTGCGCATTTCCATCCATCATGCTGTCTCCTCAGGAAATGGAAGCGTGAGAGTAATGCAGAGAGCAGTGAGGGTAGCTGCCTTTAAACTACGGTGGCGCCGCTTGGAATTCGCACGTAGGCGAGCAAACTGCAATTCGGCAGAAGTAGTGCACATATTGGCCACCCCGCAGAAGTTAATATAGATACCTTCGGCCAGCAGAATGGCGCGGTCCGGCGGGTATGGGCGTGACAGGCTCTGCAAGGCAAAGCGCAGGGCAGCAAAGAACCCATCCTCAATGCGCTGGTATAAAGCAATGATATCTGGGGCGGATTTATCCGCCAGGCAGGTTAAATCCGCCCCCATAAGGCGCAATATGGGTAAGCGTTCAGCGGCCTGCTCAGCCAAAATGAGGGCGAATTCTTCACGGGTAATGCGGGTGGAGACTGCTTCCTCAATCTCCTTGGTCCATCTATAGAGGCCACGTGCCAGTGTGAGTAGGCAGAGCTCTTCCAAACTGGAGAAGTAGCTATTGAGCCTGGTTCTTTGTGGGCGAGCGCGTGTCTCAACCTCAGCGCGGGGAATATTCTGTACGCCCGATAACAGCAGCTGTACTTCGAGGCTATCCATCAATTGTGCACGGATGCCTTCATTGAAGTGATGAATACCAACAAACACCATAAGTCGATTGTACAACCGCGAAAAAGACTACACAATAGCCAAAAGCCCCTGCCCGAAGGCAGAGGCTTTGAGGTCTCTCAGTAATGACTACGTGGAGTAGCTACCGAGCAAAATTCGAAGATTACTTCTTGGCTGGACCAATAGAATCGCGAACAACAAGGCTCGTAGGCAGAGAGGTGATTGCCGGAGTATTGTCGTTAGGAATTGGCTGGCCACGGCCTGCCTTGCGGCGACGCTCCTGCGCAAGGTTAATACCGTGCTGAAGAATCTCGAAGGAGGTCTTGCCGAGCTGTGCGACATTCTGGTCGATAACAGTCAGTGGGTGCTTCTGAACCTGGAAGCTCAAGAAGTTATCGAAACCGACGATGGAGATATCCTCGCCGATCTCCAGCTGACGGCCGTGAGCTGCCTGAAGAGCGCCCAGGGTCATCATGGAGTCGCCAGCGATAATAGCAGTTACCTTGGCATCAAGGAGGTTCTCTGCGCCTTCGAAGCCTTCCTCGAGGAGGTAGCCACCCTCAGCGATGACGAGGTCCAGGCCACCGAACTCATTGCAGAGATCCTCGACGGTCTGACGGCGCTCGACACCGGTAGAGGTGTTATCTGGGCCGGCAAGATAACCGATGCGGGTGTGACCGTTCTCCTTGAGCTGAGTAATAGCGGCGCGGAGACCAGGCTCTGGGTTAGAAATAACCGCTGGAGCATCGCAGCCCTCAAGATGGCGGTCGAAAAGGATAATAGGAACACCCTTGGCACGAAGGTTATTAATATACTCTTCGCCACCTGCGTGAGGAACAACAATCAGACCGTCTACGCGCTGGTCTTCCATAACCTCAAGTGCGCGCTTGAGCTGGTCAGGATCTTCGTTGGTGCTGGCAATCAGGGTGCAGAGGGACGCATCCACTGCACTGTTCTGAATGGAGGTAGCCAGCTCAGCGAAGAACTGATTAAGCATATTAGGAACAATCAAACCAATGGTGTTGGTTCGGGCACTACGCAGAGCACGTGCCTGTGCATTAGGGCGGTAGTTCAGCTTAGCTGCGGCCTTACGTGCGCGCTCCTGGGTTTCCTCAGGAATGACAGGGTTACCAGCGAGTGCTCGAGAAATGGTGCTGACGGAAAGGCCAGCTTCCTCTGCCACGTCACGAAGTGTGGCTGAACGATGTGTTGCCATACGTTAACTCCTTTTATCGAATTCTGCCCCGGGAAAGCCCCAAAGCGTCACTTACATAGATAGGGGTACTGCTCAAATTACTTCTAGAACAATCTTACCTTAAGTTGTGGAAAATTACTTTCCAATAATTCTTGAGTAAAACTGCTCTCAGGACGTTTAAAAACTGCCTGTGCCGTTCCATATTCAACAACCTGTCCTTGCCTCAATATGGCTACGTTATCACTTATTGTACTAATAATTTCAAGATCATGCGAAACGAAAACCAAACTTGCAGGAAAAAGCCTATTTTTTTGATCAAGTAGATCCATTAGTAGGTTCAATACCTGTGCGCGAATCGACACATCCAGCGCAGAAACGGCTTCATCTGCGAGGATGATATCAGGATTGCTAATCAACGCCCTAGCAATACTGATGCGTTGTCGCTGGCCACCAGAAAACTCATGTGGGTAGCGAGATGCTGCACGTGAATCCAGCCCTACACTCTCGAGCGACTCTGCTATCTGCACCATATCCATTGCTCCAAGGGCCTCCGCGAGACTTTCGCCAACGGTACGACGTGGGTCCAAAGAAGAATATGGATCTTGAAAAATCATAGAGATTTTCGGTTTATTTGGAGTATGCCATTTAATTTCACCATTTGAGGGTTTTTCAATATTGGCAATGATTTTTAATATGGTGCTTTTTCCAGAACCCGATCCACCGATAATTCCGAGGCGCTCTCCGCGGTGCAGAGTTAAATTAATATTATTCACTGCAGTTGTTTCTGGGCGGCGCCATGATTTTTTATATTTTTTAACCAGATTTTGCACCTCTAATAAAGGTTCAGTGCTGGTTTCGCGAATTGGATCCATATAACGATAACCGGGCTTATATGGAAAATCGGATGCATCCACTGTATCCATGGTGTAGAGGTGGCCGTGACCATCGCGGGCATGGACATCGCTGGTGGCAATCAGGGCCTTGCCATAGTCGGAGCTAATGGAGAGTTCCGGCTTGGATGGGGCGAGCTCAACAAGCTCGCCGGAACGCATAATTGCAATATTATCCGCAAAATAGCTCGCCGCAGCCAAGTCATGGGTGATGAAGAGGACGGAAATGCCGTGCTTTTCTGCAAGCCCGCTCAGCAAGTCGACAATGCCGCGTGCAAGAAATGCATCAAGAGCAGTAGTTGCTTCATCACACAGCAATAAGGAAGGGTTATTCGCGAGCGCCATGGCAATCATGACGCGCTGGCGCTGACCACCCGAGAGCTCATGTGGATAGCGATCAAAGAGTTCAGGGGCCAGGTCCACATCAGCCCACATTTCCTTGGCGCGCGCCATTGGGTAACAGCCTGTTTGGGATTTGTGCAGCTTAATGGCCGCAAGAAGCTGTTTGCCCACGCGGATAACAGGGTTGAGGGCTGTGAGAGGCTCCTGGAAAATCATGGCAATGTCTTTGCCACGAATCTCGCTCATCTGCCTATCACTTTGGCCGAGCAGCTCCTTGCCATTAAAAATAATGCTGCCACTAACAGTCATATCCCGTGGAAGCAGGCCCATTATGGCCAGGGCAGTAAGGCTCTTACCGGCACCAGATTCGCCAATGAGACCCAATTTTTCACCGGGGGCAATGCTAATGGACAGGTCTTTAACCAGTATGTTCTCGCCCTTGGAGATACTGAGATTACGGATTTCAAGGGTGTTCATTATTTTGTCCTTCCCAAAAGCATCCGGGAGCGTGGGTCGTAGTAGTGACGGAGGCCGTCGCCAAGCAAGGTGAATCCAAGAACTGTCAGGGCAATGGCCAGGCCAGGCCAGAATGCCAATAGCGGATCAGAACCAAGGGAGCCTTGGGCGGATTGGAGCATGCGGCCCCAGCTTGGGTTTGGTGGGGGAGTGCCAAGGCCAAGGAAGCTCAAGCCGGCCTCCGCAAGGATGGCGAGGGCGAAGGCATTGCTGGCATGAACCAGCAGAGTGCCCACTATATTGGGAAGAATATGATTCCAAATTTTGCCAAATAATCCAACACCAGCAAGGGTGGCTGCATCCATGAAATCAAGGTGCATCACCTGGCGGGTGGAGTTGCGCACCACGCGGGCGCAGGCAGGGATGCCCGCAATACCGATAGCAATCATGGCTGTTGTGGTGGTGCTGCCAAATACGGCGCCCAGCACAATGGCAAAGAGCACGCCAGGCAGGGCAATGAGAATGTCCATGGAGCGGAGGATAATAGTGGCGCAGAAGCGGTTACCCAGGGCAGCCGCCATGCCAAGAACGGTGCCGAATCCAATGCTAATGGTGGTGGCAACAATGCCCACAAAGAGGCTAATGCGGGAGCCAACCATAATCATGGAGAACATATCGCGGCCATAGCGGTCGGTACCGAGAAGGCACGGCATGCCAGGGCCACTGAGGCGATCCGCCGGGTGCACCTTAATTGGGTCGAATGGAGTCCACACCAGGGAAATGAGCGCAGCGAGAATGACAAGAATAATGATGGTCGCGCCAGTAATGAGGCGACCATTGAGCGCATGAATATCGAGTTTTTTCATCGGGCGGACCTCAGGCGGGGATCAACAGAAGCAGCAATCAGGTCGACAATCACATTGACCGCCAGGCAGAAAGCCACAAGCATCATAATGAGAGTCTGAACGGTCATAATATCGCGGTTGAGCAGTGAGTCCAGGAGTAAGGAACCCAAGCCAGGAATGAGGAAGATTTTCTCAATAACCACAGCACCGGCCACCAAAGTGGAGAGCTGAACACCAGTAATGGTGGCAACCGGAACAATAATATTAGGCAGCGCATGCTGGAACATGGTGCGAATGGGGCGGGCGCCAGTGGCATAGGCGGTGCGAATAAAATCCTGGTGCAGCACATCCAAAATATTGGAGCGAACATAGCGGGCAAGAATTGCCGTCTGCACAAGGGCCAGGGCAATGGCCGGCAGAATCAGGCGGCTGAGGAAGCCAGTCGCACTTTCATTGGGTGGAATCCACCCGGAGCTGGGCAACCAACCCAGGTGCAGGGAGAAGAAGCTGACACCCATAATGGCAAAGAGGAAGCTTGGAATGGCCACACCAATTTGGGAGAGCACGGAAATAATAAAGCCATCCGGGCGGTGGGTGCGCACAGCAGACCAAATGCCAAAGGGAATGGCGCCGAGCAAAGCCAGGGCAATGGCACAAAGAATCACAATGGCGGATACTTGGGCGCGGTCGGCAATAATCGGGGTGAGGTCCTTGCCGGTGGTCATGCTAATACCCAAGTCACCCTTGATGAGCCCACCAATCCAAGTGAAATACTGATGTATCAGTGAGCTATCAAGACCAAGCTGTGCACGCTTAGCAGCCAAGGCTTCAGGGGTGGCACTAATGCCCAGGGCTACCGCAGCCGGGTCACCGGGGATAATGCGCAGCAGAATAAAAATAATAATGCTGGCAGCCCATAGGGTGAGGATAAAGCGGCCAAGGAGTAGACCGGAAGTACGGGCGAATCCGTGCATTAATTGGCCTCCTTACGGCTAATGCCGGCAACGTCAAGGGTGCCGGTTGGTGCACTTGGGTTAATACCCGAAATGCCTGGGGCACTAATGACAATATTGGGGAAGTTAAAGAGATTATCCGCCGCCGCATCATCCATAATGAGGTCCACGGCGGTGCGCATATCCGCAACCATATCCTGGTAGTCACCACGATCCGCCGCAGCAAATTCATCACGAACCTGCTGGTTATCGTAGCGAATATAGTATTCGGGGTTGCCGAAAATGGTGGTCAGGTCGCGGGGCTCAACATGGACAATAAGCGACATATCGTAATCGGCGCTCTTAAATACATCCTGCAACCACACTGCCGGGAATTCCAGGGTTTCAATATGCACATCGAATCCAATATCGCGCAGCTGGGAGATAAGAATCTCAGAGACAGCGGTGGCATATGGGCGTGATGGCACAGAGAGCGTAATCGGGGTGCCAATGGCCCCGGCCTCTTCCATCAGGGCGCGTGCCTTTTCAGGATCAAAGGGGTAGCGGGTGGACTTTTCGTACCACGGATCTGTTGGGGCCACCGGGGCACCACCAGTATCGGTGCCGTAGCCATACCACGCTGTATCAATAACCGCCTGTCGGTCCACACCGTAGAGAACAGCTTGGCGCACACGCTTATCATTAAAGGGCGCACGGGAGTTATTCATACTGAGCAGCAGCTCACCATTGGTGGTGCCTACATCGATGGTGTAGATGCCGCGTGCTTTGATGGCGTCGAGAAGCTCAGGGGCCTGCATAGCGTAGACCGCATCAATATCCCCTGATTGCAGGGCATTACTTGCACCTGTTGCATCGGAGAAATAGCGCAGGGTGACACCATTATTCTTTGGTGCTTCACCCCAATAGGTGGGGTTGAGGGCCAGGCTGACTGAAAGGCCGGGTGCGAAATTGCTGACTACATAGGGGCCGGTGCCGATCGGATCGGATTCCAAAGTATCAATGCCGGTAGGGCTCATCATTGCGCCAGGGAAGAGGCCCAAGGCCCATAGCCAGCGCTGACTTGCCTGCTTCAACGTCACCTGGAGGGTGTATTCATCAATAATGGTGGTGTGGTCGATCGGACTCATGAGTGACTTATTGCCATTGGTCCAGGCATCAGTGCGTACACGATCGAGAGAAAATTGTGCGGATTCCGCATTAAAAGGGGCGCCATTGGAAAATTGCACGCCCTGTCGTAGGTGGAAGGTATAGACCGTGCGGCTATCATCCACATCCCAGGACTGTGCCAACCAGGGTTGCACAGCGCCGGTTTCATCAATGCGCACGAGTCCTTCATAGACATTGCCCATGAGAGCTTCCGGGATTGCAGCACCGGAATTGCGCGTAAAGTCCAAGCTAGATGGGGCAGTGGAGAGGCCGAGAATAATAGGGGAGTCAGCGCTGAGTCCCGTCGACCTTCCAACATAGCCCGCAGTATGGCCCGCGGAGCACCCAGCCAAAACAGCAATGGTGAGTACCGCCGCGAGCGCACGGAAAAATTTCATACACCATAGGGTATACGATGTAAACGCTAGACGTTAGTAACCAAGCGTATGTTCGTTCCAAATCTCTGCGGTGCGCTCATTGAGCTCTTGGGTGCTCATGAGGTTTTCTTTATCACCGCGTTCGAGGGACTGGCGCACCAGGAGGCAACCGGAGGACACCAGGTGGTTTGCCATGAGATTGGCGGCCTCATCGGCATTACCTGCAGCAATCGCCTGAATAATAGGTTCGTGTTCCTCACAAATATCCATGAGGCTACGCATGCCGGGGCTAGTGCCCACACCAAGGAGGCGGGATGCATTACGAATCTGGTCAATGATTCGGCGGCCACGGGCGGACTTACCGGCCAACAGAATCAAATCATGCAAAGCCAGGTCCCATTCAAAGAAGACCTGCATTTCATTATTTTCTGCGGCATTAATCAAAGACTGCTGAACAGAGTGGAGGCGGTCCAGCTCTGCTTGGGTCCTGAAGGTTGCTGCGCGATATGCTGCCTGTGGCTCAATGCCAAGACGAATAGCGAAGTCCTGTGCCACATCTTCTGGGGTGGTTTCAAGAACGCGGAAGCCGCGGTTCTTGGTGAACTGGATGAGGCCAATCTCTTCCAGTCGAAGGAGGGCATCACGACAAGGAGAGCGAGAAATATCAAGCTCATCCGACAACCTGTAGACGCTGTACCACTCATTGGTGTTCATCTCACCGCTGAGGATACGTCCACGCACATATTCCATGACGAATTCGGTCATAGACTGGCCAGGCTTGCGTTGCGCTAGTGGTCCATAATTAGTCACAAAGCTCATATTACATGGAATCCAGGAGCCCTTCGACGGGGTCACCGTGCAGGTCAGAGCCTATTTTTAATTAGCATGTTAGTGCTTCTTTGGTGGTTGGCATATAAGTAACAATATTATTTTTAAAATAAATTCAATTCTTTAATTTTGTGGATTGTTCAACAATTATGTTGCTTGTTCGCAGCTTCGGTACAGTGTGCGAACCGCTGCAAGCATGCGCGGCTCACTTTAGTTAGCCAGCTCAAGCGCTATTGCCCCTGCTTTTGTGATTTGAGGACAAAATTCAATGCGAGTTTCCGGTTCGGGGGTGTATCGCGTTGATAGTCTGGGTGAATTATCTGCGCGGAATTTATTCAAAGCGTCGGGCCTTTATGTGATTCGGAATCTCAAATCATGCGTTCTCTGTCGAAAATAACGCCTCATGTGTTTTTGCTCACATTCCTCTTGTGGGTACAAAAAAGAACCGGCCCGAAGGCCGGTTTGTAGGGGTAGAGGTGGGGGTATTACTTCACCGTGGCAATACGGCGCAGAGCCTCTTCCAGTGTTGCGCGGGAACAACCGAGGTTCATGCGGATAAAGCCGGCACCATTGCCATCAGCGCCAACACCGTACTTTTCGCCCGGCTCCACAGCAACCTTGGCCTGCTCCAAAATCTTGGTAGCTGGGTGTTCCGCAAGGTGGGTATCGCGCAGGTCAATCCACATAAGATAGGTAGCCGCATTCTTAATTGGCTTTGCACCTGGAATGAGCTTTGGTAGCTCTTCAAGCACATAGTCGCGGTTGCCGCGCAGGTATTCAATCTGCTCATCCAAGAAGCTAAATGGGGCCTCATAGGCGGCAGCGGCACCAATCTGACCAAGGATGGAGACACCACCACGTGCAGGTCCACCCAGGTTTTCCCAGACGCGAACATCATTCTCATTGGTGAAAATAATCTGTGCGCACTTCAGACCAGCAATATTCCATGCCTTGGACGCGGCGGTAACAGTAATAGTCACCTTGGCTGCAGTCTCAGAAACACTAGCCATTGGCACATGCTCGCCATCCAAAACCAGTGGCGCGTGAATCTCATCGGTAATTACACGGGCATCATAGCGCTCGGCCAGTTCTGCCAGTTCAACCATGAATTCGCGCTTAAAGGTAAAGCCCAGTGGGTTATATGGGTTACAAAGAACAATGGAACCAGCACCACGCTTGAACTGTTCCTCAACATCAGCCAGGGAAATGCCCTCTGGGGTGGCCTGAATAAAGTACATTTCACGGCCGGCTGCCTTAGCCAGGCTGTAGAAAGGCCAATAAGCAGGGGTTGGAATAATTACTGGGGAATCAGTGCGGGTAAAGTACATAATTCCCTGCAACACGCCACGGATGACGTCGGTAGCTGGGAAAATCCACTCCGCACGTGGGCTCCACCCATACCTTTGGGTATAAAAATTCGCCAGTGCCGAACGCATTTGTGTTGGCTCTGGCGCATAGCCAAAGGACTCCGCCTCAATAGCCTTGGCCAGGCGTTCCTTGATGGAAGGGCAGGTGCCAAAATCAGACTCAGCAACCCACATTGGAATTACATCTGGGCCGTACTTTGCCCACTTTTCGCTCTCTCGATTGAGAAGTTCATCATTGGAAGGTAGGTACATACCCTCTACTGTACTAGAATGATCCCATATTGAATACGGTAGTCGCGGTTGATCTTTTAAGATCAGTCCTACTGTCGGCAAACGGAACCAGAATCGGAACCAGTAGAGGAACTATAGAAACAGTGATGAACGAGAGTCTATCCAACCGTAAATCTGCCCTGACTGCAGCAATCTTGTGCTGCACAGCACTATGTGTGGCCTCCTGTTCTAATTCTTCGGACGAGACCCTTGCTGGCGCTGCAAGCAGCAGTGAAACTGTGACCGTGACCCCTAGCGCCACCCCAACCTATACCACCCAGCCAGCCGCCCCAACTATTGCGAATAGCCCTAGTGCCGCTGTAGTTGATCCTGGTTATAACGTGGAATGGCGTATCCGCCAGGTTTCCTATGGCGATAATGGTGGTGCTGTTTTCTACATGAATTTGAAGAATCTCAATGATGTGCCACTCCCACCAGAGGCACTTCCTGTCCCTGAGCTTTTGGTTTTGGGCAATAATGATACAACCCCAGCCCCAGTGTCTCTCATTGCGGATCCAACAACTTCCACCACTACCGCCACCACTGCGACTAACCAGTTGAGTTCCCCAACCCCAGTGCGTCTTCCTAGCGGTTTGGATTTGCCTTTGGGGGCCGGCGCCACCGCAACTGTGGCCTATACCTTCAATACCACGGTGGCTAGCCTGGCCAATGCCCAGCTCACCATTGGTAATGTGAGCTGGAATGGCAAGCTGAATTTCTAGAATGAATAGCCCATTGCTGCCAGCGCATTCTCTGCACTAATCAGGCACATGGGAATTCCCACACCCGGGCTGCTGGTTGCGCCCGCATAGTAGAGTCCGTCCACAGTGGCGGACTCATTTTTTCCTCTAAAGAAGGCCGACTGCCCCAAGGTATGGGCCAAGCCCAGGGCACTGCTGCGCCAGGAGTAGTACTGGATTTCAAAATCTCGTGGGCTAATGCTTCGGCGCACAAGAATACGCTCTGCAAGCTGCTCAAAATCCAGGCCGCTGTGGCGTGCAATAACCTCAAGGGCCTCATCAATTTGCTTGTCGACGCCCCCATCGCCGCCCTCACGATATACATCGCCAGGGCCAAATGAGCTATCGGGACCAGTCGGAATCAGAATAAAGAGATTCTCACAGCCGGCAGGGGCCATGGAATCATCCGTGGCCGTGGTTTTACACACATAGAAGCTTCGGCTTGGCTCCCCGTGGGTAATGGCCTCAAAATCCGGCTCCCAATTATCACTGAGGAAAAGCTGGTGGTGGCCAAGAGCCTCCAATTTTCCTTGAATACCCACCAAACCAACAATGGCGGAAATACCTGGGTTGCGCTTCTTCCAGTACTTATGTGGCCAGGTGCGCAGGTGCGGTGGAAGCAGAACAGTTTCCGTATGGTGGCGGTCGCCCGCCGAAATCACATAATCGGCCTCAATATTTTCATAGCCCCGCCCATCATGGTGCACGCGCACCCCGCGCACACGGGCCTTCTTAGTAGAGTTCTTATTCTTCTGCTTATTCTTGCTACCCGTGGGCAGCCCCATCTTCTTGGTAATAGGGCCGGGGAGTTCCGTATAGAGAATATCCACCACATCGGTATTGGTCAGAATTTGTACCCCGCGCTGCTCACAGAGGGTGCGAAGGGAATTAATAAAGGTGGAGAAGCCGCCCATGGGGTAGCGGACGCCGTCGACAAGATCGGTGTGGCTGAGCAAGGAATACAAGGCCGGCGCCTGGGAAGGAATAGTAGAAAGAAAGACCGCCGGGTACTCCAAGATTTTCCGAATCTCCGGGGAGCTAAACTGCGAATCCACATAGTGCGCCAAATTAGTACGCAAAAGACGAAGCATAAGACCCGACTGTTTGAGCAGCTCAAGGCGCACAAAAGGCAGAACGGAATCAAAATTAGTGTAAAGGAAGAACTTCAGCGCCACCTCATAGACTTGGGTCGCGGTATCAAGATACTGCGCCATGCGCTCACCCGCGCCGGGCTCCAAGGACTCCGCCTGGGCAATCATCTTCTCCCGGCCAGTACACACCACAATTGGCTCAGCCACCCTATCGGAAGAAAAGACACGATAGGCCGGGTCCAGCAGGCACAAATCCAACTGCTCCTTAGCACTCGTACCCATATGTGAATAGAAACGCTCAAAAGCTTCTGGCATTAAATACCAACTAGGGCCGCAATCAAAGCGGAAAGAACCCGCCGAGGAATCCACCTCAATGGAGTGGGCGCGCCCACCAAGGTAGGAATTCTTCTCTACCAGAGTGACCTGCAAGCCCTTCTCGGCAGCCAAAGCAGCAGAAGCCAAACCGGCAATACCGCCACCAATAATAACGACATGGTTCCTCTTATCAGTCACTTTCTTCCTTTCGCTCTTCCTAGTTCCTATTCCCAAGCACAAACCGCCCAATAGCGACCTGTTTCTCCCACATATTGAGGCGAATACGCCCGGCGCGAGGATCCCCCTGGTCTAGTTTTTCATTGAGGGCAGCAAAAAGGGCATAGGCGATTCCAACCGCGGGGCGGCTATACCACGGCAATAACCCGATGCCATTACGCGCAGTGGCCAGGTCATTGCGGATGCCTTCACAAATGCGTGCTTTATCCTCAATGCGAATATAGTGGCGGCCCAGGGCAGAATCCGCCGCATAGTCGCGCACAAAATTAATGAGCTGAAAAGCGCGGCCAAGGGCACGTGCACTAGTAATAATTTCCGGCGTGGGGGCAGCACCCTTACGGAAAATCTGCACGCACATGAGGCCAATGACTTCCGCCGACCCATAAATATAGGCGGCAAGCTGCTCATCACTATAGTGTGGTCGTGGGTGGATATCCTCCCGCATGGAAGCAAAGAATGCACGGAACCATTCTTCCGGCATTCGGGTGCGCCGTGCCGTGTCGGCACAGGCAAGAATGGCCGGGTTGCTATCAAAACCGTGGTGCAGGGCGCGGAAAAAATCGGCCTCCAGGGAGTCCAGCAGTTCTGTTATTCCTTCAGCATTAAATCCGGCGTCCCGCGCCGGGCCATCCACAATTTCATCGGCAATACGCACCAGGGCATAGAGGTTACCAATATCATGGCGCACCCGGCGGGGTAGAAGCCGACTGGCCAGGGAGAAACTAGTGGAATAGGCCCGCATAATATTTTGGGCGCTGGAAATAGATGCAGATCGGTACAGGCCCAAGCTATCGGGGCGTGTACGAAAGAACTGCGGTTTAAACACGACCCCTATTCTATATGGAACCCTCTGCGCGCTGCCGGATGCGTTATGCTTAAATTTAATTGGACAGTTTGTGGATAGAATACTGTCCGCATACCCGGCAGAAAGCAGGACTCCGTGACTACCCAACACACACAGCAGGCGGATGCACCTTTGGAAGAAGTAGTTCTTCTGGATTTTGCCACCAAGGCACCTATCGGCACCGCACCCAAGGCGACTGTGCACGGGACCGACACCCCTTATCATTTGGCTTTCTCCTGTTATTTGATGGATGGGCAGGGCCGAATTCTTCTGACTCGCCGCGCGTTGAGCAAAGCCACCTGGCCGGGCATGTGGACTAATAGTTTCTGTGGCCATCCGGGTCCAGGGGAGTCTTTTTCTGACACGATTCTGCGCCGGGCCCGCCAGGAGCTGGGCATTCCCGAATCAGCTATTGGTGAGATTATTGAGGTTTTGCCGGAGTTTAGTTACCGTGCGGTGGATTCTTTGGGGGTATGCGAGTGGGAGTTTTGCCCTGTTTTTATTGCCCGTTTGAAGGAGGGGCCTGCCGCCACGGATCCTGATTCGGTTTTGGCTCCTGTCCCGGCCGAGGTTGATTCCTGGATGTGGGTTAATCCTGCCGATATTATTCACACCGCAACCCATGTGCCGGGCCTATTGTCCCCATGGATGGTGGAGCAGTTGAGCCATCAGCAGTTGTGCGATTTCCTGCTTCAGCAGGGCTAGTTTTTCCTGCAAGGGCGGGGAAACTCGTGGTAGGATTCACATATGAATCCTTTGATTGCTTGCGATACCCAGCCCGCGGCAGCACCATATAGGTTGCCGGACTACGCCAATATTAAGCCCGAGCATTTCTTGCCAGCTTTCAAGGAAGGCATGGCAGAGAATCGTGCAGCGGTAAGTGCGATTATTGCCAACCCAGAAGAACCAACCTGGGCGAATACTGTTGAGGCCTTGGAGAATGCAGGCCCACTGCTTCGTTGGGTTTCTTCTATTTTCTTTAACCTTCAGGGCACTGATTCCAGCCCAGAATTTGATGAGATTGCAGCCCAGGTGGTGCCGGAATTGGCTGCCCACCGTGATGAGCTTTTCCAAAACCCAGCCCTATATGAGCGTGTTCGTGCAGTTGAGGTGCCGGAGGATGAAGAATCCCAGCGTCTGTATGAGCACTATATGCGTTTCTTCCGCCGCATGGGTACGACCTTGGATCATGAGGCCCAGGAGCGCCTGAAGGATCTGAATCAGCGTCTGAGTGTTCTCTCCGATGAGTTTGGTCGTAACCTTCTTGCCTCCACCAAGGAGCAGGCCCCGGTTATCAATAATCTTGATGGTTTTAGCGATTCCCGCAAGAAGATGGCCGAGGAATCTGGTGAGCAACTCTCCAAGTCCGGCCCGGTCATTCCACTGGAACTGCCAACCATGCAGTCCGCCCAGTCCAGCCTGGAAAATAAGGAATCCCGCAAGGCCCTGCTGGAGGCATCCATGCGCCGTGGCGATACCAATCTTCCATTGGTGCTGGCCATGGTACGTCTTCGTGCAGAACGCGCCCAGATTCTGGGCTATGATACCCACGCTGACTATGTGCTGGAAGAGGAAAGTGCCGGCACCAAGGAGGCCGCCTGGGAGCTGCTCAAGGATCTAGCCCCAGCCGCTGTGGCTAATGCTGCTGGTGAATATAAGCTCATTGATGACCTGGCGGGGGAGGAGTCTGTTGAGCATGCCGATCTTCCTTATTGGGAGGAGAAGTATCGCGCCGCTGAATATGGTCTTGATGCAGAGGAGCTCTCCAAGTACTTCCCTCTGGATTCTGTCCTGGAGAAGGGTGTTTTCTTTGCTGCGGAGCGCCTCTATGGCATTACTGTCACCGAGCGCCCTGATTTGCAGGGCTACCACCCAGATGTGAAGGTCTGGGAGGTCAAGGAGGCCGATGGTACCGGCATTGGTCTTTTCCTCACTGACTATTTTGCCCGCCCATCCAAGCGTGGTGGTGCATGGATGAGCAGCATCCAGCGCCAGTCCGCACTGGAGGAGCAGAAGCCAGTGATTATCAATGTCATGAATATTCCAAAGCCAGTGGATGGTTCCACGCCGCTGTTGAGCTTCGACCAGGTCACCACCATGTTCCACGAGTTTGGTCATGCCCTGCATGGCCTGCTTTCCCAGGTGCGCTACCCAAGTTTCTCCGGCACCAGTGTGCCACGCGACTATGTGGAATTCCCATCCCAGATCAATGAAAACTGGGCCTTGGATCCTGTGGTGCTGCGCAACTACGCCCACCATGTGGATACTGGTGAGGAAATTCCGCAGGCTTTGATCGATGCCTTGCTGGCCTCCGGCACCTGGGGCCAGGGCTATGCCACCTCCGAGTATTTGGCTGCAGCCATCCTCGACTTGGCCTGGCATTCCCTCACCCCACAGGAGGCTGAGGCCATTGATGATGTGGAGGCTTTCGAGCGCGAAACCCTCGAATCCTATGGTCTTGGTGGCGAGCTCATGGCGCCACGCTATAAGTCCCGCTACTTTAACCACATTTTTGCCGGCGGCTATTCGGCCGGCTACTACTCCTACCTGTGGGCCGAGGTTTTGGATGCCGATGGTTTTGATTGGTTCAAGGAGGTTGGGGCAGCAGGCGATACCGAATCTGATGCTGCCGCACGTGAGGCTGGTGCCCGTTTCCGCGAACTGGTTCTATCCAAGGGTGCTAGCCGCGACTACACCGAATCCTTCCGCAAACTCCGTGGTCGCGACAAGGATATTAAGCCACTCTTGCGCCGCCGCGGCCTTGATGGTGCGGTATAAATCCCATAACAATTAGGCCAAAAATCGGGCTTGGGCCCGTGCATATGACTATACTGTTATGAGAAGCTGAGTTAATCCTCAGGTTTTGGCCGGTCTCCCGACCGGCTTGCCACTAGGAGTCCGACAAGAAGAGGAGTGAACGACTCGTGTTTACTTTTTCTTATTTTGTCGGACTCTTTACTGTGGTTGGATTGTCGCTGGCCTTGAGCTCACTAATCGCAGCTTATATAGTGCGGCATATTCAAATTGGTGTTGAAGGAGGTTCATCAGTGACAGATCAGAAGCCGAAGAAGAAGGAAAGTTTGGGTCGCTCCCGCGTCAAGCTCGCCCTCATTGGTTTGATTGTTTTTGTTATCGCAGTTTCAATTATTCGTAGCCTTATGGGCTAAGAGCTGGGAAGGTAATAATTTATATGTTTAGCACCCCCGCAAAGTACACCATTGGCCCAAAGGAGACGTGCCTGACTGCGATGCTCGCCATCGCCCACGCACGCCCATATGGTGTCATGTTCACCCGCCCAAATAACTTTGATTGGGTAGAGGTCACCGCCAAGGACTTCGCCGATGAAGTTTTTGCTGTGGCCAAGGGCCTGATTGCCAATGGTGTCAAGCAGGGCGACCGCATTGCGCTTCTCTCCGAGAGCCGCTACGAGTGGTCCCTCATGGACTTCGCTATCTGGGCTGCCGGTGCCGTGTCTGTGCCAATCTATGGTTCTTCCTCCATGAGCCAGGTGCAGTGGATTATTGAGGACTCCGCCGCAGTTCTGGGTATTACTGAGACCCCAGAGCACACCGATATGATGAAGCACCTCGTGGTGAACCATGAGACGGGCAAGCCATTCTTGACCAACTCTAATTCCCAGCTGCGCCGCGTCCTGGAAATCAAGGCCTCGGCAGTAGAAACCCTCAAGTTTGAGGGCCGCGATATTCCAGATGCGGAGGTGGAGGCACGTATTGATGCCACCCACTCGGCGGATCTTGCATCCCTGGTGTACACCTCCGGCACCACCGGCCGCCCAAAGGGCTGCCGTCTGACCCACCACAATTGGTTGGCCCAGGTTCGTGGCCTGCTCACCCACCCAATTGGTGCCATTGCGGGTCCTGGTGCACGCACCTTGACCTTCCTCCCATTGGCCCACGTTTTGGCCCGCTCCGTATCCCTGGCCTTTGTTATTTCCGGCGGCACCCAGTCCCACTGGTCTGATTTCTCCAGCATTGCCGTGGAATTCCAGCGTGCCCGCCCTAACCTGATTTTGGGTGTGCCACGCGTATTTGAGAAGGTCCGTAACTCGGCTGCCAATAATGCCGCCCAGAAGTCCCCATTCCACGGGGCTCTCTTTGAGGCGGCAGAAAAGATCGCCATTGAATACTCCAAGGCCTTGGATAATGCGGAGGGCCCAACAATGGCCCTGCGTATCCAGCACAGGATTTTTGACAGGCTGGTCTATGCCAAGATTCGTGCCGCCATGGGTGGCTCCGTGGCCTATGCCATTTCTGGTGGTTCAGCTATGAGCCCAGATCTTTCCCACTTCTACCGTGGCATTGGCGTGACCGTCTATGAAGGCTATGGTCTGACTGAAACCACCGCCGCTGCGGCTGTGAACTTCAAGGATGACAATGTCATTGGTACTGTTGGCCGCCCACTTGGTGGTGTGTCGGTCAAGACCAATTCTGATGGTGAGCTCATGCTCAAGGGCGAAACCCTCTTTGATGGTTATTGGAAGAACCAGGAAGCCACCGATGAGTGCATGCAGGATGGCTGGTTTAATACCGGTGACCTGGGTGAGGTTTTGGATTCCGGCCATATTGTTATCACCGGCCGTAAGAAGGACCTTATTGTGACTGCGGGCGGCAAGAATGTTTCCCCAGGCCCAATGGAGGACCGTCTGCGCAGCCACCCACTGATTAGCCAGGCCCTGGTTGTTGGTGACGGTAAGCCATTTATCGGCGCCCTCATTGCCCTGGATGAGGATGCTTTCCTCCAGTGGAAGAAGGGCCGTGGCATCTCCGAGAATAAGAGCATTAGTGATGTGGCCACCGACCCAGCCCTGCGCGCGCTCATTCAGGACGCTGTTAATGATGCGAATTCTACTGTGTCCCATGCGGAGGCAATCAAGAAGTTCTATATTCTTGACCGCGACCTCACCGAGGCCGAAAATGAGCTGACCCCAACCATGAAGATTAAGCGCAATGTCGTAGTTCAGCGCTACGCCAAGGAGATTAACTTCATCTACAAGGGCCACTAAACCCAAGGCGCGATAAACAATAACCCTCACTTGACGGTGAGGGTTTTTCGCGTTTTATGCAAATTTGTAGCACTCCTCTTGCACAAGGCCGGCGCGCCACACCTTCAACCCATGCTTCATAGTTTAAAGTTGCATTTATTGTTGGCAGTTAGAAACAGTTGAAGGAGCCGGATGTGCAGCTAGCAGACGCAAAACAGCGCCACCGTGAGCTCACTCAAGCGGTATATGACATTGGTGATGATGTTGCTGAACACGTCGATCACATTGTTGAAGCTATGCGTGACTGGGATGTATATCTCGTTCGTGATTGCCTGCTGGAATTCAATGACTGCCTTGAAGAAGCAATGACCGATGCCCGCCGCACCATTGGCCTTTTGGCTGGCCTGCGCTTGGCGCTGACCACTGGCCGTTTTGCCGGCAGCATTGACGCCCCTGAGATTCATAATCCCACCGTCTCTGAGCCTGAGCTTGTCGACGCCCACTCCCTGTCCAGCTGGTATCCCCTCGAGGATGGCCTGCAGGATGTGACAGCAATGACTCGCGCTATCTCTGGCCGCCATGAGGAAGCACTCACTCAGTGTGAGCATATTACCGACTGGATTCTTGATCAGACTGCTTTTGTGGCGTGTAATCTCACCGCCATTAATATGCCTCGTATGCTCTCCACCGCGGGCCGATATGTGGATGCCATTGCCAAGGCGTGGATCCTAAAAGTGGGGGAGTGTGAGCCAGCTTACACCAAAGTTATGCACGGTTCGAACCCGCCCAAATTTTTGGAAGAAAGAATCCGCGTAGAAAATATTCTGACTCGTGTACGGCAGCGTCGCAACGCTGGGGGAGCACAAGCCTAAACAAAAACAAAAGGAAGTTCGATGTGCTTCCTTATTTTTGTAATTAATGTGGGATCATGTCCGTATTGTTAATTCAAAAATTGACCTGCGGAAATACAAGTGTGACCTAACACACCGTACTGTTACTTTATTTCTGGCTAGAGCCATTGCTAACTTAGTAAGTACCTCCTCCGGAACGGTTTCCGGACCGGGGCGAGGATAGGTCTCAAGCCTCGTTGTTGTTGTTCTTGTGCATGAGAGAAACTCGAGGTTCGGACCTTGAAACCTGCCACCCGCGTGGCAATGCACCCCACACCCTTGTGCTCAGCAGGGAGCTACCTCACCTCCCCTACCGCTGCTGAGGGACCCCGCAAGGAGTGGGCGGGAATTCTCCGGCTTTGTTGCCCAGCCGGGGAAGGACATCGCATTGTGACATGGGGCCCCATGAAAATGGCGTCACTGCCGGGATCGTCCACCCAGCAAAGCCATGCGTGCGGGATTGGTGTTGTTGTTGCCGCAGGCAGGTTAGATAGTTGCGGTGGGTGTAGGAGCCCAGTTTAGTCTGCTCCTTTTCTGGCCCTACATTCACCGCGGCTAGAACCCGAAAGGGGGTCTGCATCGGCCCGAAGATGCGGTTGCCGGGGCCTAATCCGCGGAACTATTCCGTTAGGCCACTCCGGCGTGACTCTCCTAGGTTTGGGTATCCAACTTTCGAGGATCCACCCTTGGTGGTATATCTTAGGAAGCCTATGGAAAATCTTTACCTACCAGAGTCCACAGCACCGCGATTCGGTGTGTATGTGCATATTCCTTTTTGCACATCCCGATGTGGATACTGCGACTTCAATACCTATGTTCCGGGGCCAGCCGGAACACCCGAGGCCTATCTCGACTCTCTAGCCAGGGAGTTTGAGTTGGTTGCTGAGGGAAAGGCTAGTGAAGTCCTAGTAGGAGCCGGGGCCGTAAGTGACTGGGGTAGCGCCGATACCGTCTTTATTGGCGGCGGCACCCCCTCACTTATGGGGGCCGGGGGTCTCGCGACCATCCTAGACGCAATTCGCGAGACCTTCGGCTTGTCCCCACATGCCGAGGTCACCACGGAATGTAATCCGGAATCCACAAGCCCAGAATTTTTTGAGGGCCTGCGCGAAGCCGGCTACACACGCATTTCGCTTGGCATGCAGTCCACCGCCAGCCATGTGCTCAAAGTTTTGGAGCGCGCCCATCGTCCAGGCCGTGCCCTCGAAGCCGCGCACGAGGCAAAGGCAGCAGGTTTTGATCACATTAACCTTGATATGATCTACGGCACCCCTACTGAAACCCGCGATGATGTGAAGGCCACAGTCGATGCGATGCTCAGCACCCCCATCGACCATGTCAGCGCGTATAGCCTCATTGTTGAGGACGGCACCGCCATGGCCCGCAAGGTCAATAAAGGGCAGTACCGCATCACTGATGAGGATGAATTGGCCTGGCGTTATGAATATATTGACGCCCAACTCGCCGATGCCGGTTTCCACTGGTATGAGGTTTCCAACTGGTCCAAACCTGGTGGTGAATGCCGCCATAATATGGGCTATTGGCAAAACTTCCACTGGTGGGGCTTTGGTCCCGGCGCCCACTCCCATATTGGCAATCAGCGTTTTGCCAATACCAAGCTCCCGCGCAATTATGGTGCGCGCCTGGAGGAAGGCCACCTGCCTATAGATATGGTGGAAACACTGACCCCGGAGGACACCTATTTGGAAAACCTCATGTTGGGCCTGCGTCTCCACCAGGGTATTGATGAGTCCATCCTCAACCCGGCGGCGCTTCCTACCGTGGAGGGCTTTATTCGTCGTGGCCTCCTGGAGCGCTTCGCTATCGGCGATCAAAAGAGAATCCGCGTGACTTCTGAGGGTAGACTTTTAGCAGACGGGATTATCACCGATATTGGCATGATGCAATAAGCATGCCCACCCGTGTGCGAAAGGAGGAGTCAGTGGCGAGCACCGCCAGCGAACGCAGGCAGGCAGTTCTTCGCGCCCTGGTGCGCGAATATATTGAAAGCCAAGAACCAGTCGGTTCAAAAACCCTGGTTGAGCGCCATAACCTTGGTGTTAGTAGTGCCACCATTCGCAATGACATGGCCTATTTGGAGGACCACGGCTATATAGTTTCACCCCATGTGAGCTCCGGCCGAATCCCCACCCAAAAGGCCTATCGTGAATTTGTTGACTCCCTCCACGAATACGCCCCACTCTCTGATGCTGAGGTGCGCGGTATTTTGCGCTTCTTGGAATCCGGTGTGGATGTGGAGGATGTGCTGCAGCGTTCTGTTCGTCTTCTTTCGCAGCTCACCCACCAGGCGGCTGCCGTCCAGCTGCCTTCGATGGATAAAAGCACCATTCGTCATATTGAGGTTGTGTCCCTGAGCCCCACGCGCCTTTTGCTCGTGGTGGTGATGAATACGGGCCGTGTGGATCAGCGCAATGTGGACCTTGACCAGCCAATTACTGAAGGCCTGGTTTTGTCCCTGCGTGAAATTCTCAATGGTGCCCTGGGTGGTCAGGGGCTTAGCGCCGTGCGCCCCAATCTTATGGGCATTGACCTCATGGTTCCTGCCGGCACCCCTTTGGCCGCAGCCCTGGGGCGTTGTGCCACCGTGCTGGTGGATACCCTGGCGGAGGCCCCTAATGATCGCCTGATTTTGGCTGGTGTGTCCCATCTTTCTAATGCCCCCGATATTTTGGAGGCTTTGGAGGAGGAAGTGGTGGTACTCAAGCTGCTGTCCAATGTGACGGAAGCGGGTACAATTCGTGTGAGTATTGGCTCCGAGAATGAAAATGACCAACTCAATACCGCAGCGGTGGTTGCCACCGGCTATGGTGTTGGTGGTTTGGGTGTTCTTGGCCCCACGTGCATGGACTATTCGGGAACTATTTCTAAGGTCTCGGCCGTTGCACATTATGTAAATAGTATTTTAGGAAAGGACTAGAACTTAACCGTGGCTCGCGATTATTACGGCATCCTCGGACTCGAGCGTGGTGCCTCTGATGCAGAGATCAAGAAGGCCTACAGGAGGCTTGCCCGCAAGTACCATCCAGATGTGAATGATGGTCCGGAGGCGGCCGAGAAATTCCGTGAAATCTCTCTCGCCCACGAGGTTCTCTCCGATCCTCAGAAGCGCCAAATGGTTGACCAGGGCATTGACCCTGAGGAGCGCGGCCCACAGGGTGGCGGCGGCTTCGGCGGTGGTTTCGGTGGCGGCTTTGGCGATATTTTTGATGCCTTCTTTGGTGGTGGCATGGGTGCGTCCGGCCCTATTCCACGTACCCGCCGCGGTGAGGATGGTCTGATTGATATCAGCATCACCCTTGAAGAGGCCTATTCCGGTGTGGAAAAGACAGTGACTGTGGATACTGCCGCAGCCTGCCCTGATTGTGATACCACCGGTAGCGCCGACCGCGCCCAGCCAGTGACCTGCTCCCAGTGTGGCGGCATGGGTCATGTTCGTGTCTCCCAGCAAACCCCACTTGGCGTAATTTCGAGCACCCGTGACTGCAATGTTTGCCACGGTTTTGGCAATGTGATTCAGAATCCATGTAAGCGCTGCAATGGCGATGGCCGTATCCGCCAGCGCACCGACCTGACCATTAGTGTTCCTGCCGGTATTGCTGAGGGCATGCAGCTGCGCCTTTCCGGTCGCGGTGAGGTGGGCACCAATGGTGGCCCTGCCGGCGACCTCTATGTGGGTGTGGATATTCAGCGCCACCCAGTTTTTGTCCGACGCGGCGATGATTTGCTCCTTGGCCTTGACGTGCCAATGGTCGATGCCGCCTTGGGCACCAGCATTGATGTGAAGCTTCTCGACGGCACCACAACCAGTGTCGATGTCCCAGCCGGTACTCAGCCGGCCGAGGAGGTGCGCGTGCGCAATGCCGGTATGAAGAAGATGCGAGCCAATGGCAATGGTGACCTGATCGCCCATATTAATGTTCTGATTCCACGCAATTTGGATTCCAAGCAGCGTGAAACCTTGGAGACTTTCCGCAGCCAGCGCAAGGAAGCCACCGAGGTTGCCAGCGATGGGGGCGGATTCTTTGACCGTCTTCGCCGCCACTTCCGCCGCTAATCTCTCATCCGCCCGCCGCTTCTGAGGAGCCCCATGTCTCTGCCAGTTTTCTATACCGATCCGCAGCTGGTTGCTACCGCAACCAGCGGTGCAACTTTGAGCTTTGAGGGCCCCGAGGCCCGCCATGCACTCACCGTCACCCGCCACGGCATTGGTGATCAGATTCTGCTTGCCAGCGGCCAGGGTACTCTTCTGCGCACAGAAATCACCACTGTGGTGGGCAAGGATGCCTGCCAGGTGCTGGTCCATGAGGTCATTGAGGCCCCACGCCCACGCCCCGAGGTGACTATTGTTCAGGCGCTGCCCAAGTCGGAGCGCTCCGAGCTGGCTGTGGATTTGGCTGTCCAGGCGGGTGCCGATGCGATTATTCCATGGCAGGCGGATCGCTGTATTGCCAAGTGGACGGGCAAGAAGGCCGAGAAGGGGCGCGAAAAGTGGGAAACCATGGCCACCCAGGCCGCCCGCCAATCCCGCCGCCCATTTATCCCACCTGTGCATGCTGTTGTGGACACCAAAGCACTGTGCCGCATGCTCAGCAGCAGGGCAGAGGAGCTTCAGGCCGAGGGCAAGAAGCTACTCATCACTGTTTTGCATGAGGATGCCCGCCGCCCCTTCAAGGATTATCCATTTGAGTCCATGGATGAGGTCATTATGATTATTGGCCCCGAGGGTGGCATTGGTGCGGAGGAATTGGAGCGCCTGGAGAATGCCGGTGCCACTGCCATTCGTCTTGGCCCGGAGGTGCTTCGTACCGCTACTGCAGCAGCCATTGGCCTGGCTGCTCTTGGCGTTCGTACCTCCCGCTGGGATATGATCGACAACAACTAGATTTTATATTCTGAACTATTGAGGAGTTTGTAGGTTTTGCAAAAAACTGTCTACACGAGTGACCCCATTGCTTTCTCCTATGAGATTGCGGATGATTTGGTCCAAAGCATAGTCGGCATTAACGACCATAATCTTCGTATCCTTGCCGATCACAGCGGAACGGACCTCTTTATCCGTGGTGGCCAGTTGAGCATTAAAGGCCCTGGCCATGAGGTTGCCCGTGTGGTTCGCGCCCTTGATGAGCTTCAATCTATTGCCCGCCGTGGCCATGTGATTAGCCCGGAGACGGTTAAAACCACTCTGCGTATTGTCACCAATGAGGCCCCGCAGAGCCCAAGCAAGATTGTGGCCACCGATATTATTGCCCGTCGCGGCAAGGTGGTGCGCCCAAAGACTGCTGGCCAGAAGGAATATGTCGACGCGATTGACAATAACACCATTATTTTTGGTTTGGGTCCAGCCGGTTCGGGTAAAACCTATTTGGCTATGGCCAAGGCGGTCCAGGCCTTGCAGAATAAGGAAGTCAACCGCATTATCCTCACCCGCCCAGCGGTGGAGGCCGGTGAAAAATTGGGCTTCCTGCCTGGTACTTTGAATGAAAAGATTGACCCTTATTTGCGTCCGCTGCATGATGCGCTGCGCGATATGGTTGAGGCCGATACTATTCCGCGCCTGATGGAAACCGGTGTGGTTGAGGTGGCCCCGCTTGCCTATATGCGTGGCCGTACCCTCAATGATGCTTTTGTCATTTTGGATGAGGCGCAGAATACCACCCCTGCGCAGATGAAGATGTTCCTCACCCGTCTTGGTTTTGGTTCCAAGATGGTGGTCACTGGCGATATTTCCCAGGTGGATTTGCCTAATGGTCAGCGCTCTGGCCTGCGCCTTGTTCGCCATATTTTGCGTGGTGTTCCTGGGGTGCACTTCAGTGAACTCAATAGTGATGACGTGGTTCGTCACCACCTGGTGGGCGCCATTGTTGATGCCTATGAGGAATATGAAGAGAACCTGCGCCATAATAGTTCTCAAGAAAACTCCTAAAATAAGCACATGCGAATCAAGCAAGCAGTAGGGAAGAGCTAAAGGAAACACAATGAGCATTGAAGTTTTTAACGAGTCTGGCTTCCATGCCGATGGTGAGGGTGTCAATGAGGAGATGCTTATCGACGTCTGCTCATACGCACTTCGCCGTATGGACGTGCACCCAGATGCGGAAATGAGCATTCACATTGTGGACCTTGACACCATTGAGGAACTGCATATTCGTTGGCTGGACCTGGAAGGCCCAACTGATGTGATGACTTTCCCAATGGATGAGCTCACCCCAGGTTCGGGTCGCCCTGATGCGGCCGCCCCTGGCCCTGCCATGTTGGGCGATATGGTTCTGTGCCCAGAATTTGCTTTGGCCCAGGCGGAGCGCGCCGGCCATGGTCTTGGCCATGAGCTCGCCCTGCTCTCTGTTCATGGTTGCCTGCACCTTTTGGGTTATGACCATGCCCTGCCAGAGGAGGAGCAGGAAATGTTCTCCTTGCAGAATGAGCTTTTGGCTGACTGGTACGATGACTGCACCTATCGTGGTGTGAGCTACCAGCCTAAGCCTTCCGGCCCTGGTGCTTTCCCTACTGCCTCTGAGAGGGAGCAGCTCGGCTAATGGAGGACCTCTTATTAGCATCTAGTGCGATTATTGCACTGATTTTTGCCACCCTGGCTACCACCACTGAGGAAGCAGTGCGTTCTGTTTCCCGCGCCAGGGTTGATGAGCTTGTTAAGGAAGAAACCCCGGGTGCCAAGAATTTGGCCAGGGTGCTTCGCCATAAGCCAACTGTGGTGAACCTGCTTGTGCTTTTGGGTAATTTGCTCATGAGCTTGGGTGTGGTTCTCACTGCTGCTTTGTTCTTCAGCATGCTGGAGAGTGAAACCCTCGCTATTACCGTCACGGTCATTGTCTCCACCCTGATTATCTACGTGATTCTGGGTGTCTTTTCTCGCACCATTGGCCGCAAGAACCCCTATCAGGTGTCCCTGCGTAGTGCGGTTTTCCTTTCTGTTTTGGGTTTTGTTTTGGGCCCTATTACCAAGCTTTTGGTGCGGGTGGGCAATAAGGTCACCCCGGGTGATAATTTCCGTGAAGGCCCCTATGGTTCGGAGTCGGAGCTCACTGAGCTTTTGGAGATGGTCGACCTGGCTGAGGCCCATGGTGTGGTGGAGGAAGATGAGCGCCGCATGATGCAGGCCATTGTCTACCTTGGTCAGACCACAGCCCGCTCTGTTATGGTGCCACGCCCAGAAATGGTGTGGATTGAATCCGGTAAGACTGCCGGCCAGGCCACTGCACTGTGTGTGCGCTCCGGCCATTCCCGTATCCCTGTTATTGGTGAATCCGTGGACGATATTGTGGGTATTGTCTACCTCAAGGATCTGGTTCAGCAGACCTACCACAATACTGATGGTGGCCGCAGTGTCACTGTGGATTCGGTGATGCGTAAGCCTATCTTCGTCCCGGACTCCAAAATGCTGGATGATCTGCTTGAGGATATGCAGCGCCAGCGCAACCATATTGCTGTGCTCATTGATGAGTATGGTGCAGTTTCTGGCCTGATTTCCATTGAGGATATTCTTGAGGAAATTGTGGGCGAGATTGCTGATGAGTACGACCAGGCTGAGCAGGCTCCTGAGGAGAAGCTTGAGGATAATACCTGGCGTGTCCTTGCCCGTATGAGCCTGGAGGACCTGCAGGACTTGGCGGAGGAGGAGCTCGACTTCGACCTCGAATTCGATGAGGATATTGAGGAAGAAGTAGAGACTGTTGGTGGTCTTTTGGCCTATAAGCTTGGCCGCGTTCCACTGCCTGGTTCCACTGTGGAAACCAGTGGTCTTCGCCTCACTGCTGAGGGTAAGCGTGACCGTCGTGGCCGTATGCGCATCACCACTGTGCTTGTTGAATTTAAAGAATATTCTTCTGATAACTGATAGACTGAGTCTGATAGTTCGTGCATATAGCTGCACGGAAAGCCCAATTTCAACACCCATTTTGGAGGTATCATGACGAAGTTTGTCTCGGGCTTCATTAGTTTTGTCGGTCGTCCTAATACAGGCAAATCTACTTTGACCAACGCCCTTGTCGGCGAAAAGATCGCAATTACTGCGAACCAACCAGAAACCACCAGGCATACCATTCGCGGTGTGGTCAACCGCGAGAATAGCCAGATTATTCTCTGCGATACCCCTGGTATTCACCGTCCACGCACCCTGCTGGGTGAGCGCCTTAATGAGCTGGTTAAGGACACTTTCTCTGATGTGGATGTGGTTGGTTTTACCTTCCCTGCTAATGAGAAGCTCGGTCCTGGTGATAAGTGGATTCTCACTAATCTGCAGAACTTCGCACCAAAGACCCCCATTGTGGGCATTGTGACCAAGATTGATAAGGTGAGCCCCGATGAGGTGGCTGCCAAGCTCACTGAGGTCTACGCTTTCCTCCAAGAAGGTCTGGCTGAGGCTGGCCACAAGCAGGAAAATATTGATGTGGTTCCTGTTTCCGCTAAGAGTGGTGAACAGCTCGATGTTCTGCTCAATGTTTTTGAAACCTACCTGCCGGAGGGCCCACAGTTCTATCCTGAGGGTCACATCACCGATGAGGATACTCATACCCGTATGGCTGAGCTCATCCGTGAGGCTGCGCTGGGTGGTTTGAAGCACGAGCTTCCTCACTCTGTTGCGGTGACTATTGATGAGGTTCTTCCTAATCGCACCCGCAAGGGCACCACAGATGTTCACGCCGTGATCTATCTTGAGCGTGAGGGACAAAAGAAAATTATCATGGGTAAGGACGGCCGCCGTTGGGGCCGAATTATCCATAATTCTCGCCAGAGTTTGTGCGATCTTTTAGGCACGAATGTCTATATTGATTTGCGTATTAAGGTGCTGAAAAATTGGCAGCAGGACCCTAAACTTCTGGCCCGTTTGGGTTTTTAAGGAAAATGCGGTTTAATTATATTGACAAGAGTTTGGTTGTGCGAGCCTACGACTATCAAGAAGCACACCAAATTCTTGTCTTTTTGACTAAAGAGCACGGAGTCATCCGTGGAGTAGCCAAAGGCGTGCGTCGAACCGGTAGTCGCTTCGGGGCGCGCCTTTCGCCTTTTATTCTTCTTGACCTCCACTATTACCCAGGTCGTAATGATCTTGGCACTGTTGCCGGGGCAGAAGTATCGGAGTATTTTGCCTCCGCCTTCATTGAGAATTACGAAAAATACACTGCGGGTACCAGTGTCCTTGAGGTCGCCACACGCATGATTGTGGAGCCAGAACCAGAAATCTTCGACCTGACAGTAGCTACCTTGCGTGAAATCGCCGAGTGCGCCACTGCCATCGAGATCATGCAGTCGCTTGATCGCTTCTTACTTAAAATCGTTGATATTTCTGGCTGGACCCCGCAGCTTTTTGATTGTGCTCAATGTGGAAAACCGGGTCCGCATTCTTATTTCAACCCGGCTTTGGGTGGTGCTGTCTGTTTTGATTGTCGCCAAAAAGGACAGCGCACTATTAACCCCGATACTCTTCGCTATATTTGGTGGCTTCAGCACGATAAAAATATGGCCCAGTGGGATGGGGAAGATGTGAGCACGGAAGCACATGAGCAGTTGACTATGTATGTGCAGTGGCACTTGGAGCGAAACCTTCCTGCCTTGCGCGTCTTCTCTGAGGGTGCCGGATACTAGCCTCGTAACTGACACGCCCCATGAGACTCCGTTAGAATTTAACCCATGGATATCCCTAAAGAGTTTCTTCCTCGCCATATTGCTTTGGTGATGGATGGCAATGGGCGCTGGGCACAGGAGCGTGGCCTTAAGCGTACGGAAGGGCACAAGCGCGGCGAGGCCGTGCTTCTTGAATGTGTGGACGCCTGTATTGAAATGGGCGTGCCATATCTTTCTGCCTATGCCTTCTCCACTGAGAATTGGCGTCGCTCTCCTGATGAGGTTCGCTTCCTCATGGGCTTCAATCGCGATGTGCTTCGCCGCCAGCGCGATGGCCTCCACGAGAAGGGCGTTCGTGTCCGCTGGGTGGGTCGTCGTCCCCGCCTGTGGCGCAGTGTTATTAAGGAGCTCGAAGAGGCTGAGGAGTTGACCAAGGATAATAAGGTCATGACCCTAGCCATGTGCGTGAACTATGGTGGCCGCGCCGAAATTGTGGATGCTGCCCGTGAAATTGCGCGCCTGGCTGCTGCCGGTGAGCTCCGCCCAGGGGATATTACTGAAAAGACTTTCCCTAATTTCTTGGATGAGCCAGATATGCCGGATGTGGATCTATTCCTTCGTCCTTCTGGTGAGATGCGCACCTCCAACTTTCTGCCGTGGCAGTCGGTCTATGCGGAGATGGTCTACCAGAATAAGCTCTTCCCGGATTTCACCAAGGAAGATATGTACGCCGCAGTGGAAGAATATGCACGCCGCGATCGTCGCTTTGGAGGGGTTAAGAAGTGAGCTCAGACTCAAGTAGCGTTGAGCCCAAGCTAACCCCAAAGCAGGTCCGTAGGTGGCAAAAGTATTTGGCGGGGGAGCGTGCGGAGGCTGCTCTTTACCGTGACTTGGCTCAGCGCAAGGAAGGGGAAGAGCGTGATATTTTGCTCTCCCTGGCCAAGGCTGAGGAACGCCACGAGGCCTATTGGCGTGAAAAACTCGGCGACCAGGTGGGTATGCCACGTCGACCAGCCTTGGGTACCCGACTCCTTGGTTTCCTAGCCAAGTACTTTGGTTCCGTGGTGACTTTGGCCCTCATGCAGTCGGCTGAGTCCAAGACACCCTATGAGCGGGACCCAGATGTGTCTCCGGAGCTTGCTGCCGATGAGCGCATCCACGCGGAGGTAGTTCGCGGCCTGGCAGCCCGAGGTCGCGAAAAACTCTCTGGTAATTTCCGTGCAGCTATCTTTGGTGCCAATGATGGTTTGGTTTCAAACCTGGCCCTCATCCTCGGTGTCTTTGGTACCGGCACGAGCCAGCACATGATTCTTCTCACCGGTATTTCTGGTCTCCTGGCTGGTGCGCTGTCCATGGCTGCCGGTGAGTATGTGTCGGTTTCTAGCCAGAAGGAGCTGTTGGATGCATCCACCCCGGACCCTAAGGCTGCTGATGCCATTCCGGAATTGGATGTGAATGCCAATGAGCTTGAGTTGGTCTACCGTGCCCGCGGTATGAGTGAGGAAGATGCCCACGCCCATGCGCAGGCTATTCTGCACAAGCATCCAAGCCATAATGCCAATGCTGGCCGTCATGCGCCAAAGCATGATCCGGATTTGGTGGGTAGTGGTCTTGGTGCGGCACTCTCAAGCTTCCTGTGCTTCGGTTCGGGTGCGTTGATTCCGCTCATCCCATTCTTCTTCCCATTGGGTGTCACCACCGCCGCGATTATTTCGGTGGTGCTCGTGGGCTTGGCCCTGATGTTTACCGGTTCTGTGGTTGGTCTACTGTCCGGTACCGCACCACTCAAGCGAGCTTTGCGCCAGCTCGCCATTGGTCTTGGTGCAGCAGCAATCACCTTCGGCCTGGGTAGTCTCTTTGGAGTCTCAGTCAGCTAGAAGTCTGTAATTACAGAAAAGCCGAGCAGTTCGGAAAAGAACTGCTCGGCTTTCTTGTGCTGTCTGGGGCTTAGAGGCTGACCTTGTCGGTTTCGCAGCCCTTGTCCTGGCACTCCCCACAGATGCCAAAGACCTCAGCGGTATGGCTGCGTAGGGTAAAGCCATTGGCCTCTGCCTGCTCATGGGCCCATGCTTCTACTGGGCCGCCATTGAGTTCTACTGTTTTGCCACAGCAGGTGCATACCAGGTGATGGTGGTGCTCATCATGGTCGCAGGAGCGGTAGACGGTTTCGCCATTGCCCATTACCAGGACATCAACAGCATCAGTTTCTGCCAGGGCCTGCAGGGTACGGTAGACCGTAGTGAGCCCAACGCCGAGCTTGCGCTCGGTGATTTCTGCGTGGATTTGTTTTGCGGATGCAAAGTTCTCCATGCCACGAAGTACGTCAATAACTGCCTGTCGCTGACGGGTACTGCGCTGGCCTAACTTTGGGCTCTTGGATACGCTACTGCTCATAGCTACCAGAATACCGTGCATTTCTCGTGTTATCATTGATTAGTTGTAAGTACAAAGCCTCATAAAGGAGAAGACGTGTCCAAGATCGACGCAGTGGTCAATCTGTGCAAGCGCCGTGGTTTGGTGTATCCATGTGGTGAAATCTACGGCGGTACCCGCTCTGCATGGGATTACGGCCCACTCGGCGTGGAACTCAAGGAAAATATTAAGCGCCAGTGGTGGCGTGCGATGGTAACCTCCCGCCCAGATATTGTTGGTCTTGACTCCTCCGTCATTCTTCCTCGTCAGGTCTGGGTTTCCTCCGGCCACGTGGAAGTATTCACCGACCCATTGGTTGAGTCCCTCTACACCCACAAGCGCTACCGCGCTGACCACCTCCTCGAGGCTTATGAGGAAAAGCACGGCCACCCACCAGTAAATGGTCTGGCTGATGTTAATGACCCAGAGACCGGCCAGCCAGGTAAGTGGACTGAGCCACGTGAGTTCTCCGGCATGCTCAAGACCTTCCTTGGTCCTGTTGATGACTCCGAGGGTCTGCACTACCTGCGTCCTGAGACCGCCCAGGGCATTTTTGTTAACTTCAAGAATGTCATGACCAGTGCTCGCATGAAGCCACCATTCGGTATCGCTCAGACCGGTAAGTCCTTCCGTAATGAGATCACCCCAGGTAACTTCATCTTCCGTACCCGTGAGTTCGAGCAGATGGAGATGGAGTTCTTCGTTAAGCCAGGTACCGATGAAGAATGGCACCAGTACTGGATCGACCAGCGCTACGAGTGGTACGTCGACCTTGGTATTGACCCAGAGAACCTGCGTCTTTATGAACACCCACAGGAGAAGCTCTCCCACTACTCCAAGCGCACCGTGGATATTGAATATGCCTTCAACTTCCAGGGTTCCAAGTGGGGCGAGCTCGAAGGTGTTGCTAACCGCACCGACTATGACCTCTCCGTCCACTCCAAGGGCAGTGGCGAGGATCTCTCCTACTTCGACCAGGAGACCAATGAGCGTTGGGTTCCTTACGTAATTGAGCCTGCTGCTGGTCTTGGCCGTTCCATGATGGCCTTCCTCGTTGACGCATACCACGAGGATGAGGCTCCTAATACCAAGGGTGGCGTGGACAAGCGCGTTGTTCTTCGTCTGGATCGCCGTCTGGCACCAGTCAAGGTTGCTGTTCTTCCACTGTCCAAGAAGGACACCCTGACCCCAACCGCTGAGGCTATTGCCGCTAAGCTGCGCAAGAACTGGAATATCGACTACGATACTTCCGGTCAGATTGGTCGCCGCTACCGCCGTCAGGATGAGATTGGTACCCCATTCTGCGTCACCGTTGACTTCGACACCCTCGAGGATAATGCTGTGACCGTTCGTGAGCGCGACACCATGGAGCAGGAGCGCGTGAAGATCGACGAGCTCGAAAGCTACTTGGCTGCACGTCTGGTTGGTTGCTAAAGATGAGTAAGGCTCCTGTGCCAGGCGCAACCGAAGAGGTAGTTGCCTGGGGTCGACGCCAAGGTGATGAGGTTGCTCTCGAGCGTAAGGGCGAGCAGGTTGCTCTGTTCGTTGATGAGACGGATGTCCGTTTCCCTAATGGTGAGAGCTGGGGCATTATTCGCTCCGATTCCGGCCTCATTGCCAATCTTGGTGGCGGCCGCGTATGGCGAGCAGAACCTGAAAAGGGCCGCTTTACCCGGGCCAAGAAGGTCACTGTCACCACAGATGACCATGTCTATACCTTCGTCAATGAGACCAAGTCCAATTGGATTGTCGATGACGAAAAAGAGCAGAAGCAGGCCCAGTTCTCTGGCCTGAATCATGGCGTTCGTAACCCAATGATTGAGCTCGAAGAGGGCCACCACTTGAGCGATGAGGAAGTTATCTTCCTGAGCTGGGTTGCCAGGGTGTCTCTGGAATCCAGGATGCTCAATAGCTCCACAATTCTGCTCATTGCGCTGCTGTTCATTGCGCCACTGAGTATTCTGATTTACTTGATCTAATCAGACACTGCTTTCTAGTACCCCGCTACGGCGGGGTATTTTTTATGCCCACGGTGGGCTATAGGAAGAAATGTGTTGATGCACAGGTGGCGGAAAGACAGTTAAGAAGTAGTTCGTGTGATTAGCACTTCTTGCCAGGCAAGCAAGCAGTACGGCCACGTAGGCCTGGTGCTTGAGCAAGAACTTAGGCACTTGCGGCGCATAAAATAGCTGGCACTGTTCGCGCTCACTAGATCCACCATCACATCCTTGTGGTGCCAAGAAGAGGGGTCAAGACTCGGGGCTCATAACACCTGCCTAACATGGTCTCGAACCACTTTTTTAAAGGGGTATAGGCAATGACTGTGTTGATGAGTAGCTAGTCAAAAGTAAAGGCGCGATTGTGCATAGTATGCGATCGCGCCTTGTGTTTTAGTCGGTCTTTTTCTTGGTTTTATGGCGGCGGTGCCGCTTTCCTTGTGTGTTGATTCGGTGCCTTTCTCGTTCTTGGATGTTGGCTAGTTCTTTGGCGGTACGGTATCTGCGATTAGATGTGTCGTCGCTGTTGAGGCACTGTTCTAGCTCATCGCGGGTTGGCGTGGCTTTGAGGAATATCTCTGCCTGGTCTGGTAGCTGTGTGGGTGTGAGCGTTT
>JAUMTX010000046.1 GCA_030530985.1 Corynebacterium sp.
CCGCCGGCCTGACGGTGCTCCTCAAGCATTTCCTTGAGGGCCTTCTTATCAAAAATGTGCTCAGTCTGAGACTCATTGATCTGATCCAGCGCCCAGCCGTGGAGCTCATCGCCAGCCAACCAGAAACGCATAGGAACAGGGAAGCCCAGCTTCTTACGGTGAAGAACATGCGGTGGGACGATAGTTTCCATGGCCTTACGCAGGGCATACTTGGTGGTGCCCTCAGTAATCTTCTGGGTATAAGGGATGGTCTGCGCGATATCAAAGACCTCACGGTCAAGGAAAGGAACGCGCAGCTCCAGGGAGTTCGCCATGGTCATCTTATCGGCCTTCACAAGAATGTCACCACGCATCCATGTGAACAGATCCAGGTTCTGCATGCGGGCCACAGGATCCATATGGCGGGAGCGCGCATAAATAGGGGCAGTGACCTCTTCATGGTTCCACTCAGGCTTAGCGCCAGGCATGACGCGCTTGAGCTGCTCCCAGTTAAAGGAACGCGCATTGCCGTAGTAGCGCTTCTCCATAGGGGTGGTGCCGCGCTCGAGCAGGCTCTTGCCCTTCATGCCATCCGGCAGGACCTTGGAGAGGCGATTGAGGCCCTTAGCCAGTGGGCTTGGAATCTTTTCAAAAGGAGCCAAGGAGAGCGGCTCCTTATAGATGGTATAGCCGCCGAAAAGCTCATCGGCACCCTCACCCGAAAGAACCACCTTCACATGCTTACGGGCCTCCTGGGCCACGAAATAGAGGGGAACCAGGGAAGGGTCAGCAACTGGATCATCCAGGTACCACATAATCTTTGGCACAGCGGCGGCATACTCCTCAGGAGAAACCACCTTCACAATATGCTCCACACCAATGGCAGCAGCAGACTCGGCGGCCACATCGACCTCGCTATAGCCCTCGCGCTCAAAGCCAGTGGTGAAGGTCAACAGATTCGGATTGTGCTGCTTAGCCAGGGCCGCAATGGCGGTGGAGTCAATACCGCCGGAGAGGAAGGAACCCACAGTCACATCAGCACGCATGTGCTTAGCCACAGAATCCTCCAGGGCCTCACGGATCTTCTTATAGAGATTATCCGGAGTGATGGAGTTATTTGGGGTGAACTCAGGGATGAAATAGCGGGTGGCCTCAGGCTCGCGACCAGGGGTCACGAAGGCGTAGGTGCCTGACTCGAGGCGTCGAATAGCAGAGTGCAGGGTCTCTGGTTCAGGAACGTACTGCAAATCCACGTAGTGCTCAGTGGCACGGATATCAACAGTCTTCACATCCTCAGTGCGACCCATGGTTGTGAGCATGTCGAGGATACACTTCTTCTCCGAAGCGAAGATCGTGCCTTCTTCATTGCTAGTAAAGAACAGTGGCTTGATGCCGAAAGGATCACGGGCAAGGAAAAGCTGCTTCTCCTTGGTATCCCAAATGCCAATGCCAAACATGCCGCGCAGGTGCTTGACCACATCGGCGCCCCAGTGGTGGAAACCAACAACAATAGGCTCACCGTCGCCCTGGGTATTAAAGGTATAGCCCAGGCCCTGGAGCTCCTCGCGCAGCTCCTTATAGTTATAAATCTCGCCATTGAAGGTCAGGGCATAGCGATCCGGCTCGCCCTCAGGGCCCCAACGAAGCGGCTGGTGGGAATGGGCAATATCAATGATGGACAGGCGGTTAAAGCCGAAGACTGCGTCCTCATCATGCCAGGTGCCCGAATCATCTGGGCCACGGTGGCGCATGCAGGGGAGAGCATGGGCAATAGCATCCACATAGGAAGCTGCCTGGCCGTTGGCACTCAGCATGCCAAGAAGTCCGCACATAAAGAAAAATGTCCTTTTACTTGCTCGAAAAACGGTCGGGAACTAATTCGCCATTCTACTCGTTATTAAAGTAAGTCTTCCAACGAAGCGCCCTACCGGGTCATTACCAACCCCTTTGCTAGCCCTGAGCAAACCTCCGTTCCGGTAGCGGCGCCTCGGGGGAGGGCATGCCATACAATTCCGCTGTGTTGCTTTTCTGCCTGCTGTATCTATCTGTTGCTGCTTAACTTGAGTTAAGCTGTGTGATTGCTGTTGTTTCTGTTGGATGTGCCTGCAGGATTGATATGCTGATGGGTATCACAACGGCTTTAGCCGTGGTTACCCCCGATCAACCCCCACGTTAGATCAACCTTTTGGAGGATTTATACCGATACTTTCGTGAGGTTTGTCACGGCTGCTATTTACAGTCATGGCATTTATGTGGGCTTTTTCTACGTTATCCTAAGGAATACCGCGTTTTACCAAGGGTACCCTAATCCTGGTTATGCAACTTAATCTATTATATTTTTTATGTATAGGGAGTGGCCGAAATGGGTCCACTCTAGGAAATTGTGTGGATTAAGGAAGGCAGACACACGTGGAAACGCGAAACAAGCATGGTTTTGTGCGCAAGGCGCTGCTCACCGGCCTTTTGGGTCTGGGTAGCTTTGCGTTCGCAGGCTGTTCTGTTCAGGCGCCAGGTGGTCCAATCGGTAAGTTCCTGCGCATGGGCTGGCCAGAGGGTATTACCCCTGAGGCTCATGAGATGGGCAACTTCTGGGTTTGGACCTGGGTGGTTGCATGGATCGTCGGCATTATTATGTGGGGTCTCTTCTTCTGGTGCCTCTTCCGCTTCTCTGCGAAGCGTCAGGAGCGCCTGGGTAAGGGTGAATTCCCACGTCAGACTGGCTATAACATCGGTCTCGAGCTGGTTCTTACCTGCGTCCCAGTTCTGATTGTTATGGGCCTGTTCTTCTTCTCAACTCAGACTCAGGACCAGGCAACTGCTCTGGATAAGGATCCTAAGGTCACCGTTGACGTCACCGCATTCCAGTGGAACTGGAAGTTCGGTTATGGCGCTGTTGATGCAAGCCTGAGCCCAACCGGTACCAACTATGATGGCACCGATGAGGCTCGTACCGAGGCTGCTAGTGACAATAGCGACTATGACAGCTTTGTTGAGGGCACCGAGGAAAAGGAAACTGTTGGCACCGGCGCCGTGAACGGTCGCTCCAAGTCCGACCTTTCCTACCTCCGCTACAACAAGATCGAGACCCTGGGTACCACCTCCGAGATTCCAGTTCTGGTTCTCCCATCTCATACCGCGATTGAGTTCGACTTGGCTGCTGCCGATGTTGTTCACTCTTTCTGGGTACCAGAGTTCCTCTTCAAGCGTGACGTGTTCCCTTATCCAGAAGAGAACAAGTCTCAGCGTAGGTTCCAGATCACCGAGATCGAAAAGGAAGGCGCCTTCGTCGGTCGTTGTGCCGAGATGTGCGGTACCTACCACGCTATGATGAACTTCGAGATTCGCGTTGTCTCCCCTGAGAAGTTCACTGAGTACCTGAAGTTCCGTATGGACAATCCAAATGCAACCAACTCTGAGGCACTTGCTTCTATTGGTGAGGCTCCATACGCAACCTCTACCTCTCCATTCAAGTCTGACCGCACCGGTACCCGTTCCATCAAGGACGGCGACAATGTGGTTGACCTCAACAGCTAAGCACTAGGGAGTAGATAATGCGTTCATCTGCAAAGATCTTCTATGGCATCACGGTCTTCTACGTGGTCGCTGGTGTGCTGTACATGTGGATTACAGCTCACTCCTCGGATGCCGGCAATATTAAGGGTCTCGAGTGGTTCGGTGCCGTAGCTATGGTATTCTCCGCTCTGCTCACCCTCATGCTTGGCGCCTATTTCCACTTCACTGAGCGTCGTATGGATGTTCTTCCTCATGACTGGGAAGAAGCTGAAATCGAAGATGGTGCTGGCATGCTTGGCTTCTTCAGCCCAAGCTCCATTTGGCCAGCAGTCATGACCCTTGCTGTCGCCATCCTCGCCTTCGGTATTGTCTACATGGCATACTGGCTCCTCCTCCTGGGTGCCGTAGTACTGATTTGGTCGACTGTTATGCTCAACCTCCAGTACGGTGTGCCAAAGGAAAAGCACTAAGATTTAGACCGCACAGTTTCAGACCCCTTATCAGGTTTTCCCTGGTAGGGGGTCTTTTTAGTGGGGGAGCAGTGGGGGTAATACTAAAGTATGATCGGCTCGACAAAAGGTTGATTCGAGTGTGAGTTGTGTCACGCCGGGAACTTTTTTAAAAGGCCGATTTTGGGGGCATTTTTGGGGCTGTTGGTACCAGTTTGTGCAAAGCGTTCCGATTACCTGCGAAAATAGTGTGTCGGATTTGGTTCCAAAAAGTTCCCAAAATTTTTTTATGCCGTTTTACCCGCATTTTTACCGGGGTAAGCGAGATGAAATTTCTGCGCAAACAGGCGATAATAATAAACGTGACAAGCGCAGTTGGAAACACAGGAACGACGGGAGCACCTCGAGTGCCTACTCTGAACCGTCCAAACATGGTCAGTGTTGGCACGATCGTGTTCCTGTCTCAGGAATTGTTGTTCTTTGCCGGCCTGTTCGCAATGTACTTTGTATCTCGTGCGAATGGCCTAGGTAAAGATGGTGGAGCTGCATGGCATGCAGGCACCGACCACTTGAACGTAGTAACCGCGGGTATCTTTACCCTCATCCTGGTTGCTTCTTCGTTCACCGCTCAGGCGGGTGTGTTCGCGGCCGAGCGTGGCGATGTATTCAAGCTCCGCATTTGGTATCTAGTATCCGCATTGATGGGTCTCGTCTTCTTGGTTGGTCAGGCTTATGAGTACTTCCACCTGATTACCCACGGTATGACTATCCCGAGTGGTGTTTATGGTTCGGTCTTCTACATCACGACCGGCTTCCATGCCGCTCACGTTCTTGCCGGTGTACTTGCTTTCTTGGTTGTACTTCTCCGTACCGCTAAGTCCAAGTTCACACCAGCCCAGGCAACGGCTGCCATGGTGGTCTCCTACTACTGGCACTTCGTGGACGTCGTCTGGATCGGTCTGTTTATCACCATTTATTTCGTTAAGTAGGCCGTTAGTCTAAGACTGACTCCCCTCACTTTCCATTCACGAGTTTTAAAGGGAAATGATGGAAACCAACCCAATGACTACCGAGGAGAAGACCTCGGCAAAGAAGGTCAAGATGCGCCGTAAGGTTCGTCGCACCCTCGCTGGTGCGGCCGCCCTTACCGTCGCTCTTGCCGGTGCCGGCGTTCTTGCCGGTGCACTCACCCCACAGTCGCAGGTAGCCGTTGCAGCCAAGGATGACCAAGCCCTCATCAATGAAGGCAAGGACCTCTATGAGGTTGCATGTATTACCTGCCACGGTGCTAACCTCCAGGGCATTGAAGGACGCGGTCCTTCACTGATTGGTGTCGGTGAAGGCGCGGTATACTTCCAGGTTCACTCCGGTCGTATGCCAATGATGCGTAATGAGGCCCAGGCAACCCGTAAGGCAGTTCGCTATAACGAGGAGCAGGTGCTCGCGCTCGCTGCTTATGTGAACGCCAACGGTGGTGGCCCAGGTATTGTCCGTAACTATGACGGCACCATTGCCATGGAATCCCTCCGTGGTGCTAACTGGTCCGATGGTCAGATTGACCCTGCCGATGTGGCACGTGGTTCCGAGCTCTTCCGCTTGAACTGCGCATCCTGCCACAACTTCACCGGCCAGGGTGGCGCACTGTCCTCCGGTAAGTTCGCACCTCCTCTTGGCCCAGCCAATGAGCAGGAAATCTACCAGGCAATGCTCACCGGCCCACAAAATATGCCTAAGTTCTCTGACCGTCAGCTCACCGCTGATGAGAAGAAGGACATTATTGCATTCATTAAGTCACAGAAGGACACCCCAAGCCAGGGCGGTCTGCCACTCGGCGGCATCGGCCCAGTTACTGAGGGTATCTTGATGTGGTGCGTAGGTATCGTCCTCTGCGTCGCAGCTGCTCTGTGGATTGGATCGCGCTCATGAGTAACAAGGAAAACAAGAACTACACAGACAAAGAGCTCAAGGCAATGTCCAACGAGGAACTTGCCCGTCTAGGTACTGAGCTTGACGGCGTGACCGTTGCCTACCGCAAGGAACGCTTCCCACTTGAGAATGACCCTGCAGAGAAGCGCTCTGTCGGCCTGATCGCCTTCTGGTTGATCCTCGGCATTGTTGCAGCTCTCGGTTTTATCCTCGTGTACCTCTTCTGGCCACACGAGTATAAGTACCTTGGTCAGGACGGCTTGTGGATGTACACCTTCTACACCCCAATGCTTGGTCTGACCCTGGGTCTGTCCATTATCTCCTTCGGCTTCAGTGCAGTGCTGTATGTTAAGCGCTTCATTCCGGAAGAGATTTCTGTACAGCGTCGCCATGATGGTCCTTCTGAGGAAGTTGACCGTCAGACCCTGGTGGCTCTGCTCAATGATTCCTGGAATACTTCCACCCTTGGTCGTCGTAAGCTCCTCAAGGGCTTGATGGCCGGCGGTGCAGTAGTAGCGGGTATCTCGGTCGCGCTCCCATTCGTGGGTGGTATGGTCAAGAACCCATGGAAGAAGGGCAAGCTCACCGTTATGGGTGACGGCACCCTCTGGACCTCCGGTTGGACCCTGGTTGAGGAAGACGTCAAGGTTTACCTCGGCCGCGATACCGGTATCACCGCCACCAAGCATGGTGAAGGCTATACCGAGCATTACACCACCGTTGGTCTGTCCCGCCTCGTCCGCATGCGTCCAGAAGATCTGGCTGCAGGCGGCATGGAGACCGTGTTCCCTCTTCCTGAGGAATTCGTCAACGATGAGGATAAGTACGATCCAAAGCGTGACGTATATGAAGAGCAGATGCACTCCATTCACGGTCCGCGTAACGCCGTTATGTTGATTCGTCTTCGCTCCGCTGATGCCGCTAAGGCCATCCAGCGTCAGGGCCAGGAGAGCTTCCACTATGGCGACTACTACGCATATTCCAAGATTTGTACCCACATTGGTTGTCCTACCTCTCTCTATGAGGCACAGACTAACCGTATTCTTTGCCCATGCCACCAGTCGCAGTTCGATGCTCTGCATTGGGGTAAGCCAGTCTTCGGTCCGGCTGCCCGTGCGTTGCCTCAGTTGCCAATCACCGTGGACGAAGAGGGTTACCTCGTCGCTGCCGGTAACTTCATTGAACCGGTCGGCCCGGCATTCTGGGAGCGTAAGTCATGAGTAATAAACTAGCCGAAATCGGCAACAACATGGATTCGCGCTACACCATGTCCGCTGGTGTGCGCCGTCAGATCAATAAGGTATTCCCTACCCACTGGTCCTTCCTTCTGGGTGAGATTGCCCTCTACAGCTTCGTCATCCTGTTGCTGTCGGGTATTTATCTGACACTCTTTTTTGACCCTTCTATTACGAAGGTCATCTACGATGGTGCCTATGCACCACTTCGTGGTGTGGAAATGTCTCGTGCCTATGAGACTGCTCTGAACATCTCCTTCGAGGTTCGTGGCGGTCTGTTCGTACGACAGCTGCACCACTGGGCAGCTCTGATGTTCGCTCTGTCGATCATCGTCCACATGCTGCGTATCTTCTTCACCGGTGCGTTCCGTCGCCCACGTGAAGCTAACTGGGTTATTGGTTGTGTGCTCTTCATCCTCGCTTGTGCTGAGGGCTTCATGGGCTACTCCCTCCCAGACGACCTGCTCTCCGGCGTTGGTCTCCGCATTATGTCCGCGATTGTGATTTCTATCCCAGTCATCGGTACATGGATGCACTGGATGCTCTTCGGTGGCGACTTCCCATCCGATATCATGCTTGACCGCTTCTATGTGGCTCACGTACTGCTTATCCCGGGTATCCTGCTCGCACTGATTGCAGCCCACCTTGCTCTGGTTTGGTACCAGAAGCACACCCAGTTCCCTGGTCCTGGTCGTGCTGAGAACAATGTTGTTGGTGTCCGAATCCTGCCTATCTTCGCAGTGAAGTCCGTAGCCTTCGGTCTCATCACCTTCGGTGTTCTCGCACTGCTCGCAGGTATCTGCCAGATCAACCCAATCTGGAACCTTGGTCCATATAACCCATCCCAGGTGTCTGCTGGTTCCCAGCCTGACGTCTACATGCTGGCCACCGACGGTGCTGCCCGTGTTATGCCTGCGTGGGAGCTCTACCTTGGTAACTACACTGTTCCTGCAGTGTTCTGGGTTGCCCTGATGCTCGGCATCATGGTTGTTGTCCTCGTTGCTTATCCTTTCATTGAGAAGGCAATCACCGGCGACGATGCACACCACAACCTGCTGCAGCGTCCACGTGACGTACCAGTTCGTACCTCCCTCGGTGTTATGGGTCTTGCGTTCTACGCACTGCTCATCATCTCCGGTGAGAATGACCTCATTGCTCTGCACTTCGATGTGTCCCTGAATGCAATGACCTGGGTTGGTCGTATTGGCCTCATTGTTGTGCCACCACTGATGTACTTTGCTACCTACCGTATCTGCATCGGCCTGCAGCGTCAGGACCGTGAGATTCTGGAGCACGGTATTGAAACTGGTATCATCAACCAGCTGCCAAATGGTGCCTTCGTTGAAGTTCACCAGCCACTTGGCCCAGTTGATGAGCACGGTCACCCAATTCCTCTGGAGTACGCGGGCGCACCAGTGCCAACCCGCCTCAACCAGCTGGGTCTTGGCGGTCGTCCAGGTCGCGGCGGATTCTTCTCCCCAGATGATCCTGAGATTGCACGCAAGGCCAAGGAAGTTGAGCAGCAGAACCATCACGACGAGGTTGAGGTTCTCACCAAGCTCAACGAGAACAACCGCAAGGCCGACGAAGAAGCCGGCAAGGAGTAGTCTCCCTTACTCGTGAATGACTGCGCACAGTATCATTGCGGTTGACTACCATGAAGCGTGGTTCCCACTTGGGAACCACGCTTTTTCCATACCCAAATCAAAAAAACTTGTAAATCTATGTAGTGGGCGACATATATAATAAGGAAAACAACGGCCCACCATTAGCCAAAGGAACCTCCATGAAACCTGCACTACCACTTGCGGTACTCACGAGCTGTGCTCTTGTCTTTTCTGCGGCCCCGCAGGCCGCCGCCGTCAGTGTCGATAGTGGCCTGGTTGGTTCCTATAATTCCTACCGCCCAAACCTTGATGCCACGGAACAAAGCCTCCTGGCCACCACCGCCAGCAGGGTAGCGGGGGATGCGGCCGACAAGTGGTTCGCACTCTTTAAGGCCACCAACCCGAACGCCACCTTCGATGCTAGTGCCTACCGTAGCCTGCTCATTGAATCCCTGGCCTATAGTGCACCCACCATCTTTGAAAACTGGGTCAATACCAGCCATGAGCTCAGTGACACCTATCTTCCGCAGGCCCCCGTATTCACCAGCGATATGAATGCGCTCCTGGCCCGCCTGCAGCGCGATGTTCCAAGCATTAGTACCTCACAGTTCACCGCCATTGCCCAGCGCCCCGCAGCCCTTGGTATTAGTGAAGTACGCTTTGCCACCATCGCTGATCTCTATCTGGACTTTGCCAACCAGTTCTATATGGCCATGGGGCCCGATAACTTCCTCAATGGGACCTATACCGCCCCGAATCTGGTTACCTATGTGCGCAGTCTCGATGCTACAAGCATGACGGCCGGCACGAACTTCTTCAATGCCTATGCCACCATTGCCTATGAGTTCCTGGGCAAGCTCTACGATATTAAGGGCTATTCGGCCAATGTGCGGGTGGCCATCAATAATTCACGCCTTACTGCCATGCGCAACGCCACTGCGGCGGGCTTTAGCGTCTCCTATAATATTGAGGACCTCACCCAGCAGGTGGATAGCTATACCGACCCTGAAGCCAACCCCCAATACGGAATCAAACGCCCCGGCGCCACTGGCTCCAGCTTCAGTTTGAGCTCCTAAAGCGCAATGTATACGGGACCCTGAATCCGTAGTTTTCCCAGCTATCAATCTCTAGGATTCAAACAAGCGCCACCCCAACTCATTCTTCAGAAGAATTTTGGGGTATAGGCAATGACTGTGTTGATGCGTAGCTAGTCAAAAGTAAAGGCGCGATTGTGCATAGTATGCGATCGCGCCTTGTG
>JAUMTX010000047.1 GCA_030530985.1 Corynebacterium sp.
TTAAAGTAAGACCAGATTAACATTCACCGTGTCGCTTTTTCTTCAACCAATCCAGTTGCATAACCCAGAATTTACACACCACTACCAGCAGAAACACGGAAAACTAGCAACACATTCTGTCCTATACCCCAACAGATTCCCGCCGTTATTTAAAAACCAGCAGAATTTTTAAAACCCCAAAAAACCACAACTACCAGGAAAAACATCTCAAATCACCAACACATCTCTGCCTATAGCCCCGCTACCCCTAAAGCCCCGCCACAAAGTTGTTTATATAAAAAAATTCATGTAGCGAATTTCTGCTTGTTCACAGCTATTCACTACATGAATATATTGTACCCCGTACGGGATTTGAACCCGTGTTACCGGCGTGAGAGGCCGGCGTCCTAGGCCGCTAGACGAACGGGGCTTGTTCGACTGAATTCGACTTGTCTAAATATACACACTATGCAAAAACTTTACAAATCCCCAGTTAGATGCACATAAATACGGGTTAGATTAGTGCACTAACTACGGAACGTAGCGGGCGATAATGATCCCTGATGGCATCGCGCACGACAGTAGGATCGCCTCCTGCGATGGCGTCGACAAGCACATAGTGAGAGCGGACCGTACGTTCCAGTTCTTCCGAAGCAGGAAGTTTCAACAGCGGAAGCACCGTGCCATGGACCTGCCAGAGAGCATCACATAACTCACGAATCAATTCATTTTCAATTGGCTCAAGCATTGCCGTATGGAAGCGGCGGTCATGATGGGCATAGTAGCCCGTGCTCAAATAGGAGTCAAGCATCTCGGAGACAATGTCACGCATTGCGGCCAAGCTCTCCGAGGTGTGGGCGGTCACCAACTCCCCCGCAACAGACTTCTCCAAAGCCTCGCGGGTAGAAACAATCTGAAGGAGATGGGTAGCCGAATGCTCCTGATCGAGGCTCACACGCAATGTGAGGCCCGCAATGAGCGGTTTAAGGCTGAGAGTTGAAACGACAGTGCCAAAGCCTCTACGGACTTGCACAATGTCCAAAGCGGCGAGGATACGCATGGCCTCGCGCACTGGGGAGCGACTCAGGCCAAGAATCTCACAGAGTTCGCTCTCACTTGGAAGAAGATCACCAGCTTTGAGGCGGTGATCGCGGATGTAATTTTCAATAGCTTCAACGGCACCATGTGTCGCTCCCTGGGGATTAGACATGGAGTACCTGCTTTCTTTCCCAATAGGTTATTGCGTACCTGTTTGCGATTCTACTCCGCAATTCGCCTAACTGGAGCCGATGAAGCGCACTGTCACAAAACTAGAGTGGGACCAAATACTTGGCTTGCCACCATCTGGCCCCTTGTCTGTGGGAGCAATCGCGACGGGATTGAGAGCATTCGGCATGGGGTCCGGATCAACTAAGGCCACACTCCCACCCAAGGCCTCGAGACAGGCTACAACAGAATATCTGCTAACGTGCCATTGGAAGTCGAGGTAATTGCGCAATGAGTCAATATATTCCTGATTCAAAGAGGCATAAACCTTATGCGGATCCCCGATACCTTGGCCGCGCTGAATATAGAAAGTCTTGATGATATAGGTGACTGCGGAGATCTGCGCCAAATCCGCGTAGGTGTCACCAAAGCCGCGGATAAAAAACTCATCCGGGTCGAAGGTCTGTTTCGCACGATCCTTGGAACCCTTGAGCCAATAGCGCCCTGCACGCTGCCATTCCTCACGGCCCGCAGTCATCGACTGGGCATTAAACGGGGTTTGAACAGTGTAATTGGCGGCGCGAATCTTATCAGCCTCCTCCTGTGACATGACCTCATTGGCCACCAGGCTTGGGATTACCACCTTATAAAGCTGGTCCTGAAGCTTATTGGCATAGCCAACAGCCGCATCATCCACTGCCTTAAAGGTGGCTTTATCCATAGTTGTATAGCAGGTTGCACCTTCGACATTAACTGTGACTGCCGCATCTGCTACTGGCACGCTAGGCCCCACACTAAAGAACACTGTGAGACCAGCGGTTAAGACACTGGCGCGAAGAATGGACCCCAAACGAGCGGTCCGAAACGCACGTGTGCCCAAAGGTACCATGCGCTTCTTCCTTTCACCGGTGAATAAATGCGATTTACATTTTAACAGCACTAAGCCACTTGCGAGAAAGTCGCCGTATTTCTCGATGAATAAAAAAACCCACATCACAAGATGTGGGTCTTAGTTCGTACCCCGTACGGGATTTGAACCCGTGTTACCGGCGTGAGAGGCCGGCGTCCTAGGCCGCTAGACGAACGGGGCGCGGCAATCACTGAAACTAGTTTCAGCTTTTGCAGCTGGCCTACCTGGACTCGAACCAAGAATAAAGGTACCAGAAACCTTCGTGTTGCCAATTACACCATAGGCCATCGCTGTGCGGCTTACATTCTTTCAAGCTCTTCTCTGTGGAAGCTCTTTCCTGATTGCTTACCGTGCAACGAGAATTAATTTAACCATAGTTTTTAAAACTTGGCAAATCGCCTGGTCAGGCGCCAAAAGGAACCTGCTTTAAAGCACTGTTTAGACGCTTTAAAGTGCTCTCCTTACCGAGCAGCTCCATAGACTCGAAGAGAGGAGGGGAAATCTGCTGGCCAGAGATAGAAACGCGTAGTGCGCCATAGGCCTTACGAGGCTTCAATTCGAGGCGTTCAATGAGCTCTGAAGATAGTGCTTCTTCAATGGCAGCAGTGCGCCACTCGGATTCACTAATTGGCTCAAGGACAGCAATGGCGCGTTCCAGCGGCTGAGCTGCATCTTCCTTGAGATTCTTCTTGGCTGCCTTCTCGTCCAGAACGAGCTCTTCATCGCTCAGAATGAGGAACTCAAGAAGGCCCCATGCATCCTCAAGCTTCTTAATACGGGTCTGAACCTGCTCTGCGGCAAAAGCGAACTTATCGGCAGGATAATCCGCTGGGAAGCCCTTGTATTCCTCCAGGTAGGTGCGCAGGTGTGCAGTGAAGTCGTCGAGGCTCAGAAGACGAATATGCTCCGCATTGATGGCCTCCAGCTTCTTCTGGTCAAAGCGGGCTGGGTTGGACAGAACATCAGAAATGTCGAAATTAGCCACCAGCTCTTCACGGCTAAAGATGTCCTGGTCCTTAGACAGGGACCAACCAAGAAGGGCCAGGTAGTTAATCATGCCCTCTGGGATAATGCCGGAATCACGGTGGTTAAAGAGGTTGGACTCTGGGTCACGCTTGGAGAGCTTCTTATTACCCTCACCCATAACGAATGGCAGGTGACCAAAGGTTGGTGTGAACTTTGCCACGCCAATGCGCTCCAGGGCGGCATAAAGGGCCAACTGGCGTGGGGTGGATGGAAGAAGATCCTCACCACGAAGGACGTGGGTAATACCCATCAAAGCATCATCCACTGGGTTAACCAGGGTGTACAGTGGCTCACCATTGGAACGGGCCACCACATAGTCTGGCTGGGTTTCTGCCTTGAATTCAATCTCACCACGAACCAGGTCATTCCACTTCCAGGTCTGCTCTGGCATGCGCAGGCGCCATACTGGCTTACGACCCTCAGCCTCAAAAGCAGCAATCTGCTCTGGGGTCAGGTCACGGTCATAGTTGTCATAACCCAACTTTGGGTCACGGCCGGCTGCCTTATGGCGCTCTTCTACCTCTTCTGCGGTGGAATAGGCCGGATATACCTCGCCTGCTTCCTTGAGCTTCTCCAGCACATCCAAGTACAGCTGCTTACGCTGGCTCTGGCGGTATGGCTCATGTGGGCCACCCTTAACTACACCCTCATCCCAGTCGATATCCAGCCACTTCAGGGAATCAATGATGGCCTGGTAGGACTCTTCGGAATCGCGGGCCGCATCGGTGTCCTCAATGCGGAAAACAAGCTTGCCTCCAACGTGGCGGGCGAATGCCCAGTTAAAGAGCGCCGTACGCACCATACCCACGTGCGGCGTACCCGTTGGCGAAGGACAAAAACGAACACGAATATCTGAATTTTCTGACATAGAGTCCATGTTATCGCACCAACCACCACGCGGCCGGAGCAACAGCAGCAAGAGAACAAGACAACAGATGGCAATGGCGTCGCCAAGCACAAAACCAACACCACTGCCCCGCGCCAACCCTCAACTGCCCCACAGTCTCCCAACACCACTGCCCTACGAACCGCTAACCCCTAAGCGACGAATCCAAGCCACCAATTCCCCAAATTTTTCAAAAAATTCAGCCCACGAATCATCCTCAGAATCCCAAAAAGTATCAAAAAAATCCCCAAAATAAATCACAAAAATCGACCCCACAGGACCCATTTAGGAGCACCTAAAGCCACCGGTTGCCTAAAATTAAGGCAAACGGGGATAACTATTTAGAGACAGAAAATACAAATGACCAGGCATTTTCGGTTGTATTGCGAAAAATTTACGCAAAAATTTCACGGATCCGCTACCGAAATTAGGGCTTCCTGATGTACGCTAATGGGGATGCGACCCGTGCATCACTTCAAGCCCCACAACGGGCGCTGAATTATTGGCTTCCTAGTCCTAAAGAAAGGGGGAATCATGACTGACGTTACCTGGCAGGCGATCTGCATGATCATTTACGCAGTAGCGATGGTGATGATTGGCCTATTTGCGTATAACCGCACCAGTGATATTGATGACTATATGTTGGGTGGCCGTGGCCTGGGCCCAGCGGTTGCAGCTCTCTCCGCAGGCGCATCCGATATGTCCGGTTGGCTGCTCATGGGTCTGCCCGGCGCGATTTATCTCTCCGGTTTGATTGAGGGTTGGATTGCTGTTGGTTTGACCATTGGTGCGTGGGTGAACTGGAAAATTGTTGCCCCACGTCTCCGTGCGTATTCGCAGGTAGCAGAGAATTCTATTACGATCCCATCATTCTTGGGTTCGCGCCTGCATGATTCTTCCCGGTTGATTCGTGTGTTGGCGGGCATCATTATTATGCTCTTCTTTATTTTCTATGTATCTTCCGGCATGGTTGCGGGTGGTACATTCTTCGAGTCTTCCTTCGGTATGGACTATCACCTGGGTATGGTTCTGGTTTCTGCAGTGGTTGTTCTCTACACCCTGGTAGGTGGCTTCCTTGCGGTGTCCTGGACCGATGTGGTGCAGGGTTTGATGATGTGTACTGCCCTGGTGTTGGTGCCTATTGTGGGCATTATTCACGTGGGTGGTCCTGCTGAGATGATTAGCACTATTGAGTCGGTGGATCCGGGTATTTTCTCCTGGACTGGCGGGGCGTTGACTGGCGCTACGGTGCTCTCGATTATTTCGGCTATGGCATGGGGTTTGGGCTATTTTGGCCAGCCACATATTATTGTTCGCTTTATGGCTTTGCGCACTGCTGCTGAGGCTAAGAGTGCTCGCCGTATTGGTATTGGTTGGATGCTGCTTTCGGTGATTGGTGCCGGCATGACTGCCCTTGTTGGTGTGGCTGTGTACCAGCATGATTCTGCTCAGCTGGCTAATCCTGAGTCTGTGTTTATTAGCTTGGGTCAGCTGCTCTTCCACCCTGCTATTGCTGGCTTTATGTTGGCTGCTATTTTGGCGGCGATTATGTCCACTATTTCTTCCCAGCTGTTGGTGACTTCCTCTGCTGTGGTTGAGGATATTTATCGTGCTTTTAGCAAGCGTGATTTGGCTGCCAAGGATGGTGTGCTTCTGTCTCGTCTTGTTGTGGCCGGTATTTCTATTGTGGCTGCTCTTCTGGCGTGGAACCGTACGGATACCATTCTTGGCCTTGTGGCTTTTGCTTGGGCTGGTTTCGGTGCAGCTTTTGGTCCGATTGTGCTTCTCTCCCTCTATTGGCGCAAGCTCACTGTTCCTGCTGCTCTTGCCGGCATGGTTGTGGGTGCTGTGACTGTGGGTGTGTGGAGCAATCTCAGTGGTGGTCTCTTCGATGTTTATGAGATTCTGCCTGGCTTTATCTTCAACTTGATTGTTGCCGTGGTTGTTTCTTTGGTCACCTATAAGCCAAATCCTGCCATTGAAGAGGAATTTGAAGCAGCGCTTAAGCAGCTGTAAGAACTCTTGCTAGCTTTGGGCTGCCGCTGCGGTATATGTTCAAGCTAAACAGAGTTGCGCTTGATTGATGGTGGGGCGCTTTCCCACCATCACAATTGAATACTTTGCCTGTATGTCTGGCAGTTGTTAATTGGATTTTTATCTGCATTTCTTTGTGAGAAAGAAGGTCTGTATATGTCTGCAGTTGAATCCCGTGAGGTTGATTTCAACGAAATTGCGTCCCGTGCTCTAGTCACTGCCCAGAAGTGGGTGACGGATGCTAACTCCTATCCAACGAATCGCGCGGCAAAGCTGCTGGGTGAGGTTTTGGAAGATGAGACAGGTTTGGACTTCACTGTTTCTTTTGTTGATGGTGTGATTCGACCTGAGGATACGGCTGTTGCTGCTGCTTCCTTGGAGGCTGTTGGCCGCCAGAATCCAAAGTTCTTGCCGTGGTTCCTGCGTACCCCTGCCTATGTGGGTGGTACTGCTAGCCGTTTTGCCCCTAAGCTTTCTGTTCCTACTGCCCGTAAGGTTTTTGCCAAGTTGGTTGGCGACCTGGTTGTGGATGTGAGTGAGGATAAGCTTGGCCCTGCTATTGCCCGCCTCAAGTCTGAGGGTGCTCGCCTGAATATGAACCTTTTGGGTGAGGCTGTTTTGGGTGACCGTGAGGCCCAGAAGCGCCTTCGTGAGACCAAGGGTCTGCTTGAGCGTGATGATGTGGATTATGTATCCCTCAAGGTTTCTGCTGTGACTGGTCCACATAACCCTTGGGGTTATGATGCTGTGGTTGAGCATGCGGTTAATGAGCTGCTGCCTCTGTACCAGTATGCGGCCTCCCAGCCTACCCCTAAGTTCATTAACCTGGACATGGAAGAGTACCATGACCTGCACTTGACGGTGGATGTGTTCAAGAAGATTCTTGACCGCGATGAGCTGCTCAAGCTGGAGGCCGGCATTGTTCTTCAGACCTACCTGCCTGATACTTTGACCGCTATGCAGGATCTGCAGGAGTGGTCTGCTGCCCGTGTGGCTCGTGGCGGTGCCCCAGTCAAGGTCCGTGTGGTCAAGGGTGCTAACTTGGCTATGGAGCGTGTGGATGCGTTGATGCACGGTTGGCCTTTGACCACCTGGGATTCCAAGCAGGCTACTGATGCGAACTATATGCGTATTCTCGAGTGGTCTTTGACCCCTGAGCGTGTGAAGAATATTCGCATTGGTGTGGCTGGCCATAACCTCTTTACTATTGCTGCTGCCTGGGAGCTGGCTAAGGCTCGTGGCTGCACCGATGGTATGGAAGTGGAGATGCTCTCCGGTATGGCTACCCAGCAGGCAAGTGCTGTGCGCAAGGATGTAGGCAACCTTCTGCTCTATGTGCCTGTGGTTCGCCCTGAGGAATATGATGTGGCTATTTCCTACCTGGTTCGCCGCCTGGAGGAGAATGCTGCCGATGAGAACTTCATGGCCTCCATTTTCGATATTGGTACTGAGGCTCGCAGTTTTGATAAGGAGAAGGAGCGCTTCCTTAAGGCTGTGGCCCAGATGCTGGCCGAGGGTGAGAGCCGTATTGGCCCAACCCGTACCCAGAACCGTCTGACCGAGACCCGTGAGGAGCTTGAGGCTGCGGTCAAGGATGCCGATGGCAACTGGGTATTCACCAATACCCCTGATTCTGACCCTGCCCTTCCTGCCAATGTGAAGTGGGCCCGTGATATTGCGGCCAAGGTTAATCACTCCACTGTGGGTGTGGAGACTGTTGAGGCCCATACCTATGAGAGCAAGGAAGCCTTGGATGAGGTTCTTTCTTCTCTGTATGAGAGCCCTTGGCATGAGAAGTCTGCTGCTGAACGTGCCGAGATTCTACACCAGGCTGGTGTTGAGCTGGCGATTCGCCGCGCTGAGCTCATTGAGGTTGCTGGTTCTGAATTGGGCAAGGGCCTGGATCAGACCGATGTTGAGGTTTCTGAGGCCATTGACTTTGCCCACTACTATGCACAGCAGGCCCTGGAACTTGAGGCTCTTGATGGTGCCACCTTCACTGCTGAAAAGCTGGCTCTGATCACTCCTCCATGGAACTTCCCATTGGCTATTCCTGCCGGTGGTGTTCTGGCTGCCCTGGCTGCCGGTTCCACTGCTATTTTGAAGCCTGCCCCTGAGTCTCGCCGTTGCGGTGCTGTGATTGCTGAGGCCCTGTGGGCGGCAGGTGTGCCTAAGGATGCTTTGGCTCTGGTCATTATTGATGACGAGAAGCTGGGTAAGGATTTGGTCACCGATTCCCGTATTGGCCGTGTTGTTCTCACCGGTGCTTCTAGCACTGCGGAGCTCTTCCGTAGTTGGGATCCAACCACCAAGATTATGGCGGAAACCTCCGGTAAGAACTCCATCATCATTACCCCTTCTGCCGACCTTGATTTGGCTGTAAAGGATGTTGTGCAGTCCGCCTTTGGCCATGCTGGCCAGAAGTGCTCCGCCTGCTCCTATGTAATTTTGGTTGGCTCCACCGGTACTTCCCGCCGTGTTCACGACCAGCTGATTGATGCTACCTCCTCCCTGACCATTGGTTGGGCGGATAATCTTTCGGCACAGGTTGGCCCACTATCCCAGGTTCCTGGCGAGAAGTTGGAGCGCGGCCTGACTGTTCTGGGCGCCGGCGAAAAGTGGGAGCTCAAGCCACAGCAGCTCGATGATACCGGTCGCCTCTGGTCCCCTGGTATCCGTAGCGATGTTAAGCCTGGCTCTGAGTACCACATGACCGAGTACTTCGGCCCTGTGCTTGGTATTATCCGCGTGGATTCCCTGGAGGAAGCCATCCGTGTTCAGAACCAGACCTCCTATGGTCTGACTGCGGGTCTTCACTCCCTGGATGCCAAGGAAATTAACCTCTGGCTGAGCAAGGTTCAGGCCGGCAATGTCTATGTCAACCGTGGTATTACCGGCGCTATTGTTCGCCGTCAGCCATTCGGTGGTTGGAAGCTCTCTGCTGTTGGTGAAGGCACCAAGGCCGGTGGCCCTAACTACCTGCTGGGCTTTGGCCATGTCAGCGATGCTGCTGCCCGCCATAGCGTGACTGTCACCAAGCCTGCCCTGCGCGATGTGCTTGCTGTGGGCCGTGCCCTTCTCGATGATGAGAAGATGGCAAAGCTGGAGCGTGCAGTGGCCAGCGATGAGCTTGCTGCAACCAAGGAATTTGATATTCTGCACGACCCAAGCCAGGTCCTTGTTGAGCGCAACTACCTGCGCTATGTGCCAACTGATGCGGGTATCCGTATTGGTGCCGATGCTGACCCATATGAGGTACTGCGTGTTCTCTCCGCCGCTCTTGCTGTTGGTGAAATCAAGTCTGTTGCCTCCCTGGGTAAGAATGCACCAAGCAGCCCAACCGGCTTCCTGCGCCGCTATGCGGGCGGCACCTTTGTGCCATTCCGCCTGACGGTCAGCACCGCCAATATTCTTCCAGCCGCTCTGGCTACCATTCTCAGCCTCTATGGTGTGCGTGTTATCCACGAGTCCATGGAAGAATTCCACCAGCGTCTCGCCGGCGCTAAGCTCAGCCTGGATGAGCGTTGGCGCATGGTGGGCGAAAGCGGTAACGCTCTGCGTATCGCCCTTGATGGTGATATCTCTGTTGCCGTCTACGATAATGCCCCAACTGAGGCTGGCCGCGTGGAAATCCTGCCATTCGTTCATGAGCAGGCTATCTCCATCACCAACCACCGTTTCGGTAACCGTAGCCCACTGACCAAGCTGGTATTGGCTGACTAATCCAAGCCCACCCCGGGCATAAGGAATCCCGCTTTGGAGAAATCCAAAGCGGGATATTTTTTGGGGTATAGGCCACGACTGTGTTGATGCGTAGCTAGTCAAAAGTAAAGG
>JAUMTX010000004.1 GCA_030530985.1 Corynebacterium sp.
CAAGATTCTTGATAAACAACTGGGCGGCTTCAAGTTCCACTGTCTTGCTGCCCAATAGGCGGTGAGCTTCAGCTAGCTGGGCTTCAAGCTCCTTCACTCGCTGGATGCTTCCCACGGACATGCCCTCGTACTTGTCACGCCACTTCTTCAACGTGACAGCAGAAACACCCAGTTCACGGGCAATTTCTTGCTTGGTCTTGCCAAGAATTTCCAGGCGCTTCGCTTCCTCAAGCTTCTTAATGATTACTTCCGGCGAATTACCTCGCATAACAGACTCCATATCTTCCATGAAGCTATATTAGCGAACCTACAATTGGTCTCAAATTAGGGGACCACACCAGCTGCGAGATGGTTGCCGAAACTAAAACAACCGGAGAGCTTGGGACTGAACACTACGAGCTTCACAACTTGAAGTATACAAGCCGATGGTGACATTAATTCAGTTCGAACCCTGTGAAAATACAGGCGCGTGTGATAAAAATTTAGGGCATATTTATTTTTGCACGTAGATTGCGGTTTTTCTTATCGTGTAGCACACTTGTATATACTTGTTCGTGATCATAATAACATTGTTTTCATCGTTATGAGAGGTTGAAAAATGGCCGGAGCCCAAGAAAAGAAGTCCAAGAAGAAAACAATTCGCATCATCTTCATTTCCCTATTCGCGTTGCTGATTCTAGGTGCACTGGTCAATACTGTGACAAATGAAGATTCCGAGTCCTCGGATGCAGAGACCGCAACACCAACCTCTACCTCTATTGAGATTCCTGGCCTGACCACAACAGGCGTGGATATTCCATCCGAGATTGCAACCAGCATTGAGGCGGAAGCGTCGAGCGAAGCTGCCACTGAATCTAATGGTTCTGGGGGCGGACTGCTTTCCAATATGAGCGCACTTGTAGCAGCAAGGCTCTATTCCAATGATCTATTCCTGTCCAAGGAGCGAATCTATGAGCAGCTGATTCACGATGGCTACTCGGCAGAATCTGCACGCTATGCAGCGGACAATGTCAAGGCGGACTTCTACAAGAATGCTTTGGAGACCGCACGTTCCTTGGAACCCTTGATGGTGTGGCCTGAGGCCGATATGTATGAGATGCTCACAGGCGAGTTGTACCTCTTCACCCCTGAAGAAGCACAATACGCCATCGACAATCTTTAAATAGAAAATAGAAGCTGCCCGGCACGATTCGTGTCCGGGCAGTTAGGTTATTCGGCGGTGTGATTAGGCCTATTTTCAGCAAGAGTTGTACGCGCTTGGCGCAACCACTCTGGCTGGTCGGCCAACAAAGCCTTAATTTCTTCAGTGGTCAATGGCTTATCCATGTCGTTCTTCTTCAGCGCGGTAATGGTAATACCGAGCTTCTGGGCGACGACTGGACGAGGGTGTGGGCCATTGCGTCGTAGGTCGGCCAACCACTCTGGTGGATTCTTCTGGAGTTCCACAAATTGCTCGTGGGTAAGAGAGCTTTCTTGGAACTCGGCCGGCGTGGCCGGAAGATAAATTCCAAGCTTCTTGGCGGCAGTTGATGCTTTCATATTTTGACTCACAGGTATGATTTTATCCTATGGACGTGATTATCGCCTTTATTAAGGGCACTGCACCAGGAAAGTGGTTCGACCGCTACACCGAATGGACCGACAATACCCTGGACACCTATGAGGCTGTGGACTCCTGGTCCAAGCTTGAAACAGGGCAGTGTGACATGGCCTTTGTCCGTCTCCCAGATGCCCGCATTGATACAGATAATTTCCACTGTGTCCGCCTCTACGATGAGGCCTGGGGTATCGCAATGAATAAGGACTCTGAACTAAGTCTGTTAGAAAAGGTCCGCCCTTCGGATATTGCCGAAGAAATTATTAACTATGACGGCTACAAGGTCACCGATACTTTGGATGCCATGCAGATTGTGGCTGCCAATGTTGGTGTGTGTATTGCGCCGCGTCCGCTATTGCGTGCCATCAATAATAAAGAGTGCGAGCACCGCGACTTTATTGATGATAGGGAGCCAACCTCTATTGCTTTGATGTGGGCCAAGGATAAAGACTGCGATGCCTACCAGGACTTTGTTGGTATTACTAAGGGGCGAACAAAGCAGACCAGTCGCGATAGCGGTGAAAAGAAAAAGGCTAAAAAGCCTGCTGCTAAGAAAGCCCCAGCCAAGAAAACTACACAATCCAAGCCGGGAGCTAAAGCCCAGCGATCAGGTGCACGCCCTGGTGGTGGCGCACGAAAAGGCCGCCCAACAAAGAGGAGGAAGTAATGGAGATTCGCCAAATGCAGGAGTCGGATTACCCGGCTGTATGCGATATTTATGCCTTGGGTGTTGCGGGGCATAATGCGAGTTACCGCTTTAACCTGCCGGCCACATATCGGGAATTTATTTCCAGCAAGATTGAGGAATTGGCACTCGTGAGTGTCAATGATGAGGGAGAAGTCACCGGATGGGCAACTGTACGCCCAGGCTGGTGGCCATGGACTGTTGAAAACTCCCTATATGTTGGTGTGCCGGGTCAGGGCATTGGTACAGCACTCTTAGAAGAACTTGTTGCTAGGTGTGCGGGCCGTGAAATTGGTGCCATTCATGCCCTAATCTTCCCTGAAAATAAGGCGTCGATTCGCACCCATGAAAAGGCCGGTTTCATTGAGGTGGGTACGCTGCGCCGGGCTGTTCATATGGATGAGCGCTGGCGTGATGCGTATCTGATGGAATACTTGGTTCCAAGCGCACTGGATTAATTACACGAAAAAGCCGCTAGAGAATATTCTCTAGCGGCTTCGTCTATCGCGTGTGACTGTGGATTAGTCCTCGGTCACAGTTTCGCGCAGCTTGGTTTCCTTCACGAATACGAAGAGAACCACAGCGAAGATACCCAGTGGAACCAGATAGAGGAAGGTTGGGGTCAGCGCATCATTGTAGGCATTAATGATAATGCCGTGGATTGGCTCAGGAAGCTGGTTGACCAGTGCAGGGGTGAGGTTATTCTCACTGATGTCGCCGGCCTGGGCTGCCATCTCGGCTGGCATACGCTCAGCGAGGAGCTTGGTCAGGTTACCAACGAAGAGGCCACCAATCAGAGCGGAACCAATGGAGCCACCAATCTGACGGAAGAAGTTATTCACACCGGTAGCGGAACCAACCACGGAAAGTGGGAGGGAGTTCTGAACGATGAGAACCAGCACCTGCATACACAGACCGAGACCAACACCGACAATGAAGATGTAGACGCCGATGAGCCACAATGGGGTAGAGGTGCTCAAGGTGTGGAGCAGCAGGGTAGCAATAACGGTGATGACCATACCCATGATTGGGTAGATCTTATAGCGACCATTCTTGGCAATCATACGACCGCTCCAAATGGAGAAGCCGAGCATACCGACCATCATTGGGATCATCATGTAGCCAGCTTCGGTCGCGGAGATACCGTGAACCATCTGCATATAGGTTGGGATGTAGCCAATGAGGCCGAACATCACAATACCGACAACCAGGCCACCAACAGTGGTGAGGGTGAAGTTACGGTTGGAGAAGAAGTTCATTGGAATCAATGGGTTCTTCGCACGGAGCTCAACGAATACGAGGATTACAGCGGTGATAGCGAAGATAGCAAAGAGACCAAGAATCTCAGTAGAAGCCCATGCGTAGCGGTTGCCGCCCCAAGAGCAAGCAAGAACCAAAGCACCAGCGGAAACAATGGAGAAGATGGTGCCCAGGTAATCCCAGTTCACTTCACCACGTTCACGACGTGGAATACGCAGGTGGTAGATAGCAATCGCGATGGCAATGGCGCCAATTGGGAGGTTGAGCCAGAAAGCCCAACGCCAGCCTGGACCCTCGGTGAAGTAGCCACCAAGTGTTGGGCCAAGAACGGAGGAGAGGCCAAAGACGCCACCCATAACACCCATGTAGCGGCCACGCTCACGGGCAGAAACCACGTCAGCGATAATCGCCTGAGACAGCAGCATCAAACCACCAGCGCCAAGACCCTGGATAGCACGAGCCGCAATAAGCATGGTCATATTATGTGCAAGGCCACCAACAACGGAGCCCAGCAGGAACAGGCTAATTGCAAAAATAAAGAGTGGCTTGCGGCCAACAATATCGCCAAGTTTGCCGTAGATTGGCATAACTACGGTCTCAGCCAGCAAGTATGCGGTGGCGACCCACATCATGTGGTCAACGCCACCAAGCTCACCAACGATGGTTGGAAGAGCAGTGGAGAAAATCATCTGGTCCAAAGAGGACAGCAACATAGTTGCCATCAGAGAGGCCAGAATCCAATAAATTTGTTTCTTGGTTGCTAGCTGCTTAGGTGCAGCAGCCGTGGGTGAGCTCATTACCTATCCTTTAGGAATAATAAAATTAATCTTCAATAACGCGGCGGAGGTCAGTCAGCGCATCTTCCGCATACTTGATGCAGGACTGTGGGGTCACATTTTCGCTGCACAGCCAACGAGAAAAACCAAGTTGAACTGCAGTGAATGCAAGACTTGCTGTGGCGCGGGCTTCATCAGGGAATTGACGTTGCTCAGGCCAGACCTCGAAATATTTAGTCAAAGCATCTGTGATCGAATGGATCAAGCCGAAAAAGCCCGCACCAAATGAATACCCATTATTGTTATGCTTCTGCATCAAGGTTTTACGGAGCTTAATCACCTCTTGAGTGGCTCCGTCATCATTGACGTGGGCGAAGAATAGCTCCAAAGCTGCATGAAGCAGGTTATCCCGCTTCTCGGCTGCGAACTCTTCAATTTCTTCTTCCGTAACCATAGTTGGAGGCGACCCGTAAATGGCCGCCTCCTTGGAATCAACATAGTTGAAGAAAGTTCGCTTGGAGATATTTGCAGCTTGGCAAATGTCTTCGACAGTAATGTTTTCGACACCACGCTCTAGAGATAGTTTCACGGCTTCTTCCGTGATTGCCCGCATTGTCTGCTGGCGCTTTCTTTCTCTTAAGCTTGGCACGTATGGAAGATTACTCCTAAAGTGCACTAAGTGCAAAATTTTATGAAGTGTATTTTTTCACCTGGTAATAATTGGGCGCTAAGATCGCAGCTCTCAGGCGTTAAAACGGCAATCACAGGATAGCCGCCAGTGATCGGATGATCCGGGCCAAAGATGACAGGATTACCATCCGGTGGAACCTGAATAGAACCACGAACAATACCCTCCGAAGGCAAGGAATGAAGCTCCTTATAGTGAATAGGATGCTCAGCCTTCAAGCGAATACCAATACGGTTCGAGGCAGCCTCCACAGTGAACTCCTGATTAAAGAGATCCTCAACCTCAAACCAGTCATCACGAGGACCAAGCACAGCTGCCAAACCAGTAGTAGAAGCAGAATAATTAGGCACCGTACTCACACTCGGTGACCACTCCACAGCCCACTCCCCAGCAGTGAGAACATCATCCTTTGCTAAAGGCTCAGGGCCAATATCCGACAAAATATCGCGACTAGCACTACCCAAAATAGGCTTTGTAGCAATACCACCACGAATAGCAAGGTAACCACGGGCGCCGTCGACAGGCATGCCCAATTCCAAGCGCTCACCCTGCTTAATAAAAAGCAGCTCATTGGTATAAAAATGCGAAGAACCAATGGTGACCGGCGCACTAAAACCAGTAATGGTCACATAGCCAGACTCCTCGGCCTCAAAAACAGCATTGCCACCAAGAATCTCAAGCACAGGGCCATCCGGCGCATTACCAACAAGGCGATTAGCACGCCCAAAAGCACCAAGATCAAAAGCGCCAGCAACAGGAATACCCTGCGACATATGCTCAAAACGGCCAGCATCCTGAACCAACATCAAAGCCGCAGGCTGAATAACACGAAGCATTAGGACACACTCCTAAACACAACACGGTCACCCGGATTAATCAGCGAAGGAACCTCACGCTCAATATCCCACAAAGGAGCATCCGTATGGCCAATAATATTCCAACCACCCGGACTAGCCTGCGGATAAATACCACTAAACAAACCAGCCAGGCCAACGCTACCCGCCTCAAGCTTCGGGCGCGGAGTCTCCAAACGAGGAAAATCCACAGGCTCAGAAGAACGAGTCAGATACATAAAACCAGGGGAGAAGCCACCAAAATCAGCATGCCAATCACCGTCCTGATGCCACGCAATAAGAGCCTCAACACTCGTATTCGCCAACTCGGCAGCACGCTCCAAATCCGGGCCATTATAAAGAACCGGAATCTCAACCGTATGATGCTGCTCATCAGAAGTCTGGACATCAGTAGGAAGAGAGGCAATCACCGACTCAATAGAGGCAGGATTACAATACACAAGCAAGGTTTCGGCAGCTGGAACAACCTTCAAATCCGGATGATGCTTGCGAAAACTCGCAGCCAACCAACGTCGTTCATCCGTAGAAGCCTCAATGAGTACAGCTTCCAACCCACAAGGCCTAAGTCGCATCAAGCACCTCCCGAATAGCAGTAGCAAGCTTCAAAGCACTTGCACTATCGCCATGGACACAGATGGAATCAGCGGACTCCTCCGCAATAATCTTTCGAGCCTGAGCCAGTGCATCCTCAAAACCCAAAACCGCGCCGGGCTCGGTGCGTGGAACCAAGGTTCCTTCTGGGGTGTATGCGCGGTCGGCGAATGCTTCAGAGATCGTCGACAAGCCAGCCTCATGAGCCCATCCAATAATTGGGGAATTGGCTAGGCACATAAGGGAAAGTTCCCCATCATATTCCACCATGGCCTCAATGATTGGCATTGCCTGGTCCTTATTCATGCACGCATAGTTATAGAGCGCGCCATGAGGCTTAACATATGTGACCGGGGCAAATGCGCTCAAAGCGCCAATTTGGTACTGGACTTCGGCCTTCAATACTTCAGGCTCATAAGCGATGAAGCGGCGGCCGAAGCCAGCAAGATCTCTATAGCCGACATGTGCACCTACAGTCACGCCTTGGGCCAAAGCACGTTCACATGCGCGCTTAATGACCAAAGGATCACCAGCATGAAAGCCGCAGGCAATATTGGCACGGTCAACAATGTCGATAATGTCATCATTACCAATGGTGTAGGAGCCGAAGCTTTCGCCCAAGTCGGCATTGAGATCTACCATGAGAGAAACTTTCTAATGAAGTCAGACGGACAGGAGACTAGATTAGCCTAGTGGCGCAGAAGGTCAAAGACGCCGCTGAAGGACCTAAATGCAAGGTAGTAGGCGATGACGAGCGCGACGAGACCAACAACAATCAGCCAGGTTGGGTAGCGGCGTTCACGCAGCAAACCACGAGGACGGAAGATTGCGATAAAGATGATGATGCTGAAGCCAATTGGCAGAACGAGGCCGTTGAAGGCGCCGGCGAAGATCAGCAGGTTCTTTGGTGCGGTGCCATTGAAGAAGAACACGCCACAGGAAATCAGAATGAAGACAATGGTGATGGTGTTCTGAATCTTCTTGCCGGCATCCGTCTTAGTAAGGAAGGATGCGGAAGTGTAGGACGCACCAATGACGGAGCTCAAAGAAGCAGCAAAGAGAACTACGCCGAAGAAGCGAAGACCAAGGTCACCAGCAGCAGACTGGAATGCAGCAGCTGCAGGGTTGGAAGCCTCAGCCAAGCTCACACCGCCGGCAACTACGCCGAGCACTGCGAGGAAGAGCAGGATACGCATTACGCCGGTGAGAAGAATGCCGGTCACGGAAGACTTGGTGATATTACCCAAGTCGGTTTCGCCGGAATCCAGCATCTTGTGGGCGCCAGCATAGGTGATGTAGCCACCCACGGTGCCACCGACCAGAGTGGTGATAACAACCAGGTTGATGCTTTCTGGCCATACGGAGTTCTTCAGTGCGGTGCCAACCGGTGGCTGTGCGACGACGCAGACATACAGGGTCAGCAGCATCATGAGTACACCCAGGATGACAAGCAGCTTATCCAGTGCAACACCGAGGCGAGCAGAAGTGAAGAAGACAATGGCGATCAGGGCAGTGATAACACCGCCAATCTTAGGATCCAAGCCCAAAAGCGCATTAAGGCCCAGTCCACCACCCGCAATATTGCCGATGTTGAAGACCAGGCCACCAATAGCAATCAAAACCGCCAGAACCCACCCGAGGCCAGGCAAAAGTGTATTGCCCAGCTCCTGTGCACGCATTCGAGTCTCGCCAATGACGCGCCACACATTGAGCTGCACGGCAATATCAATCAGAATCGACACGATGATGGCGAACGCGAAGGCCGCACCCATTTGTTGGGTGAAGTTCGCGGTCTGGGTCAAAAAGCCGGGGCCAATGGCTGATGTAGCCATGAGAAAAATAGCACCCAGCAATGCATTTCTCTTGGTGTTCATATTCGCGAACCTCTCTTTCTATCTGTGTACCGTTATTATCAACTATTGCGCACGTTTTAGCAAGCTAATTTAGAAAAAATTTTTAGGCAGTTGTTGAACAACAAGGTCAGGGTAGGCTGTAATGACAAAACCCAAACATTTGGGTACGCTGTAAACCATGACAGGCACGGTAGAACGTCTTACACGCGAAATTGCCCATAAAGTATCAGCGGGGGAGCTAGTTCCGGGAACCCAGTTACATGAGCTGGCTCTCTGTGAGGACTTTAGTGTTTCGCGCAACACATTACGTGAGGCATTTCGAATTTTAGGTGCGCAAGGTTTGCTGGTTCATTATCCGCGCCGTGGTGTTTTCGTGCGTAAGATTTCGCCGGAAGATTTAGCCGATATTTATGCTTATCGCCGTTTTGTGGAATTAGCAGCCCTTCACGTCCAGCCACCTCTGGATACATGTCGTCGCATGCATGAGGCTTGTAATCAGGCTGAGGCTGCCCGTGAGCGCGGTGATTGGCAGACTGTTGGTACGGCCAATTCTGAATTCCACCAGGCACTGGTTGATGGTGTTGGTTCGCAGCGTCTCTCTGAAGATATGCGTCTGGTTATGGCTCAGTCCCGTTTGGCCTTCATGACCCCTAATGATTGGTCAATCTCCCACAGCCCCTTTGTGGATGCCAATCGTGCGATTTCTAATGCCCTTAATCATGGTGAATTGGATAAGGCCTATATTCTGTTGGCGGACTATTTTGAACGCGCTGAGGCCATTATTCGTGATGAGATTTTGAGTCGCGCACGCTAACTCAGTCTTATAGAGCCGGGTTCCTTTGAACTGAACCCCAAAAGTTGGGTACGGTTTATTAAACGCGGTTAGGCCGCTAGGGTCTGGTTCCGATATTCTGTCGGGGCCAGGCCCTTTAAACCTATTTGGATCCGCTCCGTATTATGCCATTGTATGTAATCCTCCAGCGCGTTTACCAGTTTAGCCTTGGTTTCGTAGGTTTCACCGTGGTACATTTCGACTTTGATATGGCCAAAGGCATTTTCCATGACCGCATTGTCATAGCAGTTACCCTTCCTTGACATTGATTGTCGCGCCCCTGCCATTTTGAGCGCTTCTTGCCATCGTGGATTTTGGTATTGGAAGCCTTGGTCCGTGTGGACGATAATTCCTGGCTCAGGTTGGTACTGATCAAGCGCCTTAGACAATGACTCAATAGTGAACTCCACGGTTGGGCTACTACCTATGGCATAGCCGACGATCATATGGTCGTAAAGGTCTAAAATCGCTGATAAATATATCTTTCCTTCGCAGGTACGAAACTCTGTCACATCGCTAACCCATGCTTGGTTTGGCGCATCTTGCTTGAAGTTTCGGTCAAGGATATTAGATGCGATACGGCCAACGGCTCCTTTGTATGATGTGTACCTACTTCGCCGCCGGCCTTTAGCCTGAATGTTTTCCTCACGCATGATTTTAAGCACCAATTTATGATTCACTACCCGGCCCTCACGGCGAAGCATCGCGGTAATCCGCCGATAACCATAGTTACGTCGTGATTCCTCGTAGATGCCAATGATGCGTTTTCTTAGCTCTGCGTGCTTATCTGGGCGCGCCAAAACCTTCAAATTATAATGAAAAGTCGACGGAGCCAGCCCGGCTACAGCAAGCAAACGGGTGTAGTGGATACTTCGACCTAAGATCAGCAACAACCTGCGTCTTCTCTATCGCTGTTGCCGTCTCAGGTCTCTCAATTTTTTTAGGTACGCCACCTCAGCCTCTAGCATCCGAATACGCTCATCTTTCAGCTCACTGTCGCTTTTAGGAACCGAACTCTTCGCTCCCCCAGGACGACCTTTCCGCTTAGGACTAAGCCCTTCCTCACCCTCTTTATCGTATGTTCGCACCCAGCTCTTAACCAGGTCTCTACTGCTCAGCCCATACTCACTAGCAAGATATTGCGCAGACTCACCCTGCTTAAATCGCTCAACAATCTCTAGCTTCTGCTCGAAAGAATAATATGTCTTAGTACGCTTTGTCATGAGACACATTCTGCCATGAAGACGCCATCGCTCATAAAGCGTTTCTGCCCTTTTAGCTTGCACATCCAGCAAACTAGCCGCAGCCCTACAGCCATACCCTTCTTCAAACAAACAAACTAGCTGCTCACGCACCTCTTCGGACAATTTACTAGTTGGATACAAAAAACTGCTCCCTTCCAAGTCAACCAAGTTCATTTTTTATCAGTTAACTTTTGGGGAGCAGTTCACTTCGGGAATCCGGCTTTTGTGTTGGGCATGAAAAAACCGGGGCCGAAGCCCCGGTCGGATAACTGCGATTAGTCGCGGTCAGTATTGCACATATCGAGCACGTTGAGGCGCTTATCCAGTTCCTCTTCGCTGATATCAAAGCCAAGGTCGATAACAGTCTGGCGGATGGTCTTGCCTTCCTTCAGAGCAGTCTTTGCTACCTTAGCGGCATTCTCGTAGCCAATTGCGCTATTGAGCGGAGTCACAATGGAAGGGGAGGACTCAGCCAAAGTGCGCATGCGCTCGGTATTTGGCTCAATGCCATCAACCAGGCGCTCAGCAAATACGCGAGCTGTATTGGCCAGGAGGCGTGCGGACTCGAGTACGTTACGTGCCATCAGTGGGATGTACACGTTGAGCTCGAAGGCGCCCTGGGAACCACCGAAGGCCACGGCAGCGTCATTACCAATAACCTGAGCAGCAACCTGGGTTGCGGTCTCGCAGAGAACTGGGTTGACCTTACCTGGCATGATGGAGGAGCCTGGCTGCAGGTCTGGGAGATGAATCTCGCCCAGGCCGGTCAGTGGGCCGGAACCCATCCAGCGAATGTCATTGGCAATCTTGGTCAGGGAGACTGCGATGGTGCGCATTGCGCCGGAGAACTCCACCAGACCATCACGAGCAGCCTGTGCCTCGAAGTGATTCTCACACTCGCGCAGTTCCTCAACACCGGTGAGCTTTACCAATTCGGCAGTGACCTTGGCGCCGAAGTCTGCTGGGGTATTGAGACCGGTACCAACAGCGGTGCCGCCGATTGGCAGTTCACCCAAGCGTGGCAGGGTAGCTTCAACGCGCTCAATGCCAGCCTCAATCTGGCGAGCATAGCCGGAGAATTCCTGGCCAAGGGTTACTGGCACAGCATCCATCAGATGGGTGCGGCCGGACTTGACGATATTCTCCCACTCCTTGGCCTTTGCAGCCAGGGAAGCGTGAAGTACCTTGAGACCTGGAATCAGATCCTTGACAGCAGCTTCGGTAGCCGCAACGTGGGTTGCGGTTGGGAAGGTGTCATTGGAGGACTGGCCCATGTTGACGTGGTCATTTGGGTGAACCTCAACGCCATTATTGTGGGCGATGGAGGCAATTACCTCGTTGGTGTTCATATTGGACGAGGTACCGGAACCGGTTTGGAAGACGTCAATTGGGAACTGGTCATCATGCTTGCCGTCGGCAACTTCCTTAGCAGCAGCGATGATTGCGTCAGCCTGAGCTTCGTCGAGAAGCCCACGGTCCTTGTTTACCTGTGCACAAGCTGCCTTGAGCAGGCCCATTGCGCGGATCTGGGCGGATTCCAAACCGCGACCGGAGATTGGGAAGTTCTCCACAGCGCGCTGGGTTTGTGCGCGCCATAGGGCGTCAACAGGCACCTTTACTTCGCCCATTGTGTCGTGCTCAATGCGGTATTCAGTCATAATGTCTCCAATTCAGTATGGAATAGATAAACTACGCTCGATTGTACTTAGAAATTGTGAATATAGGCTTTGGGTTACCTAGTAGTCCACATTCGCAATCTCGCTGAGCTTGGATAACTTGTGGTGGGAGGTGATGTATCGCACTGTTCCCGAACGGCTGCGCATAACGAGGGAATGCGTAGTCGCGCCACTATTGCGATATTCAACGCCAGGGAGCATATCGCCATTGGTCACACCAGTGGCGGCGAAATAGCAGTCATCGCTGGTCACAAGGTCATCGGTGCTGAGTACTGCACCGAGGTCAAGACCTGCTGCCATTGCGCGTTCTACTTCACCATCATTGGTTGGGTGGAGAATGCCTTGGATTTCGCCGCCCATACACTTCATGGCGCAAGCTGCGATAATGCCCTCAGGGGTGCCGCCAACACCCATCATGATGTCAACGCCGGTCATTTCCTGAGCAGCTGCCACCGCGCCTGCGACGTCACCGTCCATAATCATGCGGACCTTTGCGCCTGCGGCGCGGATGGACTTCAGCAAATCAGCATGTCGTGGCCTGTCCAGGACAACAACGGTGACTTCTTCTGGGCGGATACCCTTGGCCTTGGCAACAGCGGAAATATTGTATTCCACTGGTGCTTGAACGTCGATGACACCCTTGGCTTCAGGGCCCACTGCAATTTTCTTCATATAAAAAACTGCTGAGGGGTCATACATTGAACCGCGCTCAGCAGCAGCAATTACAGAAATCGCATTTGGGCGGCCCTCGGCCATTAGGCGAGTGCCATCAATTGGGTCTACTGCAATATCAACTAGGGCACCATATCCGGTGCCTACGTGCTCCCCGTTATAAAGCATGGGTGCTTCATCTTTTTCACCCTCGCCAATAACGACTACACCGCGCATATCCACGGAATTGATCAAGGAGCGCATGGCGTCGACTGCGGCGCCGTCGCCCGCATTCTTATCCCCGCGACCGACCCACTTACCGCTGGCCATGGCGGCCGCCTCAGTGACTCGAACGAGCTCCAGGGCCAGGTTACGGTCCGGTGCGGGCTGCGGAATGAATCCATTTTGTGGCATAATTCCTCCAGACTCTAAGTGCCAACGATTTGAGTATATACCCGATTGCTATAAATTCTGAAAACGCTACCCCCGAATGGGGGATTATGTCCTATACTTGATTTGTGGCTGAAGAAAAACCCCGTATCTTCCAGGGTGCGAAGGACATTACACTCTCCCTGGGAATTATCGTTATATTGATGGTAGCTATGATGGCTACCAGCGGTTTGTGCTCCTTTAATCAGGACAGGAAAGGCCAGCCAGTTACCGTGGCTGATGCCGGTACCTTTATCACTATGGAATCGCGCACTACTGCTTTCCCAGTTCGTTTACCTGTGGTTCCTGAGGATTGGACTTGTACTGTTGCTCGTCGTGTCCAGGTTGCTGAGGAATTTGCCCCACTTTTGGGCTATGTCACCAAGGATTCGCATTACGTCCAGTTGGTTCAAAGTAGCCAGCCAGCAGACTCCATCTTTGAGCTTATCGACGATAAACTTCGTGAACGCAGTGGAAATACAACCATCGCTGGTCATGAGGTCGAGATTTACACAGGCGATGAACCAATGTGGGTGACCACTACTGATGATGGTGTGACACTCGCAGTTTCTGGTTTGGCCAGTGAGGAACAATTTGCACAACTCATGGAGGCAGCCCTGGCAGCAAGCCCAGTGGTAATTAACCAATAAAGGCATGAAGAAAGGCTCGTGTGGAGAATTTTCCGCACGAGCCTTTTGGTGTATTTATTCGGCTTCGTTTAAAGTCTCACGAGCAGCGATGGCCTCTTCCACGCGCTGGCGAGCACCAGCCAGCTGCTTTTCGCAATAATTAGCCAGGGATTCGCCGCGCTCCCAGAAACGCAAGGCCTCATCCAAAGGCATCTGGCCGCGCTCCAGGATACTCACAATCTCTGCGAGTTCGGCACGTGCTGCCTCATAGCTAAGCTGTTCAATTGGGGTAAATTCGCCTGGCTTACCGGAGCCAATTACATCAGGGTTAGTCACTTTAATTCCTTAACTTAATTCTTCTTTTCTACACCCAAGGTTGCGGCCGAAATCGCACCATCTAGGACACGAATTCGTAACTGGCTGCCAGGGGACACATTATCCACAGTATCAACAATCTCACCTGGCGGGTTGCCCACCTGCACAATGGCATAGCCACGGGCCAAGGTTGCTGTGGGGCCAAGACTACCAACCTGGCTCTTGAGACTCTGCACCGCACTGGCCTCTTGCTCCATCTTTGTGTAGAAGGCGCGCAGTGCTCGGTCGCGATCCATTTGGACTTCCACACCAAAGCGCTCCACTGTGGCCAATGGCTGTGCAATTACGGGGCGGCTACGCAGACCATGAATAATGCTGGATTCGCGCTCCACCCAATTTCGCAGGGCAGTATTGAGACTCTGGCGTGCGCGGGCAATAGCCTCACGCTCCGCCACAACATCGGGCACCACTGTTTTGGCTGCATCAGTTGGGGTTGCTGCACGGAAGTCAGCAACATCATCCAAGACAGGATGGTCAGGCTCATGGCCAATGGCGGAAACCACAGGGGTATGGGCCGCTGCCACGGCACGGGCCAATGGTTCACGGGAGAAAGGAAGTAGATCCTCTTGGCTACCGCCACCACGGGCGATAATGATCACATCCACCTCTGGGTCAGCATCAAGCTGCTGCAGGGCATCAATAATTTGGGCCACAGCAGGGGAGCCTTGAACCTGGGTGTTAATGACGCGAAAGCTCACCTCCGGCCAACGTCGAGTAGCCACCTCAATAACATCGCGCTCGGCAGCAGAGGACTTGCCTGTAATTAGACCGATCTTATTAGGCAGGAAGGGGAGTGGTTTCTTGCGCTCGGGGGCACACAGACCCTCAGCAATGAGCTGGCGGCGCAGTTTCTCAATTTCTTCCAAGAGGCGACCCAAACCCACCTTGCGGATTTCAGTCACTGAAAGATTGAACTCGCCACGGCCACGGTAGAAGGTAGGGTGACCAAAAACCACCACATGGTCGCCGCTTGTTACATCCCACTTTGCAAACTGCTTTGAGAGGACAGTCACTTTAGTGGAGATCTCTTTATCGACATCGCGCAGCGTGATATAGGAGTAGGCCCAGGTTGGCTTGTAATTGACCTGCGCCAATTGGCCTTCAACCCAAATGGTTCCGCAGCGCTCAATCCAATTTCCGATGAGGTCATTAAAAGCCTCAACGCTTACTGGCGCCTCGGGGCTTTGGCCGCGCGCCCCGTCGGTGTCACTCATAGAAAATGTCCTTCGAATTTAGTTCTCATCTGAGAAAATGCGGATATTTAGATTTTACAGGTAACCTTGGAAACATGAAACAAGTTTTGTTGGCAGCCCCACGTGGTTATTGTGCCGGCGTAGACCGCGCCGTTGAGACAGTCGAGCGCGCCTTGGATAAGTATGGTGCACCGGTGTATGTGCGCCATGAAATTGTGCATAACCGCTATGTTGTAGACAGCTTGAAAAAGCGTGGTGCCATCTTTGTTGATGACACTTTTGAGGCACCTGAGGGTGCTCACCTCGTATTTTCTGCTCATGGTGTGAGCCCAGTAGTCCGTGAGGAAGCTCGTTCCTTGTCCCTGAAGACTTTGGATGCGACCTGCCCATTGGTTACTAAGGTGCATAATGAGGTTCGTCGTTTTGCTAAGGCGGGCTACCAGATTCTGCTCATTGGTCACGAAGGCCATGAGGAGGTTGTTGGTACCGCCGGTGAGGCACCAGAGGTTATTCACCTTGTGGATGGCCCGGAGGGCGTTGAAAAGCTCGATGTGGATCCTGCGACCGAAAAGCTCATTTGGCTCTCCCAGACCACGCTTTCTGTGGATGAGACCATGCTTATTGTGAAGCTTCTGAAGGAGAAGTACCCAACCCTCGTCGATCCGCCTAGCGACGACATCTGCTACGCAACCCAGAATCGCCAGCATGCGGTGAAGGAGATTGCGCCTAATGCGGATCTTTTCATTGTTGTGGGTTCCCAGAACTCCTCCAACTCTAAGCGTCTGGCGGAGGTTGCCCTGCAGTATGGTGCGAAGGACTCCCACCTTATTGACTATGCGGAGCAGATCGAGCCAGAGTGGCTTGAGAATGTAACAACTATCGGTGTGAGCTCCGGTGCTTCTGTGCCAGAGATTCTGGTTGAGGATGTGCTTGAGCGCCTCAGCGAATTTGGCTTCGGTGAAGTCAAGGAAGTTCGAACCGAGGTTGAGAAGCTCAGCTTCGCCCTTCCACGCGACTTGCGCTAAATGCACTAAATGGTCCGGTCTTAAACTCCGAAAGGAGAAGACCGGACCATTTTTATGTTCCGATTACCGTGAGCTTCCTAATCCTCATCCGCCTTGCGGACACGGAAGCGAGTCACTTGGCTCTCACTGGCGTCACGCACATTGAAACGACGAGGCTCGGTGTCGGAATCACGGACACGAAGCTTAGAAGTTGTTGGCCTCGTGGTGGAAGGCGTTTCAGGTGCCGCGTGAGAGGCGCGACGGCGTACACGCTCTGCACGGTTTGTAGCAGCAGTCTTCTCGGCCTCAGGGCTTCGCAGAGCGCCATTCTTGGCTTGCTGCTCACGACGGGCCTTATTTGCGGCCTCTGTGCGCTCACGGCGCTGCTTAATCAAATCATCCACAGTCAGCTGGCCTGGACGGGCATCCATGGAACGACGAGTACGAGCCTTCACCGCCGTCGCTGTGGTCACCGCAGCACTCTTAGCCGCCTCCGTCTGGCGCTCAGCCACAGTAGAAGCCATACGGTAGGTGCGCATTGCCAGATAATAGCGACCCAAACCCAAGCTAATGGTCAAAATAGTGACCAAAAGAAGCACTGGGAAATTAGAGACCAGCGCATAAGCCGAGGTAATAATGGATGTTTTGCTGATCTGTCCCTTTTGGGCCTCGCCGGCTAGTGCATCGGAAATGGACCACTGTGCGATCGGGGTAATCACCGCAAAAATGATGGGGATTTGCGCTACAGCCAAGAAAAGACCGGAGGCCCCGACAAAAAGTACAGTAGCGAGAGAAGCAATGACGAAAAGAATATGATAGGGCAGACCAAGTTCCTGCAGGTTAACGCTGATGACAGCGCCGGTCATAAGACTAGCAATCATGATCAAGGTGCATGACCACAATGGCAAGCTCTTAGAACCCATCACAGAACCCATTCCACAACCTTTCAGAAAATATTACTTATCAGACTACTTTATAGAAGAAAGGGCATAATAGCCACTATTGACGGGGTAGTTGTTCATTAATATAGCGCAATACAACTGCTACCGTTGCGGCGACTGGGACAGCAAGGAAGGCGCCAATGATGCCCCACTGGGCGCCACCTGTTGTCACAACCACCAGAATAATCACTGGGTGCAGGGACATTGCGCGGGATTGGAGCAGTGGTGAAAGCACATTGCCCTCAATCTGCTGAACGATAAGTACCAAAATGAGTACACCAATCGCGTGGCCCACACCGTGGCTAATAAATGCGATCATGACGGCCAAAGCACCAGCAACAAAGGCGCCAATCAGCGGGATGAATCCGGTGAAGAAAGTAATGAGCGCCAAAATAAAGGCCATGGGGATACCCATCAGTACCAGGCCTGTGCCAATAAATACGGCATCAACCAAGGAAACCACGGCCTGGGCGCGGATGAAACCCGAGAGAGTATTCCATGCACGCATAAGAACTTCATTGAGATGAGTTGATACGCGCTCACCTGTAATGCCGCGCAGCCATGGCAGGAACTTATGGCCATCTTTGAGGAAGAAGAAAGACAAAATGATGACCATGACCACGTCAATAATCACATCGGAGGCAATGCTCAAACCGGTGACAACCTGGCCGGCGATAGTGGTGGACTGGTCCTGAATCCAGTTAATAACCTTGCTGAACCACGCATTGACCTCATCGCCATCCGCGTAGAAAGGTGGACCTTGAACCCACAACTGAAGGCGCTGGATGGACTCAATGGCCTGAAGGTACAAGACCTGCCACTGGTGAATAATCACTGGGGACATGACGGCAATAAGCGCAGAAATAATGCCCAGTGTGCTCAGCACCGTAATAAGTGCAGCCAAAGCCCCGGGAACATTGGCCTTACGCAGCCACCCCATGGGGTAGCGGAGCACAGAGCACACAATGAGAGCCAGCAGAATTGGCAGAAGACCATTCCACACAAATCCCAAAATGCGCCACAAGAGATACGCCGCGGCCGCAATGAGCAGCAGGCGCAAGGACCACTGAGAAATAGTGGTCAGACCGCGAGCAATAATTCGCGCGCGATCTTTAGGCATGTCCTTTTCCACTCAGTCATTGTACAAAAAATGGGTGTGAACCAGAATGATTCACACCCAAGCTGTAGTAAAACTACTTTTCCTGTTCGATGAGGATATCGTCAGTAGCGAACTCAGATTCGCCGAAGATACCGGAGGACTCATCTGGGTTTCGCCGCAACGCAAAGCAGGAAGCTGCGAGGCCACCCCAAATGACGACCATGAACAGAACCATCATCATAATTGCAGGACCGGTCATGATTATCTACCTTTCTAGTCTTTCTGCTCCGCCGCGAAACCAGCGTGGCGGGTGGATGGGACGTACTTGCGAGGCTTCTTCACAGTGCGCTCGAAGTCAGGGTTAATACCGAAGTCGGAGCCCGGAGGGCCATCCAAGCTCAGCTCACCGCGCCAAGGCATGATGGTGAGGATGAAGCTGCCAGCCAGGATGACGCCCAGAACGGTCCAACCGAAGATGGCAACCTGGGTGGTGGTGTAGCCACCGTAGGTTTCATTGATCAGGCTGGTGACTTCCTGGATGAGGATGAAGCCCAGAACAATGGTGGTGAAGTTAACTACGCAGATGCGCCAGATGGTGCCAACGCGGAAGGAAGAAATCACATTGAGGTGCAGGGCGAATTCCTCGATACGACGAAGAACCCAATCCAGAACAACAATGGAGATAAGAGCAATGGCGACAATACCAATGTTATTGGTGAACTTGTCCATGATGTCCAGGGTGACCAGACCAGAGGTGGTGGAGAAGAGAGCCATGGAGATAAGACCCATGAGAACACCAACACCAATAGCGGTTGGCTTACGCTCGAGACCCAGCTTGTCCTTGATTGCGGAAACCACAACCTCGAAGAGGGAGAAGATGGAGGTAAAACCAGCGATGGTCAGGGAGCCGAAGAAAAGAACACCGAAGATGGCGCCCAGAGGCATGTTGTTAATAATGGTTGGGAAGGCGATGAAGGCCAAACCAATACCGGAGGTAGCAACCTCATCCACAGCAACATTCTGCTGGTAGGCCATGTAGCCAAGAGCCGCAAAGACACCAATACCTGCAAGAACCTCGAAGGAGGAGTTAGCAAAACCAGTAACCAGGCCGGTGCCGGTCAGGTTAGTACGTGGCTTGAGGTAGGAGGAGTAGGTCAGCATAATACCGAAGCCCACAGAGAGGGAGAAGAAGATCTGACCATAAGCAGCCACCCAAACAGATGGGTTGGACAGTGCAGACCAGTTCGGGGTAAAGAATGCGTTCAGACCCTGAGCAGCGCCTGGCAGGAAGAGTGCCTGGATAACCACGATGAGGAACAGAACGGTAAGAATAGGCATGAAGATCTTGGATGCCTTACCGATACCCTCATCAATACCCATAGCCAGAACCAGGATAGTAATAATCCACACAAGAGCCAGCGCGATAGCAATCTGACCAACAATGTGGGTGGAGAAGGTATGGGATGTATCTGCCTTCAGGAAGTCAGTCATGAAGTAATCGGCTGGTGCATCGCCCCAGGCCTTGTTGAAAGACTTCACAGTGTAGAGGGCCGCCCACGCAATAATGACAGCGTAGTAAACGGTAATAAAGAAGCAGATGCCGACCTGGATCCAGCCAACTGGCTCAGCCCAGGAGCGGACACGACGGAATACGAGTGGGGCAGAGCCGCGGTAGCGGTGACCCAGCGCGTAATCCAAGAACAAGAGTGGGATACCAGCGGTCAGCAGGCCCACGAGATAAGGGATAAGGAAGGCGCCGCCGCCATTTTCATAGGCGACATATGGGAAACGCCAAATGTTACCCAAACCCACCGCGGAACCAATTGCGGCGAGCAAAAAGGCCATACGGGAGGAAAAGACCTCACGTGTTTGACCTGTATCAGCTGCGTGATCTGACATAGGTGTCCTTTCGTATTGCGAATTTTAAAAAGTGAATAGCGTGACTATATCACCAATTCTGCACAAAATAAATAGTTCTATAGAAAATTAAGCAGGTTTAGAAGGGCTGAATTACAGAAAACTTTGAAGAAAAATCGCTAGAATTGGCTGATTTTATTGCAACAAGTTCAATTACTGGGGCTCTATATTCTGATTCCAGGCTCTTATTCTGTAGAATCAAATCCGTGAGTCTTACACTAGGTATTGTCGGTTTGCCCAATGTTGGCAAGTCCACGCTGTTTAACGCCCTTACGCGCAATGACGTGCTTGCTGCCAACTATCCATTCGCAACCATCGAACCCAATGTTGGTTTGGTGGAATTGCCAGATGAGCGTCTGAACAAGCTCGCCGAAATCTTCGGCTCTGAGCGCATTCTCCCAGCTACTGTTTCCTTCGTTGATATTGCAGGTATCGTCAAGGGTGCCTCCGAAGGTGAAGGCCTGGGTAATAAGTTCTTGGCTAATATTCGTGAAGCCGATGCCATCTGCCAGGTAGTTCGTGCCTTTGATGACGATGATGTTATCCACGTTGATGGTCGTGTTGACCCACGTAGCGATATTTCCGTCATTGAGACCGAGCTTATCCTCGCTGACCTTCAGACCATTGAGAAGGCCCTTCCTCGTTTGGAGAAGGAAGCCCGTAAGGATAAGGAAAAGGCTGCTGTTGTTGAGGCTGTTAAGCAGGCTCAGGCTGTTCTCGAGGATGACAAGACCATCTTCAGCGCTGGTTTGGACACCACTCACCTGCGTGAATTGCACCTTCTTACCGCTAAGCCATTCCTCTACGTATTCAACTCCGATGAGGGCGTGCTTACCGACGAATCCAAGAAGCAGCAGCTCCGTGACCTGGTAGCTCCTGCTGAATGTGTTTTCTTGGATGCTAAGACTGAATCTGAGCTCCTTGAACTGGATGAGGAAGAAGCAGCTGAGCTTCTGGCCTCTGTTGGTCAGGAAGAGCCAGGCCTGCATTCTTTGGCTAAGGCTGGTTTCGAGACCCTCGGTCTGCAGACCTACCTGACTGCTGGCCCAAAGGAAGCCCGTGCGTGGACCATCCACAAGGGTGATACCGCACCTCAGGCTGCTGGTGTTATTCACACTGACTTTGAGCGTGGCTTCATTAAGGCCGAAATTGTCTCCTTCAATGACCTGGTTGCTGCTGGTTCCATGGCTGAGGCCAAGGCCCAGGGCAAGGTACGCCAGGAAGGCAAGGAATATGTCATGGAAGATGGCGACGTCGTCGAATTCAAGTTCAACGTCTAGTTGCATCTGCTTGGCTAAACCGCTTCAGGCATAGTTTTAAAGCCTGGTTCCGATGAATTTTTCGGAGCCAGGTTTTTCTTTTTGCGCAGGTTATGTGGTGTGTTACCAATTTTTGGGCCTTAACATGCCAAAAACGTGTTCAATCACTAGTGCGAATGGTGAAAAAATTATTTTTATCACCATATCCCAACTAGAAAAAAGGAGGACTATGAACCTCGAAAAAGTGCTGCCACGTGCAGTAATGGACTGGATGGCAAAGGCCACTCCAGAAGAACGACGCATCGCAGCCTGCGCCTTGGAACAGCGCAATGCAAGCTACATTCGTGACACCTATGGGCAGATGAGCCCCAAAGAGCGTACCGCTGCCTGTGCTGAAAACCCGCTCTTCAGCAAGACCTATGTGACCGGCAGCCTTCTCCTTGGCAATGCACTAAATAACCAGGAGCTTGCTGATTGCTTCTTGGAACTGGGGCTCAACCACAGCCAAAGCCTGAGCTTCTTGAGGGTCGTCAAAAGGCTGCCAATTGATGGTGAAGTACACCGTGGCCCAGGCCTGACGGAAGAACACATCAACTTCCTGGTGGAATTCCTCAAGAAGTCTGAGGACAATAATGCAGATAGTGTGCTGCGTGCCTTGCGTCTTGCAGTGAAGCAAGAGCTGGAGCCTCTTTGCCCACCGAAGGCGAAGCCACAAGCAAAGAGCACAGATGAAATCACGCTCACCAGTGGTTCGCTGAAGCATGAGCCACTGTCCCCAGAGCATCCAACCACACCTGAGCTGCACGTCATCCAGCGCGGTGGCGATGCGAACTCTTTGACCATTCACGGTGTCAGCGACATGGATCTGCACCTCATTTACCACGCCGCAACAGCAGAAGAAAGCGTGGAGATGGATGACACCGGTGAAGCCCCACGAGGCCTTGGGGAAGCAGCCTTGGGGCTCATGCGCAGGGGCATTCTGGGAGAAGGGCCAGCAAGCCCAATTAGCATCAATATTGTTGCTAATCTGCAGAATCTCCAAAAGCGACGTCATAGCGCTATTCACCTCAACGGTCGACCATATCGTGGGGACCAGCTGGCTCGATTCATTAAGAAGTGGCGCTGTGAAGAACGCCTGGTTGTACCAGGCGAGAAGGGCGAGCTTGCTGCTGTGTTGAAGGGAGAGCTTAGCCAGGAGTACAAGGACATTCTCGACAATCTTGGCCTGGATACCTGCATGATGCCGGGATGCGACAAGACCGAAGACCTAATGGCCATTGAAAGCAATATTGAGATTGTCAGTGGTCATGCAGCCCGTCTATGCCCGACGCATTTCCGGAAGGTTGGGGATAACCCGGATTGTTTCCGGACCAATGAGCTCTTTGGTTTCTCCATGTGGATTGACCCATTTACAGGAAAGTCGCGCCACAAGGTCTATCCACATCCAAGTCCGGCACAGCTAGTATTCCTCCAAAGCATTACAGGTGTGGACATGAATAATGCCGACGCCTGGGAGTCCTACTGCAACCAAGCTCCGATGTTTGCTGAAATTGTGGGCAGGTTCTTCGAGGATGGCGTTGATTTGGGAGAGCTCATGGCCAATGAAGAATTCCGAGCCATTTTGGATGAAGTAGCCGACAAGAAGGAGAAATAGGTCGTTCCGTGTAGACGAATCATTCCAAGGCGTGTATTGTTCATTGAGTGATGAACAATAGTGAGCATGCAATTGCGCGAGTCGTGCGGGTGCTATCGGATCCTAACCGAGCCAAAATTCTGCTCCACATAGCCCAAGGTGCCGCCTACCCAGCTCAGTTGGCTGAGCACCTTGGCATTTCTAAATCGAATCTTTCCAATCACCTGTCCTGCCTAGTTGACTGCGGTTTTATTCGTGGCGAACAAGAAGGTAGGAGAATTTGCTATGCATTAGTCAGTGAGGAATGGGGCGTGGCCCTCAACAGCCTACTGGCGTGCACGGCGAATATCCCTGAGTCTGATGGGTGCTGCTGTAGCTGCTGCAGCGGGGAAGAAGTGAAGAAATAGAAGCGGAGAATAGAAAATGGCTAACCTAATTGACAAGAATCAAGCGACTAAAACCATTCGTTTCATTGTGGTTTTTACAATCACGTGGAATGTGCTTGAGGCAGTCATATCCATCTGGGCAGGAAGGAATGCCTCCTCGGCTGCTTTGATTGGCTTTGGTCTGGACTCCGTCATTGAGGTGATCTCGGCCGCAGCGGTAGCTTGGCAGTTTAGTGCCAAGGACCCTGAGGTGGTTGAGGCCCGCGAGCACCGTGCGCTGCGCATTATTGCCTGGTCATTCTTCGCCCTGGCAGCGTACATTACTGTCGAATCCATATCGGCACTGTTGGGCTATCGTGAACCAGAACATTCCACAGTTGGTCTTGTTATTACTGCGTTGAGTTTGGTTGTCATGCCCATTGTGAGCTGGATTGAACGACATAATGCACGTGCTATGGGGTCGCGATCAGCGGAAGCTGATTCCAAGCAAACCCTTATCTGCACGTATCTGTCGGCGGCGGTCTTTATCGGCTTGGCATGTAATAGCCTATTTGGCTGGGGTTGGGCCGACTCTGTGGCTGGCCTGATCATTGCAGCCGTTGCAGTATATGAAGGTCGAAATGCCCTTAAGGGCAAGACCTGCTGCTGCAACGGCTGCTAGGAAATAACAAAAAATTTAGTGGGCCTTGGCGCCACGGAGCTTGCCAATACCGGAGACAATCAGCATGACAATGCTGCCGATAATAAGGCCAAAAATCATGCTGACCAAGGTCTCGCCAGACCACTGGAGAACACCATTGTGGGTGAACTCTGGCAGGTGGAAGAAATCACTGGTAACCAAGTGGCCGCCTACCCACAGCATTGCGGCAGTACCAACAACGCTCAGTACAGTGAGTACCTTTGGCATGCCCGAAACCAAAAGCTGGCCGGACTTATGGCCCTTGGAAAGCATCTTTAGGCCAATATCATCAAGCTTAATAATGAGGGCCACGGCACCATAGACCACAACGGTAATGAGCAGACCCACCACAATGAGGGTGGCAATCGCGATAGGAAGTGGCTGGTTTGCGACCTCATTCAAAGAGATAACCATAATCTCGGCACTAAGAATTAGGTCGGTGCGAATTGCGCCGCTGACCATTTTCTTTTCTGCTTCAGGGCCCGCCTCAATAATGGCTTCTTCATGTCCATGGCCAAAGATCTTTTCCGCGCCCTCGAAGCACAAGTATGCGCCACCGATCATCAAAATGGGGTGGAGGATTTGGGGGAGTAGTGCATTGAGAATGACAATAATTGGCAGAATAATGACGAGCTTGTTAAAAATAGAGCCCTTGGCAATACGCCAAATTATTGGGAGCTCACGCTCTGGGCTAACGCCATTGACCATCTGCGGGGTCACAGCTGCGTCATCAATAACTACACCTGCAGCTTTGGAAGCTGTGCGGGCACTAGCCGCAGCAACATCGTCGACGCTAGCAGCAGCGCTGCGTGCAATTAGGGCGACGTCGTCAAGCAGGGCTGCGAGGCCAATAGCCATAGGGAACTCCTTCAAAAAGAGGGTTAATTTTAAGTTTAGGTTAGGCAATGCATGCTAAATAAGCGTAAACTAGCAGCATGAGCATTATCAGTGAAGCTATTGTAGCAACCGACCGCCCTGCCCGCTATGGTAAGCAGCTGGCAAGCCACTTCTCCGCCAAGGTCGAAACCGGCTGGGATGGCGTCCGCGGTTATATTGAATTCGTCGGTGCAGGTAAAGACAGCGAAGACCCTCGTCGCGCCTTTGATGGCAAGGGGCTGGTCAAGCTTGAGGCACTGGAAGATGCACTGCGAATTCGCATCTACTCCCCAAAAGAACTGCTTGGGCGCTTTGAAGGCGTCATTGCCCGCCACCTTGTGCGATTCGGCTCCAAGGAAGAGTTGGTGTGCGAATGGCACCGTATTGAAGATCCTGACAATTCTTAATCCTAGAATGCAACGCATCCTTTCACAGATTCCGTACAGTTAGTCTGCAGAATTGTGTGGTTGGATAGCTATCATGAAGCGTAAAACATTCCTTGGTATTTTGGCTGCGACAGCAGCAACTCCGGTCATTGCGTCCTGCACGAGCAATAGCGGTAGCAGTAGCTCCACTACGACTTCCGCATCTCGAGCCGAGCTGCCTGAGGCTTTGAAGTTCGACCCTACTGCCTATGAGGAGAAGACTGAAACCTTCACTCAAGATGGCGAAGAAATTGAGGTCACTTACCGCCAGTGGACTGGCGTTGTGTATTGCACTAATCCGGTGGATACTGACTACCAGTGTATGAACATCAAGCAGCCAATCACCGTTGGTGGCAAGGCCGTTGACACTACCAAGATGCCTATTGTGATGGCTCTCAATATTGGTGGCTACATGCCATATGCGCCAAACCTTGAAAATTCCATGGGCGGCCCAATGGGTCCAGGTGGAATTACCGGTGGTGGCATGGGTGCTGCCGGTATGGGTCCTGGTGGCATGGGTGGTGGTGCCGATGCAGGTGGCAATAATGGTGTTGCTGCCGGTGTTGGTACCCAGGTTGGTGCTGGTGGTGGCCGCGTCAATAACGGCGACTATGCCCTCACCGCTGGTTGCTTGACCGTTGACCCAGGTGCCCGTGGTCGTTCCAACCAGGCTGCTGATGGTACCTACTACGGCAAGGCCCCTGCAGCCATTATTGACCTCAAGTGTGCCGTTCGCTACCTGCGCGCCAATGCCGACAATGGTATCCCAGGCAATGTGGAGCGTATTGTGTGCACCGGCTCCTCTGCTGGTGGTGCACTGTCCTCCTTGCTTGGCGCTTCTGGCGACTCTTCCCTCTACGATTCCTACCTTGAGGAAGTTGGTGCTGCAGACGCATCTGATGCAATCTACGCTGCCGCACCATACTGCCCAATCACCGACCTTGAGCATGCTGATGCCGCCTATGAATGGGCGCTTCGTTCCGTAACCAGTGACCGTGTCACTGTTGATGCCACGGTATCTGAAGAACTTGCTGCACAGTTCCCTGCGTATCTTGCATCCCTCGGTGTAAAGGGCTTGGAAATCACCGCAATTGCCAATACCATGCTCGACGAGCACCTCATCCCATCTGCCGAGGAGTATTTGGAAGGCCTGTCTGATTCCGATCGTGAAAGCTACTTGCAGAGCAATAGCTGGATTACCTACGAAAATGGAAAGGCATCCTTCACCTGGGCGGATTACACCGAGCACATTGGCCGGTCCAAGAGTGCGCCTGCCTTTGATACCTTCGATTTGAGTGGTGCGGAAAATATTGAATTCGGTAGTGCAACGGTCAATGCCCGCCACTTCACCGAGTACAGTGCGGCGCATCAGAACACCGAAGTTGAGCAGGAAGTTTTGGACCTTCTACCACTGATGAACCCAGTTCACTTCCTGAAGGATCAGAACCCAAGTCGCTCCAAGCACTGGTTTATGCGTGTCGGTGCTGCCGATACTGATACATCCCCAACCGTCTTGGCAATTTTGGCCGCATTGGCTGAAGCAGCTGGTGACAATGTGGATGTTGCCTATTATTGGGACCAGGGCCACGGCACCAATACTGACCCAGAGAAGTTCGCTGCCTGGGTAAAGAGCCTTGCTTAGGCTTTAGACTTTTCCGCTTCGAGCGTCGTCAACTATTTGACGGCGCTCGTTGTCATTGTGTGAATACTATCTTCGGCGCAGGTTTGGGTACGCAGTGGGATAGTGATGGACTCGCGGTTCTCAGGTGGATAAATCTTGAGCGCGGCAGCCGAAGTCACAGTACAATCCCCATATGCCATTGCATTGGAAATCTGAACCGTGAAGATGGCATTATCACCCTTGTCCAAGCGAACCAAGTTGAAATCAGCACCGTCACGATCCGCTGCCGCACCGATCTGGTTCCCCAGAGAATCAACCAAAGAAACACCAGGGTAGCCTTGCAAACTACAAGCCGAGCCAACATTATTCAGGCTTACTGTGTAGTAAGAGGAACCGGCAGTGCCATTAGGCGCAGAGATTGTTGCAGTTAGATTATTAGCCAAGCAGATGGACTGATCCGGGTCTGTTTGCTGCAACTTATTAAGCTCCTGGCTTGGAGCATTATTGCTTGTCGAATTGCTCGATGCAGAAGTATTCTTCACCGGATCCAAAGTTTTAGAGCAGCCACCCAAAGCCAGGCTGCATCCGAGGACAGCGGAGCAGAGAATCAACAACGAGCGTTTAGTCATGGTTCCTATTCTAGGCACACTTGAGGAAAGTGTGGAAATACAATTCAAAAGGCGCTAAAGTAGCAGAAGACAAAGATTGTCAACCGGGTGCTCACAATCCCGTGGGCTGAGAAGTGGTGATGAACCACTAACCGTACAACTTGATCCGGGTAATGCCGGCGAAAGGAAAGAACAATGGCACACGTCTATTCTTGGCGTATTCTCGACATCGTAACCGCAACTGTATTGGGTGTACTCTGCGGAATTATCTTTTGGGTATGGAATAGTGTTGGCATGCTCTGGTATGAAGCATTCCAGGCACTAACCCCAGGTCTTGGTGGTGCAGCTGTGGGCATTTGGTTCCTTGGTGGCACCCTCGGCGCCTGCATTATTCGTAAGCCAGGTGCTGCTCTCTATGTTGAAATTTTGGCGGCAGTAATCTCCGCATCCTTCGGCAATATCTGGGGTCTAACAACGATCATTTCTGGTTTCTGCCAAGGACTCGGTGTGGAAATCATTCTCGCACTATTCCTCTATAAGCGCTATAACCTGCTGATCCTCATGCTTGGTGGAATTTGTGCTGGCGGAATTGAGTGGGCATATGAATTCATCACCGGTAATCACGAAAAGACTCTCACTTACAACCTTATTTACCTGGGAACCATGTGCGCTTCCGCAGCAATCCTCGCGGGTATCCCAGCTTGGCTGCTGACACGAATGCTTGCAAAAACCGGGGTGCTTAATTCATTCCCCTCAGGCCAGCTAGCCCACTAAGAATTGAGCAATTTCGGTGAGCACAAGCATCTCCCTAACACTCCCATCCTGGACATATCCCGGCACAACTTCGCCCTCGCTAAAAAATATCGAACTACAAATCCCGGCCGGGCAACGTGTCCTACTCATGGGACCCTCCGGTAGTGGAAAATCAACCCTGCTAGCAGCACTCACAGGGCAATTCCGCCAAAGCTATGGGGCAGACCAATCAACCGTGCTGGACTATGGACTCCATGACCCTGTAATCGGCATGGTGCTCCAAGACCCCGAGGCACAGGTCATATATTCCCGCGTAGGTGAAGATATCGCCTTTGGCTTGGAAAACACCGGGGTAGAACAAGGCGAAATGTGGAGGCGTGTCGCCGAAGCCAAAACAGTAGTCGGCATGGGCGCTGTGGATGACGACCATCCCACGGAGAAGCTCTCCGGTGGGCAGAAGCAACGAATGGCGGTGGCAGGCGTCATTGCCATGCGTCCAGACATCATGATTTTTGATGAGCCCACTGCCAATATTGACCCTAATGGGGTAGAAGCACTGGTCACCGCTATCGGAAACGCGATCGAGCACACCGAAGCCACAAGCATCATTGTGGACCACAATGCAGAAAACTGGGTAGAACTAGTAGACCGCATAATCGTCATGAGTAATGGTGAAATCGTCTACGACATGGTGCCAGCAGAACTCACCACCACGTACCGCACAGCAGTCGAAGAACTCGGTATGTGGCTGCCCAATAGCCAAACCGAGGATCTCGGTCTGCGACCAATTCTCAATAGTGAAGGTGGGGAAGTGCTGCGCGCCGAAAAACTCGCATGGGGATGGGAAAACATCCTCGGCAGTACTGATGACGAAAGTTACCGCGCAGGATCTTCCTACCTCATCAGAGGTGAAAATGGCACAGGCAAAACTACAAAAGCTATGACCCTAGCTGGACTCATTAAGCCACTAGCCGGCCGGCTCACCCCGGATGTTTCCACAATGAAAAGTCGGGAACTTGCACGAAAAGTCGGCTATGTATTCCAAGACCCAAACCACCAATTCCTCACCAGCACCGTGGAGAAAGAACTCTCGCTGGGCGCGGTCGTCGGCAAGCAAGAAATTACACAAATTCTTGAGGAACTCGGACTGGCCCAGTACACCAACCGCCATCCAGCCATGCTCAGCGGCGGTGAAAAGCGGCGGTTAAGTGTGGCCACTGCACTTGTGCGTAAGCCAGAAGTCATCATCCTCGACGAACCAACCTTCGGCTTGGACCGGGCCAACTTTATTGCCCTGGCACGCCTCCTACAAAAGGCACAGGCAGATGGCTCCGCCCTAATCTCCATTACCCACGACCCCCACTACACAAAAATCTTTGGGGGTACAGATGCCTAAGCAAAAACTACAGCTCAATGAGCTCACAGTGCTCATGAGCCTATTCCTCATTACAGTGCCACTGCTGAGCAAAATTTCCCTGGAAGGCTCGGCCCTCAGCCTTGCCATCACAGTCGCCGTTGGGTGCATTATGCGGGTCAAATGGAGCGTAGTGCTTAAGCGCCTCATGGGACTGGCACTACTCATTCCAATCAGCAGCCTGTCCATGTTGCTGTACGCAAAGCCCGAAGGCCACATCTATTGGAGCATGTCGGTAGCAACAATTAGCAGCAACTCCATACACCTGGCCATAGCCGTAGCGCTGCGTATTCTTGCCCTCACCATGCCGATTGCAGTCCTCGTGCCATACCTTGATACGGTGCGTCTGGGCTACGCATGCACCCAAATCCTAAAAATCCCACGCAGGTTTGTGGTGGGCACCATTGGTGGCCTTCGTATGCTTCCTCTCATCCGCCACGACTGGGAACAACTCAGCCGTGCGCGCCGGGCCAGGGGACTAGGAAACCAATTCTGGCTCACAGCTTTCTTTAGCCAATCTTTCTCCCTACTCGTGCTCTCCCTGCGCCGGGCACAGAAGCTGGCTCGCGCCATGGAAGTACGAGGACTCAGCAATGATCCAGCCCGTAAAACCACAAGTGCACGTACCAGTGTGATGACTAGTTGGGATTATCAATTTCTTGTGCTTGCCTTCTTCTGGGGTTTTGTGCCGACTTTAGTGGCCTGGCTGGTGTAGGACCCTATCATGATTGTGCTTATCGACGGCCGCTCAGGCTCAGGAAAGACTACTCTCGCACGTAGTCTGGGGGAGAAGCTGGGTATGCTCGTGCTTCATATGGATGATATTTATCCTGGCTGGAATGGCTTGGATGCTGGTGTGGATATTGTCTGTCGCTATCTGCTGGATAGTGAGAATCCGCGATATCCACGGTGGGATTGGGAGAATTCGCGGCAAGGGGAGTGGATTAAACTACCCGAGTCAGCCCATGGAAATTTCATCCTTGAAGGTGTCGGTTGCGCTTCGGATCCCATTGTGAAAACTCTCGAGGCGCAAGTTTCCAAAAAATATTTCACAATTTTTCTCGATGCGCCAGCAGAACTGCGGAAAACGCGGGCGCTTCAAAGAGATCCAGGTTATGCGCCATATTGGGATATGTGGGCTGCCCAAGAAGAAAATTTGGAGTACACCCTGCTTTGAATCAACGGGGGTAATTCGGGGGTAAAAATTCCGAAAACTTTTGAGAAAAGGGTAGAAAAAGCTGTCGTTTACCTATACAATGATTCGCAATAGCTGTGAAGCTACAGGAATTTGTCAGATTTTTCCCGGAGGTCAATAATGAAGAAGTACTCCAAGGCACTGGCCATCATGGCAGCTAGCACCCTTGCTGCTGTAGGTCTTGCTGCATGTTCTAGCGGTGGAAGCAGCTCTAGCGGCTCTGGCACCCAGGTAATCACCGCCAATGGTTGCGAGCCACAGAATCCACTCGTTCCATCCAATACCACCGAGACCTGTGGTGGTCGTGTCATTGACCTGATTAACTCTGGTCTTGTCTACTTTGATGCCGACGGTAACCTGCACAATGACCTTGCAGAGTCCATCGATCACGATGGTGCTCTCTACACCGTGAAGCTCCGTGATGGTATTGAGTTCTCTGACGGCACTCCAATCACCTCTGAGAGCTTTGTTAAGGCTTGGAACTTTACCGTTGCCAATGCTCTGACCAACGAGTCCTTCTTTGAGCCAATTGTTGGCTACCAGGAAGTTGCCGATAAGACTGCCACCGAGATGAGCGGTCTTCAGATTGTGGATGACTCCACCTTCACCATCGAGCTGACCCAGCCAGAGGCTGACTTCCCACTCCGCCTTGGTTACTCTGCTTTCTATCCACTGCCAGACAGTGCATATGACGGCAGCGAGGATCTCGCAGCTTACGGTAATGCGCCACTCGCATCCGGCCCATACAAGCTCGAGAGCTGGGACCACAACATTGGTCTGACCCTGGTTCCAAATGAGAACTACACCGGCGCGAATAAGCCAAAGAATGACGGCATCAAGTTCGTCTTCTACTCCAAGCAGGATTCTGCCTACGCTGACCTTCAGTCTGGCAACCTCGACGTTCTGGACCAGATTCCTGACTCCGCATTCTCCACCTACATGGATGACCTTGATGGTCGCGGCGTAAACCAGGCATCTGCAGTCTTCCAGTCCTTCACTGTTCCATCCAAGCTCGAGCACTTCGGCAATGATGAGGAAGGCAAGCTGCGTCGTCAGGCTCTGTCCATGGCCGTCGACCGCGAGAGCATCGTTGAGAAGATCTTCGCAGGTACCCGTACCCCAGCTACCGACTTCACCTCTCCAGTAATCGCGGGCCACTCCGATAGCCTCGCAGGTGCTGAGGTTCTCGAGTACAACCCAGAGAAGGCAAAGGAACTGTGGGCTGAGGCTGACGCAATCTCCCCATGGTCCGGCACCTTCACCCTCGCCTACAACGCCGATGGTGGCCACCAGGCTTGGGTCGATGCAGCTACCAACTCCATCAAGAACACCCTTGGTATTGATGCAGTTGGCAAGCCATACCCAGACTTCAAGTCCTTCCGTACTGACGTCCGTAACCGCACCATCGGTTCCGCATTCCGTACCGGTTGGCAGGCAGACTACCCAGGTCTGGGTAACTTCCTGGAGCCACTCTATTCCACTGGTGCTTCCTCCAATGACGGCGACTACAGCAATGCTGAGTTCGACGCATTGATCAAGCAGGCAGCTGGTGCAGCATCCGTTGATGAGTCCAACAGCTACTACAACCAGGCTCAGGAAATCCTGCTCCAGGATCTCCCAGCTATCCCACTGTGGTATTCTAACGTCAATGGTGGCTGGTCCGATCGAGTCTCCAATGTTAAGTTCAATTGGAAGTCCGTACCGGTTTATACCGACATCACTGTAAAGTAGACATCACTGTCCCATAACAGTGGTTTGTGACTGAGCGCCTCATAGAGTCGATACTTTATGGGGCGCTCTTTAGCTAGAGGGATACATATATGCTTCGTTATATTGGGCGAAGGTTGCTGCAGACCATCCCGGTCTTCTTTGGTGCGACCTTCCTTATCTATGCGCTTGTCTTCCTTATGCCCGGTGACCCAGTCCAAGCACTGGGTGGTGACCGTGGCCTCACTGAAGCAGCAGCAGCGCGTATTCGCGCCGACTACAACCTTGATAAGCCATTTATCGTCCAGTATTTGCTCTACCTCAAGGGCATTATGACTGGTAACTTTGGTACCACATTCTCTGGACGCCCAGTTCTCGAGGTGATGGCTAGTGCCTTCCCAGTGACTATTCGTCTTGCGATCATGGCACTTATCTTCGAGATGGTCTTTGGTATCCTCTTCGGTCTCTATGCGGGTCTGAAGCGCGGCGGTATCTTTGACTCCACCGTTCTGGTTGTCTCCCTTTTCGTTATTGCCGTTCCTTCCTTCGTTATCGGCTTCGTTCTTCAGTTCCTCCTTGGTGTGAAGTGGAAGCTCCTGCCGGTAACAGTGGGTGGCAATGTGACATTCCAATCGCTGCTGATGCCCGCGGTGGTTTTGGGTGCCGTTTCATTCGCCTATGTGCTTCGACTGACTCGTCAGTCGGTGAGCGAGCACCTTACTATGGACTATGTTCGTACCGCTCGCGCCAAGGGCCTGAGCCGTGGCAGCGTTCTGAGTCGTCATGTTCTGCGTAACTCTCTCATCCCAGTTGTTACCTATCTTGGTGCCGACCTGGGTGCCCTTATGGGTGGTGCGATTGTTACCGAGGGTATCTTCTCCATTAACGGTGTTGGTGGTCAGCTCTACCAGGCTATTTTGAAGGGTGAGCCGACAACAGTTGTTTCCTTCACGACCGTTCTAGTGGTTGTCTATATTGCAGCTAACCTGCTCGTTGACCTCCTCTATGCGCTACTGGACCCAAGGATTCGCTATGCCTAATAATTCATTTAATGAAAATCGTGTTATTCGTCCCGGCCAGGAGCGATATGTTGCGGAGACTGACGAGACCGGTCTCGGCGCTGTCGATGCGGTAGCTGATGAATCAGCCCCATCTTCCATGTGGGGTGAGGCATGGCGCTATCTGCGTCGCCGCCCACTGTTTTGGATTTCTGCAGTGCTGATTTTCGCTGCAATCATGCTGGCCCTGTTCCCAGGCCTCTTCAGCAATACCGACCCACGTCTGTGTGAGCTGAATGATTCCCTGGCAGGCCCACGCTCCGGTCACCCATTCGGTTTCGACCGTCAGGGCTGTGATATCTATGCCCGCACCATTTACGGTGCACGTGCCTCCGTGCTGGTTGGTGTTCTGACCACTTTGCTGGCTACTTTCTTGGGCACTGTTATGGGTGCACTTGCTGGCTTCTTCGGCGGTATCTTGGATGCGGTTCTCTCCCGTATCACTGATATCTTCTTCGCACTCCCACTGGTTCTCGCAGCCATCGTGGTTATGCAGATGTTCAAGGAGCACCGTGGCATCCTGACCGTTGTGCTGGTTCTCGGTTTCTTCGGTTGGACCTCTATTGCCCGTATCACCCGTGGTGCGGTTATGAGTGTGAAGAATGAAGAGTTCGTGACTGCAGCTCGTGCAGTGGGTGCAAGCAAGACTCGTATGCTTCTGCGCCACATTCTGCCAAATGCTGCTGCACCAATTATTGTGTACGCCACCGTGGCCCTCGGTACCTTCATTGTTGCCGAAGCAACCCTGTCCTTCCTCGGTATTGGTCTCCCACCAACCGTAGTTTCATGGGGTGGCGACATCTCTAATGCGCAGAGCTCTCTGCGTACCCAGCCAATGGTGCTCTTCTACCCAGCTATGGCTCTGGCCATCACGGTTCTGAGCTTCATTATGATGGGCGATGCAGTACGCGATGCCTTGGATCCAAAGGCACGTAAGAAGTAGGAAGTAGGAGTAAACATGAGTGATAAGCCATTGCTTGAGATTAAAGATCTCCATATTTCCTTCCAGTCCACCACTGGTATGGTTGAGGCTGTTCGTGGCGTCAATATGACCATCTACCCAGGCCAGTCTGTGGCAATTGTGGGTGAGTCCGGTTCGGGTAAGTCCACTACTGCCATGGCTGTTATCGGCCTTCTGCCTGGTACCGGTAAGGTCACCGGTGGTGAGATTCTCTTCAACGGCAAGGACATTACCAAGTGCACCACCAAGGAGATGGAAGAGCTGCGCGGTTCTTCCATCGGTCTGGTGCCACAGGATCCAATGAGTAACCTCAACCCAGTGTGGCGTGTGGGTACCCAGATTAAGGAATCCTTGCGTGCAAATAAGGTTGTTCCATCCGGTGAGCAGAACCAGCGCGTAGTTGAGCTGTTGGAAGAAGCTGGTCTGCCAGATGCAGAGCGACGTGCCAAGCAGTTCCCACACGAGTATTCCGGTGGTATGCGTCAGCGTGCACTGATTGGTATGGGCCTTGCTGCACGTCCACAGTTGCTGATCGCCGATGAGCCAACCAGTGCTTTGGATGTGACTGTGCAGAAGCGCATTCTGGACCACCTTTCTGGTCTTACCCATGAGTTGGGCACTGCGGTTCTCTTCATTACCCACGACTTGGGTTTGGCTGCTGAGCGTGCTGAGCACTTGGTTGTTATGCACCGAGGCAGGGTAGTAGAGTCCGGCCCAAGTTTGGATATTCTGCGTAACCCACAGCACCCATATACCCAGCGTTTGGTTAAGGCTGCGCCTTCCCTTGCATCCCAGCGTATTCGTGCCGCTGAGGCTGAGGGTGAGGAGTCTGCTGAGCGCTTCCACCATGCTGACACGGAAACCAATGCGGAAGCCATTATCCGCGTTGAAGACCTGACCAAGGTCTTTGATATTCGTGGCGCGAAGGGTGATAAGAAGAAGTTCACTGCGGTGGACAATGTGTCCTTCAGTTTGAAGAAGGGCCATACCTTGGCCATTGTGGGTGAGTCTGGTTCGGGTAAGTCCACTGTTGCCAATATGATTCTGAACCTGTTGGAGCCAACCTCCGGCAAGGTCTTCTATAAGGGCACAGACTTGAGCACGTTGAGCTCCAAGGAGCTCTTTGATATGCGTCGTAAGCTCCAGGTGGTTTTCCAGAATCCATATGGTTCTTTGGACCCAATGTATTCCATTTACCGATGCATTGAGGAACCACTTGCAGTCCACAAGATTGGTACCCGTAAGGAGCGCGAAGCCCGCGTGGCTGAGCTTTTGGATTTGGTTGCGATGCCTCGTTCTGCGATGCGCCGCTATCCTAATGAGCTCTCTGGTGGTCAGCGTCAGCGTATTGCTATCGCGCGTGCTTTGGCTCTGCAGCCAGAGGTGGTTGTGCTTGATGAGGCCGTCTCTGCACTGGACGTGCTGGTTCAGAACCAGATTCTGCAGCTGCTAGCGCAGCTTCAGGATGAATTGGGCCTGTCCTATCTGTTCATTACTCACGACTTGGCTGTTGTTCGTCAGACCGCGGACGAGGTTGTTGTGATGCAGAATGGCAAGCTAGTTGAGCATGGTACTGCTGATGAGATTTTCGCGGGGGCTAAGCAAGCCTATACCCGTGATTTGATTGAAGCGGTTCCTGGCCTTGGCATTGAACTAGGTGAGAACCTCTAATACCTTTGGAGCCCACTTCGGTGGGCTCTTCTCATAGAAATGGCTCCTAACCCGAGGGTTAGGAGCCATTGTCAGTCTATTTAGGAGCTGAATGCGCCAAGACCGTTATTCAACGCACTATCCAGTGTAGAACTGCCAGAGGATGGCAGACGGTACTGGAGGGTTGGTGGATATTGATCTGCATCAATCAGCGGCGCAGGGACGCCCTGAGCCATTCCGAAGTTCACGCCAGTGACTTGGCTCATCCATGGGAGATATTCAGCCACAGGGATGTACCAAGCCAGCAGACCACGGGCAGGGCCACTAGCGGACTCATTAGCCATGGAAGCAACGCCGGCCAGCGCACCACCAACGAGAAGTGGTCCACCGGAGTCACCGTAGGTGATACGCGCGTTATTTACATAAAGCTCGAGGAATGCGGAGGAGTTGTCATAAGTGTCGGCGCCGGTGGCCACATTGGTTACGCGTCGATTCACATTGACATTTGCACCCTTAAGAGTGAAGTACTGGAATTGATAGACGCCACCCCAACCAAGAATCTGGCCAGCGGTATTATCCGCAATATTCCAAGGGTTAACTGGAACCGGAGCAATGCCAGTGGGTGAGGAGAGACGAATCAAGGCAAGGTCAGCCTGATCATGGGTGACAACCTGTGAGACCGTATGGGACTCGCCCCAACGGAAATTACCCAAGCTGACAGTGCCGTCATTGGCACCAATGCAGTGCTTGGCTGTAATGACCCACTCAGGGGAGATGAGGGTACCTGTACAGGCCATGGTGCCCATGACAATGCGGGCAGTACCCGGCTGATTAACCGACACACCACCAATCACGGCTTCCGCAGGAGCAGGTTGAAGAGCAGTAGCGCTCGTGGTGATGGCAAGGGCAGCAGCAATGCCGCCCATTACCTTCTTCAATTTCGAAGGGTTGGTCAACTTCATCCGGGTTAAAACTCCCAATTTTCCTAATTAGTGGTGGATGCCTGGGCAGGGGTCAGAGTGATGGACTCTGGATCTGCCCAATCAAGTGTATACCCGTTAGCAGCCAACCAATCAAGCAGCGAATCTCGATGGCGCGTAATGCCTTCGACTGCTGCGAGAGTGTTTTCAATCGCACGCTCTGCTTCTTCGGCGGTAATCAGGCCGGCAGAGGTTGCGGCTGCGAGTTCGTCAATGTCGAGAACCTCGACAGGGACACCATCATTGGCCAACAAATCGACATAGAGGTCACGGGTGGACCAAATATCGCCATCGACGGAGATATCGGCTACGTCGATGTAGAACTGTTCTTTGCCACCATCGCCAACACCACTGTCGGCATCATTGCGATAGTGATACACATTCGCGCGCAGACCAAGCTCTGGGAGCAACCAAGACTCGACATAGCCGAATTTTGGATGGTCCGCGCCACGAGCCATATAGAGGCCGAAATCCGTGACACGGAAAACATCGACGTCGCGCAAGAAACCCTTAGGGTCCTTGTTCACGCTCTTGGAGAGATCAAATTTCTCTTCCTTGACGGGATGCAATGCGTTCATAAGATCACCTTTTACTGACGGGGGAAGTTCGGTGTGTATATGAAGTTCTAAGCCACGTTGATTACTGCACCGGTCGGGGTGAAGTTGCAAGTGGTTACCGTTCCGTCGGAGGCATTATTGCTAAAACCACCGGCGAGCCAGGCAAGCACAGGACCCGATCCGGTATCAGCGGTACCCGATACTGTTGCGGGGCCTTCAGGGTTTATACCGTTAAAAGTCAGGCGAGTGTTACCTGTTTTTAAAGTTTTTAGGTTAACCCAGTGAACATTCATCTGACTGAACTGCTCTTCCGAGTAGGTTCCGGTACCCAAACCAGTGAAGATAAACGTGATTTGACCAGCGTCAACGCCAGGGAGTGGCAGGTCGGCTGGGCCTGGTACTGCAATGGCAGTGCCTGTGGCAGTGTACTCATGGTCAATGCACTTTGGGGAGATTGTTGGCCATGCGAACTGAACGAAGGCAGTTCCGGTGGATGGGAGTGGTACGCCACCACCATCCGAGCCGCGGAAGAAGTCAACAGCACCGAGCAGCTTGGTGCGAACAGCCTCTGGGGTGGAAGCCTGGTTGGCATAATTCTCCAATGCGGTGAGAATCTGCTCATTTGGGCGTCCAAGGTTGTCAAGAATTGCAGCTTGGGCTGGGGCAGTTCCTAGAGTTCCCATCGAAGCAGCGCCAAGGCAGAGGGCTGCTGCGATGCCAGCAATGGCCTTGCGGCTACCCTTGGAGCCTCGGGTATTACGAAGCGGTAAGAAACTCACAATCTTCCTTTCAATTAAGACACATTAGTCTCACTAGTCACAGTTGTTAACTTTAGTCACAAAATACGTGTAAGTAAAGCTCAAAAATGGTTAACGCCAAGAGGTGATCGGGGCTCGGCGAAACCACAATATAGTTTAGGTGGTAAAACCAAAGCTAGATGTTACACACTCTGCTTACTTGTATAAAAATGACATATAGCGTCAGTGCGGGTAATATTACGTAGGTTAAAAACATGAATAGGAGTGTGCTTTGACTCAGACTGAGTTTCGCAACGTGGCCATCGTGGCTCACGTTGACCACGGCAAGACCACATTAGTTGACGCTATGCTGCGTCAGTCCGGCGCTTTTGAAGCCCATGCAGAGCTCGTTGATCGCGTTATGGACTCTGGTGACCTTGAGAAGGAAAAGGGCATCACCATCCTGGCTAAGAACACCGCTATCCGCCGTAAGGGCGCGGGTAAGGACGGCCAGGACCTCATCATCAACGTGATTGATACCCCGGGCCACGCTGACTTCGGTGGCGAGGTTGAGCGTGCATTGAGCATGGTTGACGGTGTGGTTCTGCTGATCGACGCTTCTGAGGGTCCACTCCCACAGACTCGTTTCGTTCTTGGTAAGGCTCTGGCCTCCAAGATGCCAGTGATTATTGTTGTGAACAAGACTGACCGTCCTGATGCTCGTATCGACGAAGTTGTCGACGAGGCTCATGACCTTCTTCTTGAGCTTGCTTCCACCCTGGATGAGGCTGCCGCTGAGGCTGCCGAGCAGCTGCTCGACCTCCCAGTTCTCTACGCCTCCGGCCGTGAGGGCAAGGCTTCCACCACTAACCCTGGCAATGGCAATGTTCCAGATGCTGAGGATCTGCAGGAACTCTTCGACGTTCTCTACAACGTCCTTCCTGAGCCAACCGCTGAGCAGGATGCACCTCTGCAGGCCCACGTCACCAACCTTGACTCTTCTTCCTTCTTGGGTCGAATTGGTCTGGTTCGTGTTCACGCAGGTTCTTTGCGCAAGGGCCAGCAGGTTGCTTGGATTCACTACGATGAGGACGGCAACGAGGTTGTTACCAACGCGAAGATTGCTGAGCTTCTCCGCACCGTTGGTGTGACTCGTGTTCCTACCGATGAGGTTATCGCTGGCGACATCGCCGCTATCTCCGGTATCGAAAATGTCATGATTGGTGACACTCTCGCCGATCCTGAGCATCCAAATGCTCTCCCACGTATTACTGTGGATGAGCCAGCCATCTCCATGACCATTGGTGTTAATACTTCTCCTTTGGCTGGTCGTGGCGGCGGCGATAAGCTCACCGCACGTATGGTTAAGGCTCGTCTTGACCAGGAGCTTATCGGTAACGTCTCTATCCGCGTTCTTCCTACCGAGCGTCCAGACGCTTGGGAGGTTCAGGGTCGTGGCGAAATGGCTCTGTCCGTTCTCGTTGAGACCATGCGTCGTGAAGGCTTCGAGCTGACCGTCGGTAAGCCACAGGTGGTTCCAAAGACCATCGACGGCAAGATCTATGAGCCATATGAGCACATGATCATCGACGTTCCTTCCGAGTACCAGGGTGCAGTGACCCAGCTGATGGCTGCCCGCAAGGGTCAGATGGTCAGCATGGACAATACCTCCACCGACTGGGTTCGTATGGAGTTCAAGGTTCCTGCACGTGGCCTCATTGGCTTCCGTACCACCTTCCTCACCGAAACCCGTGGTACCGGTATTGCTAACCACTATTCTGAGGGTTATGAGCCATGGGCTGGCGAAATCAAGGACCGCGCTACCGGCTCCCTGGTTGCTGACCGCTCCGGTCAGATCACCGCTTATGCTCTTCAGCAGCTCGCTGACCGTGGTTCCTTCTTCGTTGAGCCAGGTACCGAGGCTTATGAGGGCATGGTTGTTGGCGCCAATAACCGTGATGAGGACATGGACATCAACATCACCCGTGAAAAGAAGCTCACCAATATGCGTTCCGCTACTGCGGATGCTACCGTGACCTTGGCTAAGGCACGTAAGCTTTCTTTGGATGAGGCTATGGAGTTCTGTGGCCAGGACGAGTGTGTTGAGGTTACCCCAGAAATCATCCGCGTTCGTAAGACCATCCTTAACGCAACTGAGCGTGCTCGTGCCCGCTCTCGCGAAAAGGCTCGTAACAAGTAGTTACCGCCAGGTCTGGTCGGGAGTCTAACCCATGAGGATGCCCTCTTCGGTTTCACGCATGCTTAAGGCAGGAATTGGCCTCTTTGGTCTTTGCTGCCTAAGCGCGTGTACTATCAATGCCCCTGCATTTCATGCAGTGAGTAGTGATCAAGATGCTGAGGCAAGTGTCGTGGGTGAGGCTCCCGTTTCTAATAGCCCACGTGATGACTACGCCCGTTTGAGTATTGGCGTAGATTCTTTGGGCACAACTTTTAATCCACATATTAACGAGGGCGATACGCACGTTACCAGGATTATTGCTGCTTTGACTTTGCCTAGCGCTTTTGTCGATGGCAATCTCAATACTGATCTTCTTCTCTCCGCCGCCATTGTCCCAACGGAGGACTCACAGGTTCGTGATGTTTCGGGCGGCCAGACTGTGCGCTATGTGATTAATCCAAGTGCCCAGTGGAGCGATAGTTCCCCAATTACGGGTTCGGACTTTTCTTTCTTGTGGCAGCAAATGACCCAAAGTCCTAATGTCATTAATGCCGCCGGATATTTTCTGATCGACAAAATTTCGACCTCTACTGATGGCCGCACTGTCGATGTTCATTTCACTCAGGCCTATACCGAGTGGAATACTCTTTTTGATAATCTTCTTCCGAGCCATGCGCTGCGCAGTACCAGTGCGTTTTCGGAGATGCTACGTTCTTCCATTCCTGCTTCGGCTGGTCGTTATCATCTCACTAAGGTGTCGCCCCTTGGCGTTGCGACGCTCATCCGAAACGACCGCTATTGGGGTGAATTCCCAGCTTTGGCGGAGGAAGTAACCTTCCGTGAAGTTCGCATGCCTGGGCAAATGGGGGAGATGCTTGCCCGCCAGAATCTGGATGCTATCAATACAAATCCACTGGCCAAGGCTGAAACCAAGATTGCTTCTGCTTCGAACAGCATTCAGAGTGAAGTTATCTCAACGGATCGAACCCTCAATATTATTTTCAACCAGAACTCCACACTGTTGACTTCAACTGCCCAGCGTGCACGTGTGGCTAATCTGATTGATTTCAATAACCTTTATTCGAATGTGATTGATCCTGTCTACCAGACAGATCTGCCAACACGCCCAAGTATTCCTGCGGCTGAGTCCTATGTGGAAGGCTCACGCCCAATCCGTGTTGCCGCTAATCCTGATGATGCCCTCGCTTTGGCTGTGGCTGAGTCTATGGTTTCTTCCTTCCGCATCAGTGGTGTGAATGCTGAGCTTGTCGGTGAGACTGATGAGGAACTTGCCACCGCTGACCTGCCTAATGGTTCGGTTGACATTCTTGTTGATTGGCAGCGTGTGCCAACCAATGTTTCTGATTTAGCTAGTCGGTATAGTTGTAATTCTGCCTTTGACACTGGGGATTCCAGTAGCAGGAGTCAAGATTCCAGCTCCAATACGACTGTTTTCCGTCGTGATAATCTCTCTGGATTCTGTAATGTCACAATCCAAGCGGACATTAATGCCACCTTATCTGGCGCGATGACCTATGAGCAGTTGGCCCAAGAGATTGAGTCGTCCATTGAAAGCACGGTGGTGTCTTATCCTGTAGTTAAGGAAATGCGCATCCAGGCCATTGGCTCGAGTTTGGTAGCCCCAGAATCAGAAGCAGGGCATAGGTTGTCGCATTGGCAAACCCGTCCAGGTATTGGCATCTTTGGTTCCTTGCCTAGCTGGACAAGTATTAGTAGAGAAAATGAGGAATAAATGCGTGTATTAGCAGTTCATGCGCATCCCGATGATGAGGCCATCTGGACTGGTGGCCTTTTGGCACATTATGCCCGCGAAGGGGCAGAGGTACTTGTTGTGACTTGTACTCTTGGTGAAGAGGGCGAGGTCATTGGTAAGCCCTATTCCCAATTGACTGTTGACCATGCCGATCAGCTCGGTGGTTTCCGTATTGCGGAACTGTACTCCTCCCTCAATATTTTGGGGGCCATTGGACATCACTTGGGTGGTGCTGGTCATTTCCGTGATTCTGGTATGGCAGGCACCCCAGCCGCAGCCAATCCACGCGCCTTTGTTAATAACACAAATGAGGCCATTGAGCTGCTCACCGAAGTGATTGACGACTTCGAACCCCACCTTGTTGTGACCTATGGTCCTGATGGTGGATATGGTCATCCTGATCACATTCAGGCCCACCACATTACCCACAAGGCGGTTGAGGCTGCCAGCGTTAAAGTTGATGCCATCCTCTGGGCAGTCACTAGCCGTGCAGCTTTGGATAATTCCCTCTCTGAGGTGCAAGAATATCCGGATGGTTGGCGTTGGGCGCCCGAGGAAATTGCAGCCGTGGATGAGTTTGATTTGGCCTTGGATCTCTCTGAGCATGTCTATGAAGCCAAGGTAGAGGCAATGAAAACTCATGCAACCCAGGTGTGGATTGCCGATGGGGAGGGTACAATGGTAAATCCGACCCCAGCGGTAGGTATAGCACCAGATACTGTGTGGGCTCTGTCGAATCTCATCACGCAAACTGTGGTTCGTAAGGAGTATTACCAGATCGGCTATGGCTCATGGAATTTTGGAAAAGAATAGGATAATGGCGAGAAAACCACTACCAAAGCCAGTGGATGCGAGTGGCAAGGAAGTTGCCTTCGCGCTGCTGTGGATCTGTATTGGTTCCCTTATCTCTGTTTTATTGGAAGTAGTGTATCTCGGTGCACGCATCGAGATTAATGGTCGCTATATCCCTATTCCTTACATGATCATTGTTGCATACCTATTTAATAGTGTGCTCACGCGAACTGTTTTGCTGTGGACTCGGAACATCCTAATCATTTCGATTCCGCTTTTGGTGTGGATTCTAGGATACCTAGCCCTAACTTTTGGTCCAGCCGCTTCGGGGGCTATTCTTGTTGGGTCTAGTATTTGGAGTGCTTTACTCATACTTGCAGGTATGGCCGGTGGCTATATGCCGCTTGTTCGGCTCATTCATGAGCGAATGGATGAGTTGTCGGCCGGGACCAGCCCGTCCACCCCTGCAGGGGAGAAGTAGCTCGTTACGCAGAGAATTAAAGACATAAGGAATAAATAGTGACTTATATTATTGCGCAGCCTTGCGTCGACGTTAAGGACAAGGCCTGTGTTGAGGAGTGCCCTGTAGATTGCATCTACGAGGGTGCACGTTCCCTCTACATTCACCCAGATGAGTGCGTTGACTGTGGCGCCTGTGAGCCAGTGTGCCCAACTGAGGCCATCTTCTACGAGGATGATGTGCCGGATGAGTGGGTTGACTATAATGACGCGAACGCAGCCTTCTTTGATGAGCTGGGTTCCCCAGGCGGCGCCGCTAAGCTCGGCCCACAGGACTTTGATCCTGAAATGGTGGCATCTTTGCCTCCACAGGCCTAATATTGAGTTAGTCTATAGAAACTCTGGTCTGTCCGACCGCCCAATTTACGGAAGGTTTTGAATGCGTACTCCGCTTAGTTCTCGTCTACCCGGTTTCCCTTGGGATTCCTTGGCCAATGCCCGCGCAAAGGCCCAGTCCCATCCAGGTGGGCTTGTGAACCTTTCTGTCGGTACGCCTGTCGACGACGTCGCGCCTTCCATCCAAGAGGCTCTTGCCGCAGCTGCCCATGTTCCTGGTTACCCAACCACTGTGGGCACCACTGAGCTTCGCCAGTCCATTGTTGACGCACTCGCACGCCGATACAATATGACGGGTTTGGATTTGGACAGCGTTTTGCCAGTAATTGGCACCAAGGAGGCTATCGCCTACCTTCCATTCCTCCTGGGTGTGGACGCCAACTGTTCTTTGGTTATTCCAGAGGTGGCCTACCCAACCTATGAGGTTGCCGGTCTGGTTTCTGGTGCACGCATCATTAGGGCTGATTCTCTGCTTCAGCTTGGGCCTGAAAGCCCAACAATGATGTTTATTAACTCTCCTGGTAACCCAACCGGCAAGGTTTTGGGCATTGATCACCTGCGCAAGGTGGTTGGCTGGGCTCGTGAGCGCAATGTTATTTTGTGCTCCGATGAGTGCTATCTCGGCTTGAACTGGGAAGAGGAAGAGGCACTGTCCATTCTTGACCCACGTGTGTGCGATGGCGACCATACGAATCTTCTTGCCATCCACTCCTTGTCCAAGACCTCCAATATGGCTGGCTACCGTGCCGGTTATCTCGCTGGTGATAAGCAGCTTATTGCTGAGCTGCTTGAGGCCCGTAAGCACACTGGTCTGATGGTCCCTGGTCCTATCCAGGAGGCCATGGTTACCGCTTTGAAGGATGATGAGCAGGAAAAGCGCCAGTATGACATTTATGAGGCCCGCCGCAAGAAGCTACTCCCTGCTGTTGTCGCAGCCGGTTTTACTGTGGATGAGTCTGCCGCAGGCCTGTATTTGTGGGTAACTCGCGGTGAAGATTGCCGTGCAACTGTGGATTGGTTCGCCGAGCGCGGTATTCTTGTCGCTCCAGGCGAGTTCTATGGCCCTAAGGGGCAGCAGCATGTGCGTATTGCACTCACTGCACCGGATGAGCGTATCGACGCTGCCGTAGAGCGTCTCAGCGCCAATTAATACGAGCAGATAAAGGAAACTATCGCCAATGTGGCAGTTTATTAAGTTCGGCATTGTTGGTGGCTCGGGCACCATCGTCAATATGGCGGTTACCATTCTCTACACCATGCTGTTGAGCGCGGTTACTGGCCATGGTCCACATTCACCATTTTTCTTCTTTGAGTGGTACCACGTGATTATGGTCTTGGCCTTTGTCACTGCTAATACGTGGAACTACCAGCTCAACCGCATGTGGACTTTCAGTGCTGAGGAGCGTCGCGGTTGGTGGGCACAGTTCTTCCCATTCTTGGCCACGGGTGTTTTTGCCTTCATTGTGAGCCTGATTGTGACTACTCTGTTGCTCAGTGACTGGTCCCCAATTCAGCTCTCCCGTGAGATTTTCGATGATACGAGCGTTGTGCGTACTGGCTTCTACTGGGCCAATGCAATTTCCATCATTGTTGCTTTGCCAGTGAACTTCATCGTGAATAAGCTATGGACTTTCCGTAAAACAGCCTAAAGACCAAAAAGGTGGGGCTTACTCGAAAGAGTAAGCCCCACCTTTTTATGTGAGTACTGGTTTATTCAGTTTAGTTCTTGTGCAGCTGGTCGTTGAGCTCCACCTTGGAGGTGCCCCAACCAGTGGCCTCAATGGCGCCGGTGAGGGAGTTACGGCGGAAGAGGATATTGGAGCGACCAGAAAGCTCCACAGCCTTGATGGTGTCGCCATCATTGAGGCTAACCTGCTCGGCTACGGTACCGCGAACAATAACCTTGGAGCCTGCGGTCACATAGAGACCAGCCTCAAGGACGCAGTCATCGCCCAAGGCGATACCAAGACCGGAGTTAGCACCAAGCAAGCAACGCTCACCCATGGAGATAACCTGCTTGCCACCGCCGGAGAGGGTGCCCATGATGGAGGCGCCGCCACCAACGTCAGAACCGTCGCCAACAACGACGCCGGCAGAGATACGGCCTTCAACCATGGAGGTGCCCAGGGTACCTGCATTAAAGTTGCAGAAGCCCTCATGCATAACGGTGGTGCCAGGGGAGAGGTGTGCACCAAGGCGTACACGGTCAGCGTCACCAATACGAACACCGGCAGGAACTACATAGTCCACCATGCGTGGGAACTTGTCCACGGAGTATACGGTGACTGGGCCACGGGCCATGAGCTTGCCACGGGTCTCTTCGAAGTTTTCTGGGGAGCATGGGCCAAAGTTGGTCCATACAACATTATTAAGAAGACCGAAGATACCGTCGAGATTCTGGCCGTGTGGGCGAACCAGGCAGTGGGAGAGAAGATGCAGACGCAGGTATGCGTCAAAGGCATCGGCTGGGGCCTGGGAGAGGTCAGCGATGGTGGTGGTGATTTCTACACGACGAACACCACGGTCAGCATCGACAGAGACCTCGGCGCCAATGGTGGTGCCGGACTCAGCAATGCTGCCAGCATCCTTGAGCTCTGGGCGTGGGAACCACGCGTCAAGAACCGCGCCATCAGTAGTGATAGTCGCAATACCAGTTGCACTTGCGGAATTATTGGTAAAAGCCATAGTTACACCCTACCTTATTGCTTGTTCGTAGTCGAGGAATTTATGGCCTTGCGGGCGGCATTTTTCTTCTCTACCACGAAGGATACGGCGATGAGGATGGCACTGATGACTGTAATGGCAATGATTTGCATTCGGGAGGCATCGTCGAAAAGCATAATGCCACCAATACCGAAGAGGAGAATCAGCACAATCCACGGAAGAACAGGGTAGCCCCACATCTTGACCAAGAGCGGACCTTGCTTTTCCAATTCGCGGCGCATGCGGATTTCAGAAAGAACAATGAGAATCCAAATGACAAGAATACAGCCACCAACAGCATTCATGAGGAAGGTGAGGAGTCCTGGCGGATTCCAATACTGCAGGCCAATGGACACAAATGCGAAGAAAAGCGAAACCCACACAGCGCGGTTTGGAATTCCACGACTATCAATATTGCCCAAGATGCGTGGGGCATTGCCCGCACGGCTCATAGCAAAGAGCAGACGGGAAGTGGAGTAGAGCTGCGCGTTAAATGCGGAGAGAAGGGCAACAACAATAACAATTTCCATCATGCCAGCAACAGCAGGAATATTCGCCATGGCAAGAATCTGGGTGAATGGGGATTCAGCAGCGTTCTTTGCTTGGCCCATGGAGGAATATGGAAGAAGCAGGCAGATGAGCAGAACAGAGCCCAGGTAGAAGAAGAGGATACGCCACAGAATTGCGCGAACAGATACGCGGATGGATTCACGTGGTTCCTCTGCTTCAGCAGCAGCAATGGTGATTACTTCCAGGCCAACGAAGGCAATAATAACCACGAGAAGGGCAGAAATAATGCCACCAATACCATTAGGGGCAAAGCCTACCTCGGTGAAGTTTTCCAAGCCGACAAAGCGGGTACCTGGCAGTACACCCAACCACAGAAGGGTAGCAACCACAATAAAGACAACAATGACTGCAATCTTGAGGAATGCGAACCAGAATTCAAATTCGCCGAATCCACGCACGGCAATCAAGTTAATTACGGTGAATACGAGCACACAGACCAAAGCAGGAATCCATGGTGGGACACCAAACCACTGGTGCATAATCGCGGAGGCGCCGGTAATTTCCACGCCCATGGACATGACGAACATGAACCAGTAGACCCAGCCAATGGTGAAACCTGCCCAATGGCCCAGCGCCTTTTCTGCATAGACAGCAAAGGAGCCAGTGCTTGGGGAGGCCGCAGCCATTTCACCCAGCATCTGCATTACGCAGACAACAATAAAGCCAGCGAAGATATAAGCAAGAAGTACAGCAGGGCCTGCGGCTTGGATGCCGACACCGGTGCCAAGGAAGAGACCAGCACCAATGGTTGAGCCCAGACCCATCATGGTTAGGTGACGGGTCTTTAGTGAAGAACCTAGGGAACCTTCCGATGAAGGTGCCGTGGAAGCATTGTTATTTTCCATGCCGATTATCGTACTACTCTGTGGCATGCCATAAAAATACCCCTTCATTATCTAAATGAAGGGGTAAAAACTTCGAGGTCAGCGAAGTGCTAAAACTATGCGCCGCGCTTGGAGAGCTTCTGCTTATCCTTGAATGCCTTAGTGATAAAGGACAGAACGAGAAGCACAACAGTAATGACAGCCACAGCAATAACCTGGTCGCGGGAACCTGGGTCGGTGAGCATGAGAACACCGAGGCCAATGATGCCAATCAGGGTGACCCATGGGAGCCATGGGTAGCCCCACATGCGGACGGTCAGTTCGCCAGCAGCCTCATAGTGCTTGCGCATCTTAAGCTGGGAGGCACAAATCATGGCCCAGATAACGAGCAAGCAGCCACCAACAGCGTTCATGAGGAAGGTCAGCAGGCCTGCTGGGTTCCAGTACTGAAGCGCCACGGAGACGAAGGCGAAGAAGAGGGAGACGAAAACAGAGTTGATTGGAACACCCTGGCTATTGGTCTTACGGACCCAACGTGGGGCATCGCCACGCATTGCCAGAGAGTGAGCAAAACGGGAAGTAGCGTAGAGCTGGGCGTTGAATGCAGAGAGAAGCGCAATAACAATAACGGCTTCCATAATGCCCACAATGCCAGGAATATTAGCCATACCCAGAATGATGGTGAATGGGGATTCAGCGGCGCTGGAGGCACGGCCCATGGTGGCATAAGGCAGTAGCAGGCAGATCAGGATGACGGAACCCAGGTAGAAGAGGGAAATACGCCACAAAACGCTGCGGACAGCAACCTTAATTGCCTGACGTGGGTTTTCGGACTCAGCGGCAGCAATGGTCACAATCTCAATACCACCGAAGGCGAAGGCCACAGCCAAAAGACCAGCGGCAATACCGCCAATGCCATTAGGGGCAAAACCGGACTCGCGGATATGGCTGAAACCAACTGCTTCGTGGCCAGGCAGTACGCCGAAGACCAGGAGTAGACCGATAACAAGGAAGATGGTGATAACTGCGACCTTGACGAATGCGAACCAGAATTCAAATTCACCGAAGCCACGAACAGCGGCCAGGTTCACAATCGTGAAGAAGATTACGCAGATCAAAGCTGGGATCCATGGGTCCCAACCAAGCCAGCCGTGAATGAAGGCGGCGGCACCGGTCATTTCCACACCCATAACCATGATGAGCATGAACCAGTACATCCAACCAAGCGTGAAGCCAGCCCAGTGGCCAAATGCACGCTCAGCATATTGGGAGAAGGAGCCAGAATCTGGTTCTGCTGCTGCCATCTCACCGAGCATCTGCATAACGCAGACGACCAAGAAGCCGGCAATGACATAGGCCAGCAAAACAGCAGGACCTGCTGCCTTAATGCCAACGCCAGTGCCGAGGAAGAGGCCTGCACCAATAGCAGAACCCAAACCCATCATGGTCAAGTGGCGCGGCTTGAGTCCCACGCCTAGGTTGCTTCCGGATTCAGTTCCGGTCAAATTTTCTGCACTCATGGGGAATATAATACCTGTCAGTCTCTTAAAAAAGGTAGTCTTAATTACATGACTTCTCTCAACTTGCTCGAAGATCCTATTCAGCTAACCCAAGACTTGGTCGATATTCCCAGCCCATCGCATGAAGAGACCGCAATTGCAGATGCGATTGAGGCCGCGCTGCGCGAGCAGGTTGAGGGCGTTGAGATTCACCGTTTTAAAAATAATGTGATTGCTCGTACCAACTATGGCCACCCAACTCGTGTGATTCTTGCCGGCCATATTGACACTGTCCCAATTGCTGATAATGTGCCATCCACTCGTGCTGATGGTCTTATTTGGGGTTGCGGTTCTGTGGATATGAAGAGTGGTGACGCAGTATTCCTTCACCTCTTTGCTTCCATGGTGAAGGAGGGCACTCTGGGCCGCGATGTAACTCTCATCTGCTACGAGGGTGAAGAAGTAGCCTCGAAATATAATGGCTTGGGCCAAATTGCAGCTGAGCATCCAGAGTGGCTCGAGGGCGATTTGGCTATTTTGGGTGAGCCTTCTGGTGCTGTCATTGAGGCCGGCTGTCAGGGCACTATTCGCCTCAAGGTAATGGGCCACGGCACCCGCGCCCACAGTGCGCGCTCCTGGCTTGGCTCCAATGCCATGCACGCCTTGGCCCCTGTAATTAGCAATATTGCCAACTATGAGGCGAAGAAGGTGCTTATCGACGGCTGCGAGTACCGTGAGGGCCTCAATATTGTCCGCATGGAGTGTGGTGTTGCCAATAACACCATTCCTGATGAGGCATGGTTCTTTGTTAATTACCGCTTTGCCCCAGACAAGACTGTCGACGAAGCAATGGCACACATGCTGGAAGTCATGGATCTTCCAGAGAATGTCACCTATGAGGTTGATGATGCTGTTCCTGGTGCTCTACCTGGTTTGGCGGAGCCAGCCGCAGCTGAGTTGGTGAAGGCCAGTGGTGGTGAGTTCCGTGCCAAGTTTGGTTGGACCGATGTGGCACGATTTGCCGAGCTAGGACTACCTGCCGTGAACTTTGGCCCGGGTGATCCAAGCTTCTGCCATAAGAAGGATGAGCAGTGTGCTGAGTGGATGATCACCCAAGTATCTGACATTTTGCGTCAGTACCTACTAAACTAGTCCCCATGTCTTGGATCTTCTTATTTATCGTCCTGCTCATCTGTGCTGCGATCTTCGTCTTTGTGTTCTCCAAAATTTTTGGTCGTGGTGAAGAGCTGCAGCCATTGGATAATGGTGTTGTTCGCGCAGATAACCAGCAGGCCGTAGAAGAAGGCAATGTTGATGATATTCGCTTCGAGGTCGTGCTTCGTGGCTACCGCCAGGATCAGGTGGATGCGGTCATCGACCAGCTCGTAGCTGAAAATAAGCGTCTTCGTGGCATTGAGGTTGAGCCAACCGCCACTGTTGACGAACCAAAGGAAGAGGAAGAGAAGGGCGCACATGCTCTCTGATGTCTTGAATGTACTGGCCGATCCAACGGACGGCAGCGCTCTCGAGGCGCATAATGATGGCGCTATTCTGCGCTCTGCTACCGGCAATAGCTATGTAGTCTCTCCGGATGGCTATGTAGTTTTGGCTGGCAATGGTGGTCTTCGCTATACCGGCGATGATTACTCCATGATTGCTGCCCGTGAGGTATTCCTCTCCCGTGGCCACTACGCCCCATTTGTAGAGGCTGTGACCGACGCAGTGGGCGACGCTCTGGATGAGGCTGAGCGCCTGGGCCACACCATTGCTGATAATCCTGTCATCACTGAAATTGGTGCGGGTACCGGCTACTACCTATCCCATAATTTGGATTCCATCCAAGGCTCCCGTGGTGTGGGCATTGACGTCTCTGTCCATGCGGCTAAGCACCTCTCCCAGTGCCATCCTCGTGCTGGTGCTGTGGTCGCGGATGCTTGGGCTCGTCTGCCACTGCTGGATAATTCTGTTGATGCTATTACCGTGGTTTTCTCCCCACGTAACGCGGCAGAGTTTGCTCGTGTGCTTAAGCCTGGTGGCGAGGTAGTTGTTTTGACTGCTACCCGTGGTCACTTGGCAGAGTTGCGTGAACCACTGGGCATTCTGGACGTGGAAGAGGGTCGTGTTGAGCGTATGATTGCTCAGGCTGCCAGCCATTTGGAGCCAGTGAAGGACCCAGAATTGGTTGAGTTCAGCATGAACTTGGACCAGCTGTCCATTGCTGAGCAGATTGGTATGAGCCCATCTGCCCGCCACATCCACCCGGATGTTTTGAACCAACGCATTGCGGCGCTTCCAACTCATATGGAAGTAACCGCACGTGCCACACTAACGCGCCTGCGTGTTAAGGCCTAAAGCCTTCACAAACCTCAGCAAAACAATGACGGAGACAAGTAGTCTCCGTCATTTTTTATGCCGCTAACCAGGTATTTTAGAAAATTTTTCAAAAACTTTGCCCAGAGGTATTGTGCTAGTCGTTTGTATGAATTAAAGTTACATACAACCCTATTACAACGAGTGATAGTAGTGTTGGCTAAGTAACATGGAGGACGACACGATTATGTGTGATAAGTCTAATTTCCGCGATGGTTCGGATAAGCTTCCTGACCTCGTGGTATTTCAACTAGCAAGTGCTTCTTCTCATCTCGGCGGGTATCTCTATGATGATGAACCCGTCGTACCAAAAAGGCCGCCAATCCCGGTGGAAAACTACCCGGATGACGACCCTTTGTATATGCCTTTGCCTAATATTTAGAAAGGCTTTGGTCCGGTTGTTGAGACGTGGTTAACGAAGGCCTCGCCTTCAGTAACCACACGGAAGCCAGTGCATGCACCACCGTCGAAGAATACGCGGGATGCCAGGGTAGTACGCCCACCATTAGCGTAGACTTCGACGGTGGAGCCGTCGGTGATAATGCTCAGCTGTTCTGCCACAAATGGTGCGACAGCTGGCTTATCATCTGGGCCGTGGAGGGGGTTCACGGAACGGTCCAAACTAATAGAGCGCGAATCACAAATTACTCGGGCACCAATTGTGCCCTTTTCGTCGAGCAATTCCACTGTGATAGAGGCACCTTCACCGATGCCATGGAAGAAGCCAGTCCATAGGTATGCCTGGGTGGAAAAGCTAATATTCTTAGCCAAGCCGGATGCCGGCACTTGGTAGATAATGCCACCTTCTAGGTGCAGGGCACGTGGAAGGGAGAGACAGTTAGACCAGTGCTCGGACTCATCAGGAATTGGGCGTGGGTCCTTCATCAAACCGAAAATCATGCAGCCAATGCCGAATCGCGCTGCATCATGGTTCATGCGTGGGCTAATGAAGTCATGGCCCCAATCCAAGCGTGTAAATGGGGTACGCACGGTGAATCGCGGACCGTCGGTACGGCCCACAATATAGCCGGTGGTGTCACCCACGGTAGCAATGAGAACATCGAAGCCCTCACGGTCCACTTCGTCCTCAAGGCGAATCATGCGTGGGCTCAACAGGAGCTTATCCAGGTCAATGCCGACTTCGCCATCAAAGCTCATTGGGCCAACAAATTCCCAATTGATGCAGTCAGTGGAGGCGAAAAGGTCCATGTGTGACTGGTCATTGACGGTGAGCATATACCAGCCGCCATTTGGGTTGGAATAGACGCAAGGGGAGCGGTGCTTTTCCAAACCTGGCACGAGACCTTGGCGGGTTACTGAATCATCAAGCTGCTCACTATAGTCACCCCATGTAGGGGAGTAGGGCAGGCTTGCACGCTCGATGCCTTTATCAGTGGTGAAAAAGAGCTGAATTTCCTCACCGCTCCGAACTGCTGCGCCACCGTGGCAGTTATCATCCAATACATCATCGCAACTCGTCCACGTATACGGGGTTTGGGCAACCTGGTGGCCCCAACGGAAGCCCTTATTCGGCTCCTCTTGGTATTCGTAGAAGAGGTGGAAGCTCTTGGACTGCTTATCGTAGAGAACGCCTGCCGGTGAATCGAGCAGGCCGGTGTCAGCAGTGAAGTGCAGTTCAGGACGGTGTGGAAAACTCATAGTGTACTCCTGGTTTAATCCTTAATCTTCAATAGCGCGGATCTGCGCTTCAAGGTCTTCTGGATCCAGAGATGCGGTGGAGAAGTCGTGGGTTAGTGGGAGGCGTAGGTTGAGGTCGGTGCCTGGGCAGAGTTCAACGGTGCCTTCTTCCAAAACAAAGTCCAATACGTGGCCACCGGTGGTGCGCTCTTCATTAATAAAGTGAACGTGGCAGCCTGGAACGGAAATGCCCTTTTCGTAGACTGGTGTGCGGAAACCAGCCAAGGTGCCATAGACATTTTCCAATACGACCTCAGCATCATCGCCAGTGGCTTCAAGCATTGGGCGATATGGCTTGGACTGCTTAGTCACGGTGCGCATTGTGATCTTGCGGAATAGGCCCTTGATGCGAAGAGCATACATATAGTTTTCGGATGGCAGGAGGGAGGCCACGAAGGAGGAAAGATCCTTACGGGCAACACCGGATGGTGCAGTGCTCGTAATACGTGGCACAAAGTTTGTTACAACCGCATATGGGCTGTGCTGGGTGAGGTCGGCAATGCGGGCGGTGCCATCACCAAAGAGCTGGTAGCAGACACCGTCCAAAATGACCATCTCGCCATCCAAGGCATCGAAGGTACCCAAACCAAAATTGCCGTGGCCCAATAGCTCGCCAATGGTGATTTCACCATCGTAAATGCCATCGAGCAGTGCAGTCATCAGGGAATTCTGGAAGATTGTGTGGCGTTCAATTGGCAACTGTCGCTGAATACGTCCGGTAGATGCAGAATTGGAATCCGACATTTCTAACTCCTTAATCAAACAATTTGGTATACCACCCAAGTATAGTGAAAGCCCACAGTCCGAAGACTGTGGGCTCGGTAAAAATTGCTAACGAATTTTAGTTAGCGGCAGGAGCGGCTTCCTTCTCATGAACCTGAAGAAGATTGTCACCTGCGGTTACATCGCCAGCTGGTGCGGCGGTAACTACAGCGCCGGTCTTGCGGTAGTTGGAGACAACCACTGGGGTAGCGGTGTCATAACCGGCAGCCTTGATCTTTTCGATGTCGAATTCACAAAGAACCTGACCCTTCTCCACACGGTCACCCTTAGTAACCTTAGGGGAGAAGCCATCGCCCTTCATGTTGACGGTGTCGAAACCAATGTGCATGAGCACCTCGACGCCATCATCGGTGGCAATAGCGAAAGCGTGGCCGGTTGGGTAAGCAACCTTGATGGTGCCGGAAGCTGGGGCACGCAGAACACCTTCGGTTGGGACAATTGCGGCACCTGGGCCGAGCTTGCCGCCAGCGAACATGGCGTCCTTAACTTCATTGAGAGCAATGACCTTACCGGTAAGTGGGGAAGCCAGGGTCTCAAGAACTGGGGTGTTGGAAGCAACCTGTGCTTCGTGAGCAGCCATAGCAGCTGCTGCAGCAGCGTCCTCATCTGCACCTGCTGGGGTAGCAGCACCTGGCTTAACAGTAGCGTAAACGAAGGAGCCGATGAAGGCGATCAGGAAGCTGACAGCCAAGCAGACGAAGAACATTGGGATGGTGTCAGCCTTGATGGAGACGAAGCCGATGATACCGGCAGCACCGAGAGCAACAGCCTTAACCTTAAACACTGCAACAAGAGCGGAAGCAACAGCGGAAGCACCCATTGCAATGTAGAAAGGCCAACGCAGACGGAGGTTCACACCGAAGATGGCAGGCTCGGTAATACCGAAGCAAGCGGAAACACCAGAGGCGGTAGCAAGACCCTTGAGCTTCTCGTCCTTGGTCTTAAGGGCGACAGCCAAGGTAGCGCCACCCTGGGCGATATTGGCCATGGAAGCAGTTGCGAAGATGAAGGAACCGCCAGCTGCGAAGAGCTGAAGCTCGACTGGTGGGAAGGACTGGTGAAGACCGGTAATAACAATTGGGGAGTAAACCAGACCGAAGAGGAAGCCACCAACAGGACCCATGGTGTCGTAGACCCACTGGAGACCAGCAGCAAACTCATCGCCCAACCAGCGCATTGCAGGACCAACGGCGATGAAGGTTACGAAGCCGGTGATCAGCAGGGTGAGCAGTGGGGTTACAAGGAAGTCCGTAGTACCACGCAGCTTGGAGTGCAGGAACTTCTCCAGTACGGAGAGAATCCAAGCAACAAGCAGAATAGGAAGCACGGTGCCCTGGTAACCAGCCTGTGCTACGTGGAGACCGAAGAGGTTCCAGTACTCCATCTTGCCTTCGGCAATGGTCTCAGCAACGCTATAACCATTAACCAGGGATGGCATAACCATGGCCATAGCCATACCAGCACCCAGGTAAGGGTTACCACCAAAACGCTTGGTTGCAGAGAAACCAACGAGAATTGGGAGGAAGGCAAATGGAGCGGCTGCCAGAACATTGATAAAGGAGGCCAGGTCGGTGATGCTGCTGTAGCGATCAACCAGAGCCTGGTCGCCGAAGAGACCCTCAGCGGTGAGGATGTTGTTGATAGCCATCAAGAGACCGCCACCAACAAGAATTGGAATCAGTGGCACGAAGATATCGGCCAAAACCTTAATGGCACGGGAGAATGCGTTGCCCTGCTTAGCAGCAACATCCTTGAGTTCCTCGGTGGAAACTTCGCGGACGCCTGCGAGCTTTACCAGCTCAGTATAGACAATATCGACATCGCCAGGGCCTACAATGATCTGGAACATACCGCCGGCCTCAAAGATACCCTTGAGGTCTGGGTCGTTCTCCAGAGCAGCCTTGTTTACTCGACCAGAGTCATCGAGAACAAGACGAAGACGTGTAGCGCAGTGGGCTGCGGCTTTAATGTTATCGGCACCGTCGAGTGCTTCAAGCACACGACGCGCAACTGCTGCATGGTCCATGATCGGAACCTTTCAAAATCATCAGGATAAATGCGGTACGCCAGCCGACGCGTGCCTTACGTTTGCGTCATTTTGCGTACATGCCTAACAATAATGTGAGAAACCTCAAATGGCAAGTTGCAAAAATTTGAGATTTCTCACATTGATAAGATTTTGAACTCTAAGCTTTAATTTTAATCTACTTGAATGTTCACAATCGGTGCATCGGGGTAGATTCGAGAAGCTGCAGCAATACGCCCTTCGTTGACGTAAATTTCAAGAGTTGTTGCGTCCACGATTACACGAATCTGGTCAATGTTGGAATTCGGAAGTTGGATTCCGCGAATGTCCGACTCTGTGTGATAGTTCTGGTCAGAACGGTCAATACGCAATACGCGCTCCGAGTCCAGGGTGATGGTCGTGGCGGTAGCGCCATTGGCGTCGATAAGCTTGGCCTCAAAACCTGGCTTGAGCTCGAAGCTTAGGTCATGTACGCCGGCCTCTGGGTTGTTTGGAAGCTCAGCACGTGGCACTTGGTGGAGCCAACCATCACGCAGGGATAGCTCACGGGTCAGCGTCAGCGTATGCATCCAGTTTTCAACCTTACTCGGCTGATCATCCTGGTCAGGCAGACCCATCCACGCAATCATCAATGGTGGAATCTCCGGATTGGAGTTATTGAAGGCCACCTGTGGGGCATAGAACTCGTGACCATAGTCCAGTTCCGTAAAACCACGCAGAACCTTGAATGTGGTTCCTTCCAGATTGCCCACCACATAACCGCACTGGTGGTTATTGGCATAGGCGAATCCTTGCTGCTCCAGGCCCTGTGGAAGGAAAATGAGCACATCGCGCTCCACACCATCGACCTCATCGCGCAAGGTTACCAGATTTGGGCATTCCCACATATAGCCGCCTGGAATCATATCTGGGGCGCCACCTGGCTGTGCCTCGGAGAGATCAAATTCAATCTCGCCCAAGAAATCCCAGGTGCGACGATCCGTGGAGGTGTAGAGCACAGCAGCGCCGGTTTCATCCACGCGCTGCGCACCCAAAAGCATGGTCCAGGTGCCATTACGCAGGGTGATCTGTGGGTCGCGATAGTGGTTGGTATAACCCTCAGCAGGGCCATCAATTAGTGGGTTGAGCTCACTGCGCAGGTGCATGCCTCCCGTCTGGTTAGCGCTGTGGCTATCCTCGGTGAGACGGTCGGTCACATGGACCAGGTTTTGGGTGGCGCGGCGCTGCCCACCCGGCTTGGCATTGCCGGTGTAGAAGAGTTCGAGCTGGCCGTCGATAAGCACGGCACTGCCGGAGTAGCAGCCGCGGTCATCATAATCGACGCTAGGGTAGAGCGCATTAGGCAGATGCGTCCAAGCCTCAGGCTGACCTGGGGAAAGCTCAGTGTATGCGTGGCCCCAACCGGTCTGCTTAGTTGCCAGTGGCCACATTGGGTCAGATTGGAAATAACAATGCAGAATATTGCCCTCAATATACACGCCATTTGGGTCATTAATACGGCCCGTAGCTGCGGTTAAATGATAATAGGGGCGAAGATGAGAGTGTGCGTTCGACATAAAACAAGCCTAAGGAATAGGCTCGTTAAATCAAAATTATTATAAAAAAGGAAGTACCCGCCACACGGGGGCAGGTGTGTGGCGGGTGTGCCTTTGGTACAGGACCAAACTTTAGTATTGACCAGATGTTTTCGTAACTACCACGAGTCCACTATCCAGTGGGACTTGGGCGACAATCGCATCATTTAGTTCTTCGAGATATGCGATGGTCTCCCGGGCAGCAACGGTATTACTATCTCGTCGACTACTATCGCTAACGGTACCATCCAAAAGCAAATTATCCAAAATTAGGGTTCCACCTGCATGAAGAAGAGGCCATGAAGATTCAATAAATCGCCTCATATCAACCGGTGGCGTAGCGCTGTACACAAGCGAGTAGCTTTCATCAGCCAATCGCGTGAGCACATCGAGTCGACGAGTGGTCAAAAGACGGTGCTTATTTGGGTTAAGATCCGCAATGGTCATTGTCTTTTTAATCACAGCCAAGGTTTCCGCATCTGGCTCCAAAACAGTAACGGAACCGGTGCGTAGGCCATGGGCAATGTGCAAAGCCAAAACAGGGGAGGCTGCAGAGACCATAACCGCATTGCGCCCTGGATAGGTGCCCGCTAGTGCTTCAATAAAAGCGCAGGCAGCAGGGCTAGGAATGTGGACATTGAGCTCTTCGGTATAGTCGCGTGCGAGTTGCACGGCGCGCCCAAAGTCAGTGATATTTGCATTATCCTTCTGCAGGGTGCGGGCGTGCGATTCGATATAGTCTTGAAGGCTGTCCATGCATATAGTTATACCGTAAAATTTTTTTGCGCGCGCGGGAACAATTTTGTGCTTTTCGACGTTTAATAAATAGAGGCACAATATGTGAGATTTTTTCTTGGGTCCCTTCTCATATATTGGCTCCCATGCAATTCCCAGAAACATATCGACTTCTACACAGGTAGATGAAAGGGCACATCGATGAACTGGAAGCAGAATAGCTTTATGGATAATACCGTAGAGCCACGCACACCTGCTTCTTCTCGCGCTGAGCGTAAGCGCGCTAAGAAGGCCGCCAAGGCCGAAGCTAAACTCGCCCGCACTCATAAGGCGGCTGGTGCTGAAACCGTGAGCTCCGGTACTGCCGCTTTTGATGCTGGTATTGGCGAGATGCCTTCCTGGGAAGAACTTGTTCAGGAGCACGCCGAGGGAGTCTACCGCCTGGCGTACCGTCTGTGCGGTAATGCTCATGACGCCGAGGATCTCACCCAGGAGACCTTTATGCGCGTCTTCCGCTCCCTCAAGGACTATAAGCCTGGTGTTTTCGAAGGCTGGCTGCACCGCATTACCACGAACCTCTTCTTGGATATGGTTCGTCGCCGTAATTCGACTGTGAAGTTCCAGTCTCTGCCGGAGGACTATGAGTCTGTGGTGTCCACGGATCCTAGCCCTGCAGAGGAATATGAGCTGCGCCATATGGATCCGCAACTCCAGGCTGCCCTCGATAGCTTGAACCCCGATTTCCGCGTCGTTATTGTTTTGTGTGATGTGATGGGCATGTCCTATGAGGATATTGCCGCCACCCTCGGCGTCAAGATGGGTACTGTGCGTAGCCGTCTTCACCGTGCCAGGGCCCAGCTGCGCTCCCAGTTGGAGGTGGCTGCACAGAGCTCTAGCGACCTTCAGAGAATGATCGAAGGCCGTGTCTAGGAAGAATATTAAGGAAAAGAAGTTCTGTCCCTCGGAGCATTTGAGCACCGAGGCCATCGCCGCTTTTGTTGACGGCGAGCTCCCTCATGTCGCCATGCATCGTGCCCGTGTCCACTTGGTGCACTGCAAGGAATGCGCCCACGAGGTTCGTGTCCAGCGCGAAGCCTCTGCGCGTCTACGTGAAGGCGATGGGGCAGTGCCCTCTATCCCTGAGCATTTGATGAGCCGTCTTACTTCCATGGCGGAGTGGTGTCCCTCTGGTCCTGGGGTTGAGGACACGGCTAATCCACGCCCGCAGAGTTTTCTGGATAAAATGGATCTGCTGTATCACGCGGTTCGTCGAACCAGAAAGAATGATTAATGTTTGACAATATCGGCTGGGGTGAGATCCTCGTCGTTGTGATAATCGGTGTGATTATCATCGGCCCGGAGCGACTCCCCGGTGTCATTGAGGACTGTCGCGCCGCAATTTTTGCTGCCCGCAAGGCGATTAATAATGCCAAAAAGGAGCTCAATGGCGAGTTCGATGGCGCTTTTGATGAAATCAAGGAACCGCTGAGCCAGGTGGCAAAGATTGCCAGCATGAGCCCCCGCGCCGCTATCACCAAGCACCTTTTGGATGGCGATGATCTCTCCGATGATCTCTCCGTGGATCTGCGCCAAGAGCTCGGTGAGAAGCCACAATTGGCAACCAATGGTGAACGCCAGGAAACTACTAGGCGCACCCATCAAGCCAAAGGCCCTGCACCAGTGGATAAGCCGGGTGGTACACCGGGCTTCACCTATGGTGAGGGCACTTTCAATGACGTTATGTAATTAACAAAAAAATGCCGGGCTCTGTGAATGAACTGAGCCCGGCTTTTAGTGTTTTTAGAGGAGCTGCTTGCCAGCCAGGGATTCCTTGCGCACAAAAAGCTGGTCCGCAATGGCATCAAAAGCCTTGGCTGTTGGGCTATCGGGGTGGGAGATGCTCACTGGCACACCTTCATCACCCTGTACGCGCAGCTGTGGGTCCAATGGAATGGAACCCAGCAGTGGCACTGGCGCACCGGTCAAGGTGTGGAGACGGTTAGCCACAATTTCGCCGCCGCCTTCACCAAAGACATTCATGGTGGAGCCATCCGGCATAATCATCGCACCCATATTTTCAATCACACCAGCAATCTTCTGGTGGGTCTTAATGGCAATGGCACCGGCACGTTCCGCCACCTCAGCGGCAGCAGCCTGCGGGGTAGTAACCACAAGAATTTCCGCATTTGGCAGTAGCTGCGCCACGGAGAGCGCAATATCACCAGTTCCTGGTGGCAAATCCAAAAGCAGAATATCTAGTTCACCCCAGTACACATCGGTGAGGAACTGGGTCAGGGCGCGGTGCAGCATAGGACCACGCCAAATCACGGGGGTATTGCCCTCAGTGAACTGGGCTATGGAAATGAGCTTCACACCATGTGCCTGTGGGGGAATAATCATCTCATCCACCGCATGTGGCATCTCCTCGGAGGCCAGCATGCCTGGAATGGAGTGACCATAAATATCGGCATCCACAATGCCCACGCTCAAACCACGCTTGGCCAATAGCACGCCCAGGTTGGCGGTGATGGAGGACTTGCCCACACCGCCCTTACCGGAGGCCACCGCATAAACACGGGTGCGGCAATTTGGCTTGGTGAATGGGTTCTCTTCCTTGTGCACCTGGGTGCGCAGTGCACGACGCTGCTCATCGCTCATCACGTCGGTATCCACGGTCACATCAGTCACGCCTGGTACTTCTTTGATTGCCGCAACGGAATTATCCACCAGGGTGGTGCGCATAGGGCAAGCAGCAATGGTCAGGTAGATAACAACATTGACTGTGGAGCCATCCACCTCAATGGACTTGACCATATTGAGTTCTGTGAGGGACTTGCCGAGTTCGGGGTCCATCACACGGCTGAGCGCTGCACGGATATCAGACTCAGTTACTGCCATGGGGTATTTCTTTCTAGTGTGTGTAAAAGTGAAGCTGAGATTTAGACTTCATCCCGTGGGTCACGGGGAGTCTCATAAATCTCGGAAAGATTCTCATAGTGGCCTGCCTCGCCGCCACCCTGTGCAGCCTGTTCACGGGCCATACGGGCAGCTGCAGCCTGGTCATCGAGCTTATTCTCCAAGCGTCGAATAACATTGGTGAGATCTTCCAACTCGTGGCGCAAATAGTCACGGGTCACGGACTCGCTCAAAGCAATACGAACACTGGCCAGCTCACGGGCAAGGAATTCGGTATCGGCTTTGGTCTGCTCGGCGCGACGACGGTCCTCGCTGACCTGCAGGCGGTCACGGCTTTCCTGGCGGTTCTGTGCCAAAAGAATCAGTGGGGCAGCATAGGCCGCCTGGGTGGAAAATGCCAGGTTCAAAAGAATAAAGGGGTATGGATCCCAATTCCACCAGAAGCCGCCCAGGTTCAAAAGAACCCAGACAATCACGAAGGCGGTCTGCCACGCCAAGTACTCGCCGGTACCAAAGAAGCGCGCCACTTTCTCCGCAATTGCGCCGACCTTATCGGCGTCCATGCGGAAAAACTTCTTTTTCCTACCCGCCGCCGGGGTGTCGAGGAATTCTGCCATGTCTCTACCTCCTTTATTGCTTCTCCATTGGGTTACGGGCCACACAATCCATGGGCGCGCAACAAAATAGAACCAAAAGTCAAGTATAGGTCAGTACTCTGACCCAGTGCTAAATCGGACTAGTAATAATCGGCGGTTATTAACTAGCTGTTCTTACGGATACCGTGCTCACGCCAACCCTCAGGCAGCATGTGGTCCAAAAGGTCATCAATGGCCACCGCACCAAGCAGGTGGTCATTCTCATCCAAAACTGGACCGCACACCAGGTTATAGGTGGCAAAGTAGCGGGCAGCCGTTTCTTTATCATCATCGGCATAGAGCGGTGGCAGCTCAGGGTCGAGAATGCCACCCACCAAAGAACTTGGGGGTTCACGCAGCAGACGCTGCAGATAAATACATCCCAAGTACTTGCCGGTTGGGGTGCTCGCCGGTGGGCGAACAACAAAAACCATGGAGGAAATAGAGGCCGGCAAATCCTGGTTGCGGGCAATGGCCAAAGCCTCAGCCACAGTGGACTGCGGGGTCAAAATAATTGGCTCCGGGGTCATAATCGCACCCACAGTGTCCTCAGCAAAGGACATGAGGCGACGAACAGGATCCGCATCATCCGGGTCCATGAGTTCCAGCAGAACATCCGCCTTATTTTGCGGCAGTTCACCCAGAAGGTCGGCCGCATCATGCGGATCCATTTCTTCCAGAACGTCGGCAGCACGCTCAATATTCAGGGACTCAATAACCTCAGCCTGGCTATCCTCAGGCAGCTCCTGGATAATATCGGCCAGGCGCTCGTCATCCAACGCCTCAGCCACACGCTGACGGTGACCAGGAGAAAGCTCAGCCATGGTGCGCGCAATATCAGCCGGGTGCATATCCTCGAAGGAGGAAATCAGGGCCGCGGTAGCATCCGTATTACCAACACCACCAGGGTTAATACCGTGGACGTGATTCCAATCCACAATAAAGAGGGCGCGGCTACGGGAGAGACCCTTGCGCTCACCAAAAATAGCCATGCGGTTGATAACCCAGTCACGGGTACGGGTGCGCTCAAATTCCACATCCGCAATTTCCACAGCACGGTTATGCAGGGCGGCCACATCGGGGTCGTCGACCTGCACCTTGGAGCCAATAATGTCATTCATCACAGAAACCTCGCCAATGCGCACTTGGAAAGCACGCATGGACACGGAACCGGTGGCCAGGTTAATTTCTTGGGCGCTCATATCGGCAATACGCAACATAGGAATAAAGATGCGTTTCTTATTGATGAGCTCCACTACCAAACCCAAAGCGCGGGACTGGTGCTCATGTGCACGCACATTGACAATCAAGTCACGTACACGGCCAATAGGTTCAGCATCGGGGCCGCGCACCACCATTCCGGCGAGACGGCCCGCGTAGAAGCGGGAAACTGTGCTCATGATTATCTATAATAGTTGGGACGCTAAGTTTTTTCTTGGATCATAAGTCTAAACCCATAAAATGAGACAAGATAAACAGGAGCTGAAGAGGGTAAAGTACCCCGCATTTTGGACGAAAGAAGGAGGGCACCACGTGTCACGACATGCACTGGCGCCGGGCAAAAAGAATAAAGACAAGTATAAGTCTGGTGATTTTCTTACCCGTACCCCCAAGGTTGCTTTCGGCATTGTCGTAGTCATTGTTGCCGGCGCTATTGCCACCCTTAATGTCCCCGATCCAACGGTACGTACCCGCACGGATTCCAGCGGCGATATTTCCATAGTTTATGACACCCAAAATGAAACCAAGTGGCTCACAGGCTCCCTCTACCAGGAGGCTTTGAACCGCGCCGGGCGTGCAGCCAAGCCCAATCTTCAGTTCAATGGGGAGCAGAGCACCCCGCTGAGCCACATGCTCAATGGCGAGGCCGACCTGTATATTGCCTGCACTGGTGAGTTGCTTTATGAGCTCAACCCAACCATGGCTGAGGAATTGGAGGCCGAGTATGCATCGGCAACCACCGAGGAAATTAATTCTGGTGAGTGGCGCGAGGCTGTCTACCAGGCCATGATGGCCTCCCTGCCGGAGGACCTCTCCGCTTCCGATCCGTCGAATGCCATTGGCTGCCAGGATTCGGATGTGAAACTCCCACAGAATATTGTGCCAATCTATCGCAGGCTGAACTTTGATCGCCCAGCCCGCCTCGTCCTCAATAGTGTGAGCGGCACCATCTCCACCGACGATATTTCTGAGCTTGTCGACGAAGCCAAGTCCGGCGCCTCAGTTTCCTCGGTCGTCACAGAGTACTTGGCCAATAATAAGCTCTAGGCTCAACTGTCGTTCTCATCGGTATTATTCCACCGTGGCACCAGCCCTTCGCGCCGCATAATGCCACGAATCTGGTCAATGGAATAGTAGCTAAAACCCTGCTTTTGCAGTAGGTTATACATCCGCTGATAGCCCATGGGTTCACGCTTATAGTTGCGCCGAATGGTGTTGATGAGGTGGCGGCGCTGCGCATCTTGGAATTGTTGGTGCACCTGCCGGCATTCGCCCTTACTAATCCCCGTGGCATCAAAAATCCGATAGCGGGAAATATGTTCCTCTAATTTGGGCAGATTCATAATGATGCGTTTATGATCGGGCAGCTCATCGGTACCCAAAAGCTCACAGATCTCCGCCCGCACCTGCGCCCGCCGATTATTAAGCAGCTGTATGCGCCGGGCTAAGGCTTCACGCCGCTCCTCAAGATTCGGGTTGAGCGCCCCTTTAAAAAGTACGCGGGCGATGTAGAACTTCTCATCATACCGACACATGCACTCGCGCTCGAGGAATAGCTCAGGGTCATGGTAGAGGCTCCCATCGGGCAGGACTTCAGGCTGGGGTACGCCCTCATAGTCAGAGGGATGAAAATGCGGACCCACACATTTCTCATCCGGAATGTAATCAGGGGAGTGGGTGACTGCCTCTTCGGACTTATCCTCGGATCCGGCATTCTTTCGCGGACGCCCCCGCTTGCCACAGCCCATGCTGAGAAAGCGCTCCTCACCAACATTCTTCAGGCGTTTCTGCCAGGCGTAGAAAGTGGAGCGGTTAATCCCGTGTTCCTGGCAGACAGCAACCACTGGGATATTGCGTTCAGCTGGCATTTTAAGAATGCGAAGCTTTTCTTCTTGGGTAAACTCCTCCAAAGCCATGAGAATCTCCATACATATGCGAAATAACAACAAAATTCAGAATATGTAGAAAGACTCCCCACAGGCATTAACCTGCGGGGAGTCCCGCCGACAACCCTGATTCACCAAGTGGGTTGTCGTAGATTAACGGGAAAATCGTAGATTTTGCACGCGTTATCTTTGATTATAATGGCACTATTAGCACCATTGCAAATTGCTTATTCTGGCAAGTCCGCGAAGGCCTGCTCCATAAGCTGCTGCTGCTCATAGGCATGAACCTTGCTCATACCGGTGGCGGTGGATGCCTGGGCGCGTCGAGAGATGCGCTTCATTGGCAGCATGCCTGGGATGAGCTCTGGTAGGTGAACCGCCAGGAATGGCCATGCACCCTGGTTTGCTGGTTCCTCCTGGCAGAAGCGAATCTCCTTGAGATTCGGGAACATACCGAATACTTCGCGCAGGCGGTTGAATGGGATTGGGTGCAGCATCTCAATACGAACAATGGCTACATCCTCACGGCCCAGCTTTGCACGCTTCTTTTCCAGCTCATAGTACATCTTGCCGGAGACCAACATAATGGTCTTAATCTTGGTGACATCACCAATGACATTACCGAAGGCGTCGACAATGCGAGGATCATTGATCACGGAGCGGAATTTCTTGATCTCGGTGAATTCCTCAACAGAAGAGCTAGCTTCCTTCAGGCGCAGCATGGACTTAGGGCTGAAGACAACCAGTGGTCGCTTCAAATTGCCCAAAGCGTGGCGGCGCAGAAGGTGGAAGTGGTTAGCAGGGGTGGATGGCTGAGCCACAGTCATGGAACCCTCAGCGCAGAGCTGCAGGTAGCGCTCAATACGAGCGGAGGAGTGGTCAGGACCCATGCCCTCATAGCCGTGTGGCAGGAGCAGAATCACACTGGAAGTCTGACCCCACTTGGCTTCACCGGAGCACACATACTCATCAATAATGGTCTGTGCACCATTGGCAAAGTCACCGAACTGGGCCTCCCAAGCAACCACAGCATCTGGGTTACCAACAGAGTAGCCGTACTCAAAGCCCATACCTGCATACTCGGTGAGTGCAGAGTTATAGACCAGGAACTTACCGCCATTGCCCTTAGCGCGAGCCAGTTCATCAATTGGGTTGAACTCGGCTGCAGTCTCAGGGTCAATCATGACAGCATGGCGCTGGGTGAAGGTGCCACGACGGGAATCCTCACCAGCCAGGCGCACAAGCTTGCCGCTATTGGCCAGGGAACCGAAGGCAATGAGCTCGCCCCAACCCCAGTCAATACCACCATGCTGGGCGGACTCGGCACGCTTCTGTGCCACTGGAGCCACACGTGGGTGAGGCTCAAAGCCCTCAGGCAGGTTGACATAGGACTGGCCGATTTCCACCAGTTCCTCACGGGTAATGGAGGTATCCAAACCGTGTGGCAGCTCCTGGCTGTAGGCAATGCCTTCCTGGGCGGTAACAGCAGGGGTGCCTGCTTCCTTGACCTCAATGAAGACGGATTCCATCTGGTCGTGGAAGTCGCGCTCAGCAGCCTCGGCCTCAGCCTGGGTGATATCACCACGGCCCTTGAGGTCTTCAGCATAGCGGGCACGAACAGTCTCACGATTATTAATGAGCTCGTACATCTTTGGCTGGGTCATCGATGGGTCATCAGCCTCATTGTGGCCACGACGACGGTAGCTCACCAGGTCAATGAAGACATCCTTGCCGAAACGACGACGGTACTCGGCAGCCAGGTGACCAACCCAGACCACAGCCTCAGGGTCATCGCCATTGACGTGGAAGATTGGGCAACCATAGGCCTTAGCCAGGTCGGTTGCATAGTGGGAGGAGCGACCGGAATCAGGGGTGGTAGTGAAGCCAATCTGGTTATTCACAACCACATGGACGGTGCCGCCCACAGTATAACCACGCAGGTTAGCCAGGTTGATGGTTTCAGGAACAATGCCCAAACCAGCAAAAGCAGCATCACCGTGGAGCAGCAGTGGCACCACAGTATAGCCATCGTGGCCGAGGTCCAAAATATCCTGTTTAGCGCGGGCAATACCCTCCATGACTGGGTTGACAGCCTCAAGGTGGGATGGGTTGGCGGTCAAGGTGACCTTGATTTCGCCATCGCCGAACATCTGCAGGTGGGTGCCGGTTGCACCAAGGTGGTACTTCACGTCACCGGAGCCACCAGCCTGAGCTGGGTCAATATAGCCCTCGAATTCGGTGAAGAGGGTGGTCAGTGGCTTGCCCACAATATTGGCCAGCACATTGAGGCGACCACGGTGAGGCATACCAATAACAACCTCATCCAAGCCCTGACCAGCAGCGGTATCAATGATGGAATCCATCAGTGGAATGAGGGACTCGGAGCCTTCCAGGGAGAAGCGCTTCTGGCCCACATACTTGGTCTGCAGGAAGTTTTCGAAAGCCTCAGCAGCATTGAGCTTCTGCAGAATGTACTTCTGCTGTGCTGGGGTGTACTTTGGCTGACCATTTTCCACATGCTCCTGGATCCAAATGCGCTCGTCACGGTCCAGAATGTGGTTGTACTCGGTACCGACCTTGAGGGTATAGGCGGTGCGCAGCTTATCCAAAACCTCACGCAGGGTCATGGTTTCGCGGCCCATGAAACCACCCACATGGAAGGTACGATCCAAATCCCACAGGGTCAGACCGTGGGTTTCCATATCCAGGTCACGGTGGTCTGGAATTGGCATACCTGGCTGTACCCAGTGCAGTGGGTTGATATCCGCAATGAGGTGACCGCGGGAACGGTAAGCCTCAATGAGCTGCATAACGCGGGTATTCTTATCCACACCAATATTTGGGATGTCCTGTGCCCAACGCATTGGGGTATAAGGCACATGCATCACGTCGAAGATGTGATCCCAGAAGTGGTCGTCGATAAGCAAATTACTCATGGTGCGCAGGAATTCGCCGGACTCTGCGCCCTGAATAATACGATGATCGTACGTGGACGTAATTGTCACTAGCTTGCCGACGCCCAACTCAGCCAACCTATCTTCGCTGGCACCTGCGAACTCGGCAGGATAATCCATGGAACCAACACCAATAATGGCGCCCTGGCCCTTGGTCAGACGTGGAACAGAATGGCGGGTACCAATGCCGCCTGGGTTGGTCAAAGTAATGGTGACGCCACTGAAGTCCTTGCCGGTGAGCTTACCGGCGCGGCCACGGCGCACAATATCCTCATAGGCCTCAACGAATGCATCAAAGCCGAGCTTTTCACACTCACGAATGGCTGCAACCACCAGGCCACGGGAACCATCCTTCTGTGGAAGGTCAATGGCCAGGCCAAGGTTAATGTGGTCATGAACCACGACAGTTGGCTTGCCGTCCTTCAACTCATAGGCATTATTCATGACAGGGTGGGCCATAACAGCCTTAACCATGGCATAGCCAAGGATATGGGTGAAGGAAATCTTGCCACCACGGGTACGGGCCAGGTGCGCATTGATCATGGCGCGGTTCTCAAACATGAGACGGGCTGGCATATCGCGAACCGAGGTTGCGGTCGGGATCTCCAAAGAGATGTCCATGTTCTTGGCAATCGCCTTGGCAATACCAGCCATTGGGAACTCGCCAGCCTCCGGCAGAGTGGACTCATTTGCACGAGTCATTGGGGATGCAGCACGCTTGCGCGCATCAGCCTCAGCACGGGCAGAAGCCTGAGAATCCGGACCAGCACTACGCTGACGTGGCGCAGCAGCGGCCTGAGGGGCGGCCGCTGGTGCAGCGGACGCAGCAGCTGCAGGCGCAGCTGGAGCTTGAGTGGAAGCTGCTGGCTGCTGGGTTTGGAAATACTCGCGCCATTCTGCGGAGACGGAATTAGGGTCTTGGAGGTACTGCTGGTAGAGGTCATCCACCAGCCACTGGTTTTGGCCGAAGTTAGTCACGACGTTTGTCGCCTCATTTCCTGTGTCGAGAAACTGTAGGAGATATATCTAAAGATATAAGGTTTGGGCTCGTTTTACACATACAACTCCGAGGATTACCCTATTTCGGGGGTAAATTTGCGAAATCCTCAGCAGCCTGGACGAGTTCATCGCTGAGTCGCACGCCAGTGTACATGGCGAATTGCTCAGCGGCTTGAAGAGCAATAACTTCCTGACCAGTGATAATGTGCTTGCCGCGTGCGGTGGCCTCCTTAATGAGAGGCGTTTGCCAAGGGAAGGCAACTACGTCGAAGATCACATTTGCGGCCTCAATGTGTTCTAGGGAAAAGGAAAGCTCATTTTCATTATCACCGTGCATACCGATTGGGGTGACATTAACAAGCATCTCCGCATCATCCGGGGTGGTGGGGGAGTACTCAAAGCCATACTTTTGCGCAAGCGCACTACCAGTCTGCTCATTACGGGCAACAATGGTGCCAGTCATGCCATAGTCAGCAATGGCTGCAACCACAGCCTTGGCCATACCACCAGAACCATGCAGGGCCACCTTCAGATTCTTATCAACATTATGGCTTTCAAGTAGGGCAGCAACCGCAATATAGTCAGTGTTATAGCCGGTCAAGTGGCCATTATCATTAACAATGGTATTGACAGCATCAATACGGGCAGCGGAGTGATGGATGTCGTCGATAAGCCCAATGACATCAGTCTTATATGGCATGGAGACAGCGGCCCCGCGAATGCCAAGGCCACGGATACCAGCAACAGCAGCAGTAATATCAGCAGGGGCGACAGCCTTGTAGACATAGTTCAAGCCCAACTTGCTGTAAAGCCAATTGTGGAAGCGCACACCATGGTTGGATGGGCGTGCTGCCAAGGAAATGCACAATTGGGTTTCGCGATCAATATTCAAATCCATACCCTAAGCCTAGTACTAATCCTATTCAGCCTGTATTCTAGAAGAGTGAGTTTGCTAGAAAACCTTGCGCTGGCTTTGGATTCCGAAGGCGTGCCCGCCCGCGTGCGTGAAGAAGTCCTCATTGCCCCACTGGGAAATGATGTGGATATACGCCTTCGAGTTATTGATGCCAATTTCCCGGCCATCAATATTTATATTGGTGAAGAGGTGCTGGTCAGTGTCGCATTTTCGCTGGAAGATGCCGTCAACTTTGTGCTTGAGCACCTGGCCACAGCCGATCTAGTAAATATGATGCGTGAGTTGCTGACCAATTCTGATGGTCGCCTCACCGACATGGAATTTTACCAAGATGATGAGGATATGGATTCGGTTTGTGCCGATGTGGGCACCTGTTCCACCCTCCATATTCGATTTTTCGTTGAGGATAATATTGCCTGTGCTGCTGTTCAGCTCATCACTGAGGATGAGGAATATGTGGAAATGGGTACTTTTAGTGACTTCGACCGTTTGGCCAATGTTCTTGCCTTCGCCTCCGATCATGCCGAAGGCTGGGAAGCGGAGCTTGCTCCTGTGATTGACTATTAAATTCTCATCCAACCCCTCAAAATCAAACACCACAGAATCAAACACCGCGGAGCGCATCCCCCACGAAATTTGGATTTTGGTTTCCGCGGCCTTTTTGGTCGCTTTGGGGTGGGGTATTGTCTCCCCGGTTCTGCCTCAGTTGGCCCATAGCTTCGGTGTTTCCATGGCCGCCGTTGGTTTTGTGGTCAGCGTCATGTCCTTTGCCCGCCTGGTTTTTGCCCCCGGTGCGGGGCGTCTCGTTGACCGCCTGGGCTCCCGCATTGTCTATATTTCCGGACTCCTCATCGTTGCCTTTGCGACGGGTGCAATCTCCATCGCCCAAGCATATTGGCATGTTTTGGTGCTTCGGCTCATTAGTGGCATTGGCTCGACCATGTTTACCGTCTCGGCTTTGAGCCTGATTGTGAAAATCTCCCCGCCGAATATTCGCGGGCGCTGTTCCTCCGCCTACGGTACCGCCTTCCTCTTGGGCAATCTCATGGGCCCTTTGGTCGGAACCCTGCTCTCACCTTTGGGAATGCGCATCCCATTTGTTATCTATGCGGTGGCATTGTTCATTGCCAGTGCCGTGGTCTATGTGCGCCTCAAGCCGTCCGCCTTGGAGGCTTATCGCCTCAAGCACCAGGATGAGAGCCAAGAAAAGAGCCCCACACCGGCGCAGCCCGAGAAGGCTTTGCCTCCTGTGAGCGTGAAAGAAGTCATTGGCGATTCTGCCTATAGGGCGGTATTGACCTCGAGTTTCTTCCATGGCTTTACCAATATGGGTGTGCGCGTGGCCATTCTGCCACTCTTTGCCGCCCATGTTTTCGGCGCCCACGGTACCGCCCTTGCTGGCTTGGCGCTTTCTGCTTTTGCCGGCGGTAATGCCTTGAGTTTGCAGTTTTCGGGCCGTTTGGCCGACCGGATTGGTCGCCGCCCCATGATTATGGTGGGCCTGGTTTTTTCGGGCACATTTACCTTCTTTATGGGTATGCCCACCAGCATGTGGCCGGTTCTGATTTTGTCCATTCTTGCTGGTTTTGGTGCCGGCTTGCTGGCCCCTGCCCAGACTGCCGCCATGGCTGACATTATTGGTCGCGAGCGTCCGGGTGGCACAGTGATGGCCAGCCAGCAGATGGCTGCGGATTTTGGTGTCATGCTTGGCCCTATTCTTATTGGCTTTGTGGCCGACCAGTGGGGCTATAGTCCAGCCTTCATGATTTCGGGTGCGGTACTGTTCCTGGGCATTATTTTGTGGCTTGGTGCACGCGAAACTTTGCCGGCTAAAAATCTAACGGGCAAAAGGTCGATATAATAAATAGTGCAACCGGCCACCCATTCTGGAGGAGATTTCTTCGTGCGACGTATACTCGCAGCGCTGGGTGCAGTTTTACTATGCACCACAGCCACTGCCTGCGCCCCTGATACTACCCCCGCCCCATCATTAGTCCTGGTTAATGCCAGTAATCCTGGCACCGCTTTAGTGCCCGGGGTGATTAGTACTGAAGGGGGTCGCCGAATTGCAGAAATGCTCTACGCCGGTCTTGTTTATTATGACGTCAACGGCACTGTGACTAATGATGCCGCCTCCTCCATTCGCCAGGAAAATGACACCACCTATCTGGTGACTTTGCGTGATGGTCAGACTTTCTCCAATGGTGACCCAGTCAATGCTGAAAGCTTTATTGACTCTTGGGAATATACCCGCGATAAAGGCCTGACCAATGCGGATTATTTTGATAACATCGACACCCTTGAGCTTGTCGACGACCTCACCTTCCGCATCACCCTTAAAGAAGCCGATACGAATTTTGTGGCCAAGTTGGGTCAGCCCGCATTCTTCCCCATGCCACAGTCGGCCTTTGCTGATATGAGCGCCTATGCGGATAACCCAATTGGTAATGGTCCCTATACCTTGAGTGAGGTCATTCCTAATAATTCGACCACACTGCTGCCGAATGAGAGCTATACGGGTCCACGTACTGTTCAAAATGATGGTTTGAAGTTCGTCTACTACGCCAATTCGCAAGTTGCCTATGCTGACCTGCTGGTTAATAACCTTGATGTGAATGATGTTCTTGATTCCACCCAGGGGGATCGTCTGGATGGTCGCGTGGCCACCTACCAGATTGCCGGCAATATTCAGTTGGTTTTGGATAATGCTCTGACTGTGGATCAGCGCCGCGCCATTTCCCTGGCTATTAACCGTCAGGCCAATGAGCAGGGGCTTTTGGCGGCTACTGACTTTACCTCCTCCATTTTGGGTGTGACCACGGGCCTCTCCGGCTCCGAGTACCTCAACTATGATCCTGTGCAGGCAAAGACCCTGTGGGATAGTGCCCTTGCCGCCGCTGAGGCCGCCTATAATGAGGCCCAAAACCCAACTACACCTGAAGAAAGCGCAGCTGAGGACACTGATTCTGCAGAGTCGCAGTCTGAAGAAGCTACACAGTCTGAGGACTCCACAGTAGAAACCACCCCTACTGAGGTACCTGCCCCAGTTTCGAGCTTCGATATTGCGGTACCTACCGCTATTCAGAGCACCACTAGCCACAGCAGTGAGATGCTCCCACCGGGCTCCTCCATTACGCATCCTGTGGCCAATGGGGTAGTGACCGACACTAGCGCCACTCTCACCAGCACTGAGCCAACCAGTGTTGAAGAAAGCACTTCTGTTTCTACTTCTTCTGCCGCTGAAACCACCGACCCTGCTACTGAGGTTCCTTCCATTCGTAGTGGCACGGTGAATTCTGAGGAGCGCGATGTGGTTATCAGCAGCCTTCAGAGCTCCCTTGGTTTGAGCATTGGCACTGCGGAAAATGATGAAGTCTTCATCCGTGCTGTTAAGGCCTCCTATCCTTCCAATCAGTCCTTCTTGGATTACTACGGTATGGATCAGGAAGAGCTCTTTGCCACCATGCCATATATTCCACTGTGGTACGCCAATGTCCATGTGGGCTATTCCACCTATGTGAAGAATGTCCAGATCGACTGGCGAGGCACCCCTGTGTACTACGCAATTACCAAATCAGCCACCAAATAAACAGGTACAAAACTAAAGTGGAGGCCACTGCATTAAGCAGGGCCTCCATTTTTCGTATCAGGTAGGGCACACATGTAACCGCACATGGCTCGACTGCTGCCAGTGGCCACTGCGCGGTGCCCCTAAACTGTGGGCCCCAATACCGCCACTAAGCCTCATAGTATGTGCGCCAAAGATGCTGGTTAGACACTGCTGTGTGCACAACAAAGCCCCGCAGGTATAACCTACGGGGCTAGAAGTTTGTGCGTCTTAATTAGACCGAGGTTTCGGTCTTTGTAGGCGCATCATCCTTGCGGAACTTCCACAAGAGGCTCATGAGCAGTGTAAATACAATGCCGGCAATGAGCGCGGAGTGGTATTCGCTCTTCCACACCATAATGCCGAAAGTGAAGAGAATGAAGGCAATGGCGAAGTACTGACCATAAGGCCAGAATGGCACTGGGAACTTGAGGTTGGCCACTTCTTCAGGGGAGAGCTTCTTACGAGATGCAACCTGGGCCAGCAGAATCATCAACCACACAAAGATGGTGGCGAAGGTAGCCAGGGCAGCAATGTCCTGGAAGACAGAATCCGGGATGAAGTAATTCAGGCCCACACCAACAAAGAGGGTAGCGACCATAGCGCCGGTGGTGACCACTGGAACACCATTATGCAGCTTGCCCATGAACTTTGGTGCAAGGTGGTTCTTAGCCATACCGGTCACAATGCGGCCGGCGCCAAAGAGGTCAGAGTTAATGGCGGAAAGGGCAGCAGTAATCACAACAATATTGAGGATGGTTGCAGCCCAGTTCAGACCCAGGGTGGAGAAAATCTCAACGAATGGGGACTTATCGCCATTAATCATTGTCCATGGGTTAATGCAGACAATAAAGAAGATGGCCAGAACGTAGAAGAGGAGAATACGGACAGGAACCGTATTAACAGCCTTAGGGATGGTCTTTGCAGGATCCTCAGCCTCACCGGCGGTCACACCAATAATTTCGGCGCCACCGAAGGCGAAGAGAACCAGGATGAAGGCACTAATCATGCCGCCACCACCATTAGGGAAGAAGCCACCATGATCCCAGAGGTTGCTCAGGTGTGCTTCATTGGCGCCGGTGCCCATACCGAAGATGAGGATGGCAGCACCACCAATAATCATGGCAATAACAGCGGAGACCTTAATGAGAGTAAAGCCGAATTCCAACTCACCAAAGAGGCGGGAGCTGGCAATATTCGCGCCACCCACAATAATCAGGGTTAATGCCACCCAAATCCACTGTGGCGAGTCCGGGAACCAGAACTTCATATAAATGCCAATGGCTGTTAAGTCGGCTAGACACACAATGAGCATCTCAAAGGCATACATCCAGCCGGTGATATAACCAGCCCAGCGGCCCAGGTAGCGCTCAGTATAGTCAGCAAAGGAACCGGAGACAGGGAGGTGGACAGCCATCTCACCAAGTGCGCGGAGCATAAAGTAAACGACGATGCCGCCCAAGATATACACCAAAAGCACGGAAGGGCCGGCCGCCTGAATGGCATCAGAAGACCCGTAGAAAAGGCCAGTGCCGATAGCGGAACCCAGTGCAATAAAGTGGATATGGCGTGCTCGCAGTCCTCTTGTAATGGACGTCGACATGCAAAACCCTTTCAAATTCTTCTAAGACATTGGCTACTATACCTGATAGCGAACAGAAATTATATATTGCGATAGAAATACTTTTGATAGGGCTTCACTCATTAGCTATTCCGCTTAGTTATGCAATCAATCTTGCATTTTCCGTCATCAACAGGGCGTGGGGTGTCCCGCAAAGGAGAGTGGGCTATACGCTGTGGAAATTTTAATGTAATTCTCGTCCCATTATTAGATTTATCTGCACAGATAGGCTAGTATTGATTCTTAATGAGCAATGAAAAAGAAAATACAGTAAATGACGCGCTCGAGCAGGAGCAGGGGGGTGCGCAGGAGTCCAAGAACTCCAGCGTGGGCTTTGAAGACCTCGGCTTGCCTGAGAATGTCCTTGCGGCCGTAAAGAAGGTCGGTTTCGAAACCCCTTCCCCAATCCAGGCTCGCACCATCCCTATCCTTTTGGAGGGCCGTGATGTCGTCGGTCTCGCGCAGACCGGTACCGGCAAGACTGCAGCTTTCGCGCTGCCAGTGCTCTCCCGTATTGATGCAAGTTCCCGTTATCCACAGGCTTTGGTCCTGGCACCAACTCGTGAACTTGCCCTTCAGGTCGCTGACTCCTTCCAGTCCTTCGCGGACAATGTCGGTGGCGTCCATGTTCTCCCAATCTACGGTGGCCAGTCCTATGGCATCCAGCTTTCTGGTCTTCGCCGTGGCGCACACATCATCGTGGGTACCCCAGGTCGTGTTATCGACCACTTGGAAAAGGGCTCCCTGGACATCTCGAACCTCAAGTACCTGGTTCTAGATGAGGCCGATGAGATGCTCAACATGGGCTTCCAGGAAGACGTGGAGCGAATCCTTCAGGACACTCCTGATACCAAGCAGGTTGCACTGTTCTCCGCAACCATGCCTGGCTCCATCCGTCGCCTTTCCAAGCAGTACCTCAATGACCCAGTAGAGGTAACCGTTAAGAGTGAGACTCGTACCAATACGAACATCACCCAGCGCTACCTCTCTGTTTCTCACCGTAATAAGCTTGATGCGCTGACCCGTATCCTCGAGGTCACCGAGTTTGAAGCCATGATCATGTTCGTGCGTACCAAGCACGAGACTGAAGAGTTGGCTGAGAAGCTCCGCGCCCGTGGTTTCTCCGCAGCCGCCATCAATGGTGATATTGCGCAGGCCCAGCGTGAGCGCACCGTGGAGCAGCTCAAGGATGGTCGTCTTGACATCCTGGTTGCTACCGACGTTGCTGCCCGTGGTCTGGACGTTGACCGTATCAGCCACGTGCTCAACTATGACATTCCGAATGACACCGAGTCCTATGTTCACCGTATTGGCCGTACCGGCCGTGCGGGTCGTTCCGGCGAGGCCATTCTCTTTGTCACCCCACGTGAGCGCCGTATGCTTCGCTCCATTGAGCGCGCAACCAATGCTCCTCTGACTGAGATGGAACTGCCAACCGTTGATGATGTCAACGAGTCCCGTAAGGCAAAGTTCGCTGATTCCATCACCGAGTCCCTTGAGCACGCTGAGGTTAATGTTTTCCGCAGCCTGGTTAAGGAATACGCTGAAGAGCATGACGTTCCACTTGAGGATATTGCTGCCGCCCTGGCTACCCAGGTTTTGGCTGGCGATGAGTTCCTCATGAAGGAGCCACCACCTGAGCGTCGCCGTGACCGTGACCGTGGTCGCGATCGTGATTTCGACCGTGATGATCGTCGTCGTGAACGTCGTAATCGTGACGACGCCCCAAGTCGTTTCGACCGCAGTGGCCGTGAGATGGTCAGCTACCGTATTGCTGTGGGTAAGCGCCACAATGTTCGCCCTGGTGCGATTGTGGGTGCCCTTGCTAATGAGGGTGGTCTGCGCAATACTGACTTCGGTCGTATCAACATCCTTTCTGAGTACTCCCTGGTTGAGCTCCCTAAGGATCTGCCACAGGAGGTCTTCGACTCCCTGGAGCGTACCCGCGTCTCCGGCCAGTTGATCAACATTGAAGTTGATCCAGGCCCACCAGCTGGTCGCCCAGCCTATGAGCGCCGCAACCGCGATTTTGATCGCGGTGGTCGTAATGACCGTAATGATCGCGGTGGCCGTGGCTACCGTGACCGTGGTGACCGCAATGACCGTGGTGGTCGTGGTTACCGTGACCGTGATGATCGCGGCGGCCGCGGTGGCAACTACCGTGACCGTGGCGACCGTGGCGGTTTCCGCGGCGGCAAGCGCTACTAATTGAACCCAGCGCTTAGGCGCTAATTGAACCCAGCGCTCGAAAGAAACGCACAGCCTGGACCCTGAGAGGGGTTCAGGCTTTTTTCGTGTCTATGGGTGCGAATACTGTATGTGGGCAAAAGAAAAGGGCCGGTAAACCGGCCCATAATGCAGAATGGTGTGCTATACCAGCATCAGGATAGCAACAATAACCCACAGCAAGGAGAAGATGCCACCGAACATAGCGGACTGGCTCTTTACCTTGTCCCAATCCTCAATGACTGGAATCTCAGCTGGTGCTTCTTCGCCTTCTTCAACAATCTGAAGGGCATCAATGGCCTTCTTCTGGCGTGGTGCAATAACGAAGAAGAGCAGAGCCCAGGCAATGACAGACAGCAGGATGGAGGCGTGGAACTTGCCCTGGCTCCAGTAGCTACCGTCGGTGAACATGGCAGCCAAACCCAGGATTGGAATAATCAAGGAGAGCAGACCATAGATGCGGGTGATCTTAAAAGAGTTAAAAGCACGGCCACGGGCAAGCTGGTCGCCCTTGGAGGCAGCAAGAATAGCTGGGCCGAAGCTAGAGATTGCAACGGTCACTGGGCCGAGCAGAATCAGTGCCGCAATGACGTGCAGGATGACAACGAGGTTCATCGGGGGCCTTTCAAAATTAAGTTGGGACACCCAGATGGGTGCTTCTTTTATGCACACTAGGCGCAAACACTTAATTTTATCCAAGTGTGCTTTAGGAAATCAATTCACGCAACCAGCATTCCCGCCGGATAACCTGCACATCTTTATGGCTCAGCGGCAGCTGGTACTTCCACGCCACAGCCGCCACGCGCCGCACATACCAACAGCGGCTCGACTTTTCGGGCGGCAACCAAGCGGAGGGCAAGGAGTCTGATTTGGCTTGGTTTTGGCCCCGGGCCACCGCCACTAGGTTGGCCGGGTCATTGGCAAATTCTTCTAATTTACTTTTGGGCCAGCGGTGGGCACCCATATCCCATGCCGCGCGGAGGGGATAGATATGGTCAATTTCAATATTGGCTTCGCGTTCCACAGGCACACCACTATAGGGATCTTTGGATATTGCAAGCTCTTGTTTTGAGCATCCACCATAGAGCATGATGGTGCGGGTGGTGCAGCCAGGAACATCCTGGCCGCGCCAGGTTCCAAAGGCCTCACGGTCATAGCCAGGTTTATCCACTCGGTCCGGCACCACATTTATTCGTGAGAGCACACCCTTGGCGGAAGGAGCCGGGTCAGGAAGATAATCCGGGTCACGCATATAGGGCAGCAGACTAAATACCACCCCAATTATGGTCAGCACGCTTAAGGCTCGTATATAGAGTGTATAGTGGTTCATACCTATGAGACGATTAAGCGGTTTTTAGGCTGCCACGGTGGCGGCGGAATTGAAGGATAAGGGTCTTGGCCAGCAATAATAGACAACAGCCTATTCCATTTGTGGTGCACGGATTTTGGACTGCCGATGGTCTCTTGCGCCTGTGGATTGAGGATACTGCTACCCGCAAGACAATTAATGATGGCCAGGTGTTGGCCCCTATCCCTGTTCCTGTTCTTTCCGCCTTGAGCCAGCGCGGTTTTACCCAAAGGGTGCGTCTAGCAGGCAAAAAGACGGGTCTGTTTACTACAGCCCTGGTCCCGCAGGATGCTGTGCGCTTCCTTGATCGTCTCCTGACTGAGACTAATGATGGCTGGGACGATAGCCTCGACGGCTATGGCGATGAGGACCTCAGTGAGGCCACCGCTGTTGATGACACAGGCCTGATTAGTTGCCCTTTTATTGCCCCTGATTTGGCGTGGCTTTTGCACCTCTGGGAGGGTGTTCGTAGTTTCTGTGCCTCGGGCCGTATTTTGCCCGCACTTCATGATTATGCTGGTCAAACCTGGCCGGAGTGGGAAATTGCCCCGGGTGCTGAGGAGCAATTGTGGTTGACCCAAATGAACCAGGCAGCCCCGGGCATTCTGCATGCCCAATATGGGCTGGGCTTGGACCCCACCGGCAGCCCCCAAACACTTACGGATCTTACTAACCGTGTGAGTGCAGATCTCTGTACTGCCTGGGTACGGCACCAAAATCGCAAAACGGCGACCTCCACGCCCTTCGGTGAGGCCCTCATGCACGGCCAACCTTTCGAGGCTACTTTGGGTGCCCGCGCAGCCCTAGCCGAATGGGCTGATAGCCTATCGCGTGTCACAATGGCCGTGGTCATTGTGGTCGAGGAGAATAATGGCGGCGCCAGGGATGGCCAGTGGCGCACCCATCTTCGTGTGCGCCTGGGTGATTCCGCACCGGTATCCCGCCGCACCCTCAATTTGAGTGGGCGTCTGCGCCAACAGGTGGAGGATCTGTGCCAGCAGGCCATTAAGGTGGCCCCTATTCTGGTGGATGCCGCCGGCCACACCAATATTCTCAGTGTGGATTCCATGATCGACTTTATTGAGAACGACATTCCACGCCTGGAGGAGGCCGGCTTCCACGTCATGCTTCCACGCGCCTGGACAGTCCACAAGGTTGAGGTGGCTGTTATGCCGGGTGCTGTGGTCAAGAAGCAAGCCCAGATTGGTTTCGAGCGCCTGGTGGAGTTTGATTGGCGCATTAGTGTGGGCTCCCATGTTCTTTCTGAGTTTGAGATGGAAGAACTCATCCGCTCCCGCGAGGGTGTAGTCAAACTCGCCACTGGGTGGGTGCGCGCCGATAAGGACTCTCTTGCCAGGGCCAAGAACTATTTGGAGAAGTACCGTGGTGCCGCCCCAATGAATACTTTGCGCCGTCTGCAACTTGCGGACCCTGAGCTGCGCGTTATTGGTGACTCTTTCGCCGCCACTGTGCTCAATGGCACCATGGAACCAACCCCCATGCCGGTTGCAATTCCAGATACGCTCCATGCGGAGCTGCGCCCCTACCAGCAGCGCGGCGTGGAGTGGCTCATGTGGATGTATGAGAATGATCTGGGCGCCCTCATTGCTGATGATATGGGCTTGGGTAAAACCATCCAGGTTATTGCATTCCTGCTGGTAGCAAAGCAGCGCGCGCAGAATGAGGGCCGTAGGCTCAAGCCAAGTGTGGTGGTTGCACCTTCCACTGTGGTTGCTAACTGGGCAGAGGAGCTTGCCCGCTTTGCCCCAAGCCTCAAGGTCTGCCAATACCATGGCAGCAGCCAGCCTCACCACCTCTTTGGCGCATCGGTCTCTACCGAGATTACAGACTCGCCGAATTACCCCGAGGTGGTTCTGACCAGTTATAACACTTTCTTGGCTTCAGAGAATCTTCAGTCCCAGCAGTGGCATATGGTCATTGCCGATGAGGCCCAGAAGATTAAGAACCCATCCACCAAGACCCGTCTTGCGGTCACCAACGCCCCTGCCGAATACCACGTGGCTATGACAGGCACCCCTGTGGAGAACTCCTTGGTGGACCTGTGGTCAATCATGGACTTTATTAATCCGGGTGCTTTTGGCACGGTGCGCCAGTTCCGCCACCGCTATAAGGACTATGGGGCGGAGGAGTTACGCGCCATGGTTGGCCCATTCATGATTCGCCGTGAAAAGTCGAATCCTGAGTTGCTCCCAGAGCTGCCACAGAAGAATGAGATTCTGGTTGAGGTCAATATGACCCCAGAACAGGCCTCCCTCTACGCAGCAGTCGTGCGTGAGGCCGACCGCAAATTCGTGCTTAATCTCATCTACTACACCAAGGCGATTTGTAATCACCCAGCCGCCTATTTGCGTGATGGTTCCGCCATGCTCATCAATGGCCACCATCGCAGTGGCAAGGTCAAGAAGCTCCAAGAGATTATTGATAAAGCCCTGCTAGAGAATAAGCGCGTGCTGATCTTCACCCAGATCATTGAGTTCGGCCAGATGCTACAAAGCTACCTCTCCGACTATATGGGTGAGGATATTGACTTCCTTTATGGTGCGGTCACCCATAAGCGCCGCCGCCAAATGATTAGCCGCTTCCAAGCAGCCAATCATGGCGATGAGTCGGCCCCGCATGCCTTTATTATTTCCTCCTTGGCGGGCGGCGTGGGCATTAACCTCACCGCCGCATCCATTGTGGTGCATATGGATCGCTGGTGGAATCCTGCGGTGGAAAACCAGGCTACCGACCGCGCCTACCGTATGGGCCAAAAGGAAGATGTCACCGTATACAAGATGATTACCCGTGGCTCCATTGAGGAATCCATTAATGATATTTTGACCGGCAAGGTCAGCTTGGCCAGTGAAACAGTGCCAACAGGGGAGGGCTGGATTACACAGCTCAGCCCCGATGAGATTAATCGTCTCTTCAAGGTCGATCGGGAGAATGAATAATGCGCTATATCCGTAAAGAGAATATTATCTATGCCCGCTTCGGCCGCGATGGTCTGAGCGCCAGCAACCCGGAGAAGAAATCCAAGGTCACCCGCACCACTTTTTCCGCCTATGAGCAGTTGGCGGTGGAGCAGGCAGGGGACCGTAAGTTCACCCGCGCCCGCACCCTGGTTAACACAGGCAAGGTGATTAAGTTCACCCCGGAGCCTTTCCTTGCCACTTTCTTTGTTCAGGGCACCCAGCTCGACCCTTTTGAGCTCATTATTACTTTTGTGCCCAATGAGGACCAGGAACTCACACGAGCCCAAACCCGCGCCGCCATGGATGATTTGCCGGTGCCCACCCAATGGAATTGCACCTGCCCGGACACCACCGACATGTGCGCCCATGTGGCAGCAGCCCTGATTTATTTGCGCGAAAAGATGGACTCCGATCCGCAGGTTGCTGACATCCTTCAGGATAAGCACACCCTTGAGCCAGAACCCATGCCCATTGAGGCCGATTTTTGGCTTGGTGCAGCCCTCCCAGACATCCCGAGCCTCCCTGTGAAAAACTCTATCCTTCACGCAGAACCCAAGGTCATCGGCCATGTTTTGAAGAATGTCACGGATTCCCCGGCAGAGGCTGTGGTACTCCGAGCCGAATTAGAGGAGTATTTACACCGTATGATTGACTTAGAGTAGAAAAATACCGAATCTTCTACCCGAGTACAGTAAGGATTTCTCCATGGACGATCTTCGTTTTATTCACACATCGGATTGGCAGATGGGCATGAGCCGATGGTTCTTGCAGAGTGGCGCCGCAGCTTTCGATAGTGATCGTCTAGATGCTATTCGACGCATCTATGATCTCGCCCGCGATAATAATGCTTCCTTCATTGTGGCAGCCGGCGATATTTTCGATGCCAATGACATGGATGATAAAACCTTCAGCTTTGTTCAGCAGGTCCTGACCCAAACCCCGGTGCCTATCTATCTGCTGCCGGGTAACCACGACTATTATCGTGAGGGTTCTGCTTTGGACCGTATTGCTAAGCTCAATGACCCTAAGCTCATTGTTTTGAGCGATAATAAGCCCCACGAGTTCGCGCCGGGCGTGGAGATTATTGGCACCCCATATTTTTCCCGCACTACTGATTCGGATATTGTGCGTGAAACCCTGGAGTCCCTGCAGCAAACTGAGAATCCGGGTGTGCGTATTCTTGTCACCCACGGCCAGTTCAGCGGCAATGACTTTGGTAAAGAAGGTGCCTTCGACCAGGCTTTTGCCCGCCAGTGCATTGATGATGGGGTAGTGGACTATATTGCTGTGGGCGATACCCACTCCTTCAAGGAGATTGATAAGGGCATTTATTTCTCCGGCGCCCCTGAGGTCACCGATTTTCATGAGGTGGCCACTGGCCAGGGCGAATTCGACTCTGGTAATGCTGCTCTTGTGACTATTAGCCGTAGTGGCGCCGAGCCAAAGTTCACTGTGGAGAAGAAGAAGGTGGGCCGCTGGGTGTTTGATGCCTATAGGTGGGATTTGGATGGTTCTGATTCCATTGAGAGCATTACCAAGCAGTTGGAGAGCTATACGGATGGTTCCCGCACCGTGGTTAAGTATGGTGTCAGCGGGCATCAAAGCCTGGAGGGCATTCGTGCTTTTGAAAATCTCATGACTAATTTCCGCACTCGCTTTGTGGAATTGACGGAGCGTAAGAGTAGTGCCGGTTTGAAGTTGGAGGCTTCTGAGGAGGATCTTGCCTCCATTGACCTTGGCGGTTTTATGAATGATGCAGCAAAGGAATTGCTGACTGAGGGCGATATGGATGCCCTGAAGGAATTGTTCTATCTCATTGAGACTGTGGACCAGAAGGCAGGTAACTAAGGATGAGCAGCGATTTTACGCTGAAGAAGGCCACCATTTCCTATTTCAAGGGTATTGGTGAGGAGATTACTGTCGACTTTGCCGCCAATGGCACCACCCTCATTAGTGGTGATAATGAGACCGGCAAGTCCAGCATTATTGATGCCATTGTTCTTCTGATGGAGGAGAAATACACCAATAAGAAGAAGGACACGGAGAGCCTCTACCACAAGGGTGTGGATGAGCCGATCACTATTAGCCTCAATATGGATATTGAGGGGCAGAATTATACGCTCACCAAGGCTTATGATCATGGCAAGTCTGCGCGCGGCAAGGCTACCTTGGTTAATCATGCCACCGGTAAGTCCTTTAGTGGCGGCCAGGCCGAGGAGGAGTGGGATAAGCTCCACGGCTCTATTGATAAGGGCCTGTTTAAGGCCATGCTCAATTCCCAGGGCTCCTTTACTTTTACTGATGCCAAGACTTTGGAGCTCCAGACGATTAATGCTCTGACCAAGGCTATTGAGCATATGAATGCCGATAAGGAGGAGCAGGCTAAGGCGGAGCAGAATGCCAATTTCTTGGATGGTGCCGCAGCTGATGTTTTGAGCACTGACCGTGATGCCGCTGTATTTGCGTTGCTTGTTAAGTCTTATGGCGATTACTGGACTGCCGCCGGTAGGCCTCGCGCCATGTACAAGAAGCTTATCGACGACCTCTCAAACTCCAAGTCTGTCCTCAAGAAGGCCGAGGAGGCCCTCAGCACCTACCAAACCTGGGAGGGTATTGCTGCCAAGGCCAAGGAGGTATTGAGCCAGGCCACCGATACTTTGGGTCCTTTGGAGTCCAAGCACACCAGCCTTACTGCTGAGGTGGATAAGGCTGAGAAGCTGCGTGCAGAGTTTGATGCTTTGACCAAGCAGTACACCCTGGAGGAAAACCAGGTTGTGCATTTGAAGGGTCGTCTAAGCCAGCGCGAAACTTTGGCTGCCAATGTGGAGCAGCGCGCCAAGGCTGTTGCTGAGGCTGAGGCGAAGCGTGATGAACTCAAGGCCAGCGTTAAGGACTTGGAGGAGAAGCGCGCCGAGCTTGAAAAGCAGCGTGAGGAAAAGCAGGCCACGGAGAGTGGTGCTCTTGCTGCTATTGATCGTGCCCGTATTGTTGCAACTATTCTTCGTCTCCAGGAACTCAAGGCTGTGGCTGCTAAGGCTGCAGCTATTGTGGAGAAGAAGGAATCTCTCAAAGCCCCTGCTCATAGCATTACTGAGGCAGATCTGTCCGAGTATCGCCAGGCTCATAGCCGCCAGGAGATTCTTCTTGGTGCGCTAAAGAATGCTGCCGGTTCTTATCGTCTGTCCACGAGTGGTGGCACGGAGACGGTCAGCATTAATGGTGAGGAAATCCAGGTTAGTGGTGTGGGCCAGGAGGATTCCCTCTTTGGTTTGGAGAGCATCCAGCATGGGGATTTGAGCATTAGCTTCTTCCCACCAAATAATGATGCGCAGCGTGAAGAGCTTCGTGCCGTTGAGGCCACTGTGGCTGAGATGGGTGCCCGCCTTGGTGTTTCCAGTTTGGAGCAGCTCATCGCCTTGCGTGAGGAAACCGTGGCCTATGAGAAGGCCATTGCCGAATGCGAGACTGAGCACTCTATGCTTCTTGCCCCATTTGGTGGCCAGCAGAAGCTTGAGGGCCAGATTGCTCAGCTTGAGGCCACTACTGAGGGTGCCGATCCGCTTTCCGAGGCCGAGGCGAAGCTCAGCGCTTCTGAGGCTGAGGCTGCAATTGCCCAGGCCAATGAGGCACGCGAGCAGATCCGCGCGGAGCTTGCTGCGCTGGATCAGCAGCTCCAGCAGGTGAGCAATTCCCCTGTGGCCACCCAGATTGCCAGCATTGAGGGCAGCCTGGTTGCCCAGCAGAAGCAGGTGGAAGAGGATAAGCAGGCTTTGGACAAGGAGCTGGCTGAGCTCAGCACTGAGGATCTGCAGGCTAATCTGCGCAGTGCCACCATTCAGTGTGATGCCACCCGCACCAAGAGGGATGAATTGGCCAAGGCTGTGGCCGAGGTCAACCCAGATCTTCTGCGTGAGGAATTGGGTCGTGTTGAGGCTGCGCTTCGTATTCTCAAGCAGAATATTGAGACTGCTAAGAATGACAGCATTAGTGCCCAGGCCAAGCTGGATGCCATGCGCGGTACCAGTGAGGATCATGCCATTGCTGAGGCTGCCTTTGAGGAGTCCGCGCGTGCTCTCGCCGGTGTGGAGCGCAAGGCTAATGCCATCAAGAAGCTCTACGATACTGTGATGCGCTGCCGCGAGGAGAAGAACCGCCAGTACGCCGCCCCATTTGTGGAGAAGCTCACCACCTATGGCGCCAAGCTCTTTGGTAGTGACTTCAATATTAATATGGACGAAAAGCTGGGCATTACCGGCCGTAGCGATATTGACTTCCTCACCCTTTCCGGTGGCGCTAAGGAGCAGTTGGCTTTCCTCCGTACCCTGGTTATTGCCGATATGGTTGCGGAAGAAAACCGTGTTCCAGTGATTATTGATGATGCTTTGGGTAATAGTGACAGCACCCGCTTGGAGCGTATGGGTGCGCTCATTAATGAACTGAGTGAGGATAAGCAGGTCATTATTCTTACCTGTAGCCCGGAGCGCTTCGCCACTGTGAGCGCTGCGGTGCAGGTCACCATGCCAGAAGGTAGCAAGACTGTTTAATTGTCAACATTCTGTATTTTTTGGTAACGTGGAGTCATGACTTCACCGCGTTGGCTCAATGAGGAAGAGCAACAGTTCTGGCGCCTTTTCCTCTCTATGGACCATGCTTTCCACAGGAGCATCGATGAGGTGCTCCAAACTAAGCATGATATTTCTGATGCTGAATTTGGTGTCCTTGTAAACCTCTCTGAGGCTGAGCCAAATACTATTCGCCTGCGTGATATTTGCACCCGCCTTGCCTGGGATCGCAGCCGTGCGAGCCACCAGGTTACCCGCATGGTTAAGCGCGGACTTATCACCAAGTCCGCCTGCCCAGGCGATGGCCGTGGTGTTCTTCTCAATATCACCTATGAGGGTCAGCGCAGGGTAGAGGCCGCAGCCCCTGACCATGTGGAGAATGTGCGTTCTTTGATCTTTGATGGCATTAGCCCTGAGGATCGAAAGGTCATTGCAAAACTAGCCAAGCATATTCTGAAGGTGACGGATGGTTTTGTTATTCCAGGCGGCGAGGACGTCTCTGAGGATGAGGCCGAGAACTAGGCCTAAGCGCCTATAGGGAGTTGCCCTAAGGGATTTGCCCTAGATACGACTAATGGCGAAGGATTATTCCTTCGCCATTTTTCTATGCGTGCCCTCGACAGGAATCGAACCTGCGACCTTTGGTACCGGAAACCAATGCTCTATCCTCTGAGCTACGAAGGCCAATATGTACAGATACACACTATACACCAATCCACGGCCGAGGGGACCAGTGGCCACCCTTTGGCCGTGGATCAGGATAGTAAATACCCTTTAGCGTCTAGCGCTGAGTGCTGAATGCTAAGTGCTAGTCAACAACCACTGCAATGAGGGTACGTGGACCGTGCACGCCTTCCACACGCTCCAACTCAATATCGGAGGAGGCAGAAGGGCCGGAAATCATGGTCACTGGAACGGTGCGGTCCAGCTTGGTGATCATCTCAGGGACACCATAAACCACAGAGTCCATGCGCACAATAACCACATGCACGTCAGGAACCAGGGTGAGAGCACGGCGACCACAGAGTGGGCCGGACTCCAAGCAGATGGTGCCGGTCTGTGCACTGGAGACATGGGAGTCGGTAATAACCGCATCCACATCATTCAAGGTGCGTGGGTCTACAGCAACATCATCCGGGGTGCAGCTGGCATTGATCTCAGCAAAGAGAGCAGTGTCCAAGCCTGGGGCCACACGGACATCCTTGGCGCCACGGCCATTGAGGATACGACCCAAAACCTCAGGGAGGTTTGCTTCAGTGGCGGTTTCCACCAGGGCCTTATAGTCAATCAGGCGGTCAATGAGGATTTCCTTGAGCTCTTCACGGGAGAACTCATGGGTGCGGTGGTAGAGACGTGGGATTTCAATCTCCGGCTTGTCGTAGACACCCGCACGCTTATTGGCCTCGCGGATACGGCCGAGGATTTCTTCTTTAGCGCTCGTCATTATTAGGCGAAACCTCCTTCAGAAGCTCCTTGGCTTCATCACTATTGAACCATTCACGGAAGGACTTCTTTGGTGGCAGGGCCACATCGCGGAAGTCAGTCCACCCGGCAAGGAAGCTTGGCAGGTGGCGAATCTTGCCGCTACCGAAACCAGCCACACGGCCGAAGGCAGCTGCACGACAAGCCATATTCCAAATCTTGGCATTGCCGTAGGTCATGCCCATTGCACCCATCATGACACCCTCAATCTTAGGGCGGTGCTCCTCAACCTTCTGGTGGCGCAGCTCAACCAGGATGGATGGAATATCAATCTTGACTGGGCAGGCATCATAGCAAGCGCCGCACAGGGTAGAGGCAAATGGCAGGGAGGCATTAGGATCGTGGGCTGATTCCATGCCGGTGAGCTGTGGGGTGAGGATGGCACCAATTGGGCCAGGGTAGGTGGAACCATAGGCATGGCCACCAGCACGCTCATAGACTGGGCACACATTGAGGCAGGAGGAGCAACGGATGCACTTGAGTGCCTCACGGCCAATTTCATTGGACAGGGCACGGGTACGGCCATTGTCCACAAGAACAATGTGGAAGTTCTGTGGGCCATCGCCCTCAGTAACACCAGACCACAGGGAGGTATATGGGTTCATGCGCTCACCAGTGGATGCACGTGGCAGCAGCTGCAGCAGTACCTCATAGTCCTGGAAGGTAGGCAGAATCTTCTCAATACCCATCACACTAATGAGGGTTTCTGGCAGGGTGAGGCACATACGGCCATTACCCTCAGACTCAACAATGGTGACAGTACCGGTCTCGGCAATACCAAAGTTAGCACCGGAAATAGCAACCTTGGCTTCCATGAACTGCTGGCGCAGGAAGACACGGGAGGCCTCAGCCAACTCTGGTGGGTTTGCCTGCAGGGACTCATCGGTATGTGGCATTTCGCGAACAAAGATATCGCGAATCTCAGCCTTATTACGGTGAATAGCAGGAACCAGAATGTGGGAAGGCTTATCCTTACCCAGCTGCACAATAAGCTCAGCCAAGTCAGTCTCGCGGGCATCAATACCAGCGGCCTTGAGCTGATCATTAAGACCAATTTCCATGGTGGCCATGGACTTAATCTTGACTACCTTCTTTTCGCCAGTCTTCTTGACCAGCTCGGTAACAATCTTGCCAGCCTCTTCAGCATCGCGGGCCCAGTGCACATGGCCACCACGGGCAGTAACCTGTGCTTCAAACTGCTCAAGAAGCTCAGGCAGGTGCCTCAGAGTGTAGCGCTTAATCTGGGAGCCAGCCTCACGCAGCTGCTGCCAGTCATCAGCCTCTTCGATAACACGGTTACGCTTATTTCGAATGGTATGGGTGGCGTGATAGAGGTTGCGGCGCTGAGTCGCATTATAAATTTCAGTCTTTGCGGCCTCAGGGAAAGTCTTATCGCCACGCAGATGGCCCACAGTTTCAGAAGCGGTGGGCATACCAATGTAGACCTTACTCACAGCATGGCCTCCTTACCGTAAATAGCAGAAGTTGGGCTCCATGGGTGCTCCTTGGTGGAGGCAAGAATCTCAGCAATGTGGACTGCGCGCACACCGGTGTGCTGGCGGGAGAGTGCACCACCAATATTCATGAGGCAAGACGCGTCACCGGCAGTCACATATTCGGACTGGGTGGTCTTCACATTGCGCACCTTATCGCCAACCATGGATGCGGACACATCTGGGTTCTTCACGGAGAAGGTACCACCGAAGCCACAGCACTCATCGGCATGGGGCAGTGGAACCAGGTCAATGCCCTCAACAGCCTCAAGAAGCTTGTATGGGCGGTCGCCCACCTTCAAGAAACGGAGGGAGTGGCAGGTGGAGTGATAGGTCACGCGGTGAGGGAAGAATGCGCCAAGGTCAGTGACACCGGCGACGTCGATAAGAAACTCGGAAAGATCGTAGGTCTTCTTTGCGGTCTTCTTAGCGCCATCAACCAGGGCAGCATCGCCATAGCGTGCAGCAACCATCTCATGCTGTTCACGAACAGCGCCGGTGCAGGAGCCAGATGGGCAAACAACTGCGTCGATAGATGGGTCGGAGAAAGCATCAATATAGGTTCGAATCTGTGGAATCGCCTCACGCTGATAACCAGTATTCACATGCATCTGACCGCAACAGGTCTGTGCTTCCGGGAAAATAACCTCATGGCCGAGGCGGGCAAGAATCACGGCAGTGGCCTTAGGCACATCCGGGAAAAGTGCGTCACCGAGGCAGGTGGAGAAAATTGCTACGCGCATCTATTACCTCTTAATACTGTGCAGGGGTTTTCTTTATGGGTGTTATGTTTGTGAGACTACTCCTTTTTCGCAGCTCATTGCACTTAACTAAGGCTAAGATTATCTGCGTTTTCGCAGCTAATGCGCTTCTTGCATTTAATGATAGTGATCCAGATCTAATTCAAGGAAAAATGTATATCAGTAGACAGGTATTTAATTCCCACATAAACCCAAAGCGCACATGACTAAACAAGTCCTTTGCACTTCCAGTCAAAAGGTAAATCTGCACACCTTCTACATAAGGCCAGCACAGGCCCCCACCAATGCAGATCGGCGCCACGAATATATAGCTAATAGGAAATAAGGGGGTGATACAGGTAATATGGGAACTTATGACTCCAGCAGAACTCGCCGAACTTATTAAGAAAGTTGCCCTGAGTGTTTTCACCGAGCAGGGTTTTGATAGCAGTGTAATCCCAGAGGAAATTGTTGTGGAACGCCCACGCAATCCAGAACATGGTGATTATGCCACCAACCTGGCCCTACAGTTGGCCAAGAAGGTAGGCACTAACCCACGTGCCCTGGCTGAGCTGCTGGTTGCACCACTTGCTGCCGATGATGCCATTGATGAGGCCACCATTGCTGGCCCAGGCTTTATTAATATTCGTCTTGCGGCTGCCGCCCAGGGCGAGGTTGTTGCCAAGATTCTGGAGGCAGGTGCGGCCTTTGGTCAGAATGACTCCTATGCCGGCACCGCCATTAACCTCGAGTTCGTCTCCGCGAACCCAACCGGCCCAATCCACCTCGGTGGCACCCGTTGGGCTGCTGTGGGCGATGTTCTTGGCCGCGTTTTTGCTGCCAGCGGCGCCAAGGTGACCCGCGAATACTACTTCAATGATCACGGTGCACAGATTGACCGTTTTGCCCGTTCCCTGGTTGCCGCAGCCAAGGGTGAGCCAACCCCTGAGGATGGCTATGCGGGTGCATATATTAATGACATTGCCGCCACCATTGTGGAAAAGAACCCTGGCATTTTGGAACAGAGCCCTGAGGAAACCCAGGAGACCTTCCGCGCCCAGGGTGTGGAGATGATGTTTGAGCACATCAAGCGCACCCTCCACGAGTTTGGCACCGACTTTGATGTCTACTTCCATGAGAATTCCCTCTTTGAGTCGGGCGCTGTGGATAAGGCTGTCACCCACCTCAAGGAGAGCGGCAAGCTCTATGAGCATGATGGTGCCTGGTGGCTGCGCTCCACCGAATACGGTGACGATAAGGACCGCGTAGTTATTAAGTCCGATGGCAATGCCGCCTATATTGCCGGCGATATTGCCTATGTGGCTAATAAGATTGATCGTGGCCATGACCTGTGCATTTACATGCTTGGTGCCGATCACCACGGTTATATTGCCCGCCTGAAGGCTGCCGCCGCTGCTATGGGCTATGACCCAAGCCAGGTGGAGGTCATGATTGGCCAGCTGGTGAACCTGGTTCGCGATGGTGAGGCTGTGCGCATGTCTAAGCGTGCCGGCACCGTGATTACCCTCGATGATCTGGTTGAGGCTGTTGGTGTGGATGCCGCCCGCTACGCACTGGTGCGTTCCTCTGTGGATAGCTCCCTGGATATTGATATGGGTCTGTGGACTTCTCAGTCCTCCGATAACCCTGTTTACTATGTTCAGTACGGCTTTGCCCGTCTGTGCTCCATTGCCCGCAAGGCCGCTGAGAATGGCCTCACCGAGGCTAATCTCCCAGAGGCCGATCTTTCTCTGCTGACCCATGAGAAGGAGGGTGACCTCATCCGTACCCTGGGCGAGTTCCCAGCTGTGGTGAAGACTGCCGCTGACCTGCGTGAGCCTCACCGTATTGCCCGTTATGCTGAGGATCTGGCTGCGACCTTCCACCGTTTCTACGATGCCTGCCAGATTCTGCCTAAGGCTGATGAGGAAGTTCAGCCAATCCACAAGGCTCGTTTTGCCCTGGCCATGGCCACCCGTCAGGTTTTGCACAATGCGCTTAACCTGCTCGGCGTGAGCGCCCCGGAGAAGATGTAATGGATTTTAACGCACTACCAGCCCACGTTTGGCCTGCTCATGCCCGCCGCGAGGAAGATGGCGTCATCACTATTGGTGGCGTGCCTATCCCAGAAATCACTGAGGAATTCGGCACCCCCGTATTCATTGTTGATGAGGACGATTTCCGCGCCCGTTGCCGCGCCATGGCAGCCGCCTATGGTGGTCCGGAGTATGTTCATTATGCTTCCAAGGCCTTCCTAACTGCGACTATTGCCCAGTGGGTTGATAGCGAAGGCCTGTGCTTGGATGTTGCTTCCGAGGGCGAATTGCAGGTGGCCTTGGCCGCCGGTTTCCCCGCCGCGCGCATCACCGCACATGGCAATAATAAGACCGCAAGTTTCATCCGACTATGCTTGACCAGCGGTGTTGGTCATTTGGTTGTTGATGCCCCACAGGAAATTGAGCTTATCGACGTCCTCGCAAAGCGCGCCGGTGTCATCCAGCCAGTCCTGATTCGTGTCAAGCCTGGTATTGAGGCCCACACCCACGAGTTTATTGCCACCGCCCATGAGGACCAGAAGTTTGGTTTCTCTTTGGCTTCCGGGTCCGCCTATGCGGGTGCTGTGGCTGCTCACCGTGCGGAGAATCTGCGCCTGGATGGTCTGCACTGCCATGTGGGCTCCCAGGTTTTCGATGCCCAGGGTTTCACTATGGCTGCTGAGCGTGTTCTTGGTTTGCTCAAGAAGCTCAATGCTGATTTGGGTGTGGAACTTGAGGTTTTGGACCTGGGTGGCGGCTATGGCATTGCCTACACTGAGGATCAGGATCCTTTGGATGTTAATGCTGTGGCCAAGGAAGTATTGACCAAGGTGCATGCTTTCTGCCAGGAGCTGGGTATTCGCCCACCAGCCGTCATGGTTGAGCCTGGCCGCGCTATTGCCGGCCCATCCACCGTCACCGCCTATGAGGTTGGTGTGGTCAAGGATGTGCACGTGGAAGATGACGTGACCCGCCGCTATATTGCTGTGGATGGTGGTATGAGCGATAATATTCGCCCAGCCCTCTACGGTGCCGAATATGATGTGCGCCTGGCTAATCGCTTCACTGAGGAGGCCCCAATCACCTCCCGCGTGGTGGGCTCCCACTGTGAGTCTGGCGATATCCTCATTAATAATGCGGAACTGCCTGCCGATATTAAGACCGGCGATATTATGGTTATCCCTGCCACCGGCGCCTACTGCTATTCCATGGTTAGCCGCTATAACCACATGCTGCGCCCACCAGTAGTTTCTGTGCACAATGGCCAGGCCACCCTCATGGTGCGCCGCGAGACCATTGAGGATGTTCTGCGCTTGGAGAACTTCCACCAGGATTAATCCATCAGGCACCTAATCACAAAAAGCTCAACCCGGGACATTAACTCCTGGGTTGAGCTTTTTTGTACACAACTGTATGGAACCATCGCGCTGTGGGGTTTAGCTTGAACTAGTGCGGGGCTTAGCTTGAACTATCAGTGAGGGGGATGGGTGGCAGAACCTTGGACTCAATGCCCATATTGAGGCCATTGGCCACGAGGAATGCCAGCAGGGCACCGAAGGGTGCTGCAAAGAGAATATTGCCAAGAATCGAGCGCGCACTGAGCTCAAAAATCTTACCGTCTGGCATTCCCGAATAGGACCAGATACGGAATTGGATGGGCGCATCCTCAGCCTGTGCACTAGGACTTGGTGCTGACAGAACTGCGCCGACTAGGCCTAGAACAGCACAAATAGAAAGCACTGTGGTTTTCATCTTCTTCATACACCACCACCTAGGCCGTAGGCTCAAGACCCAGGGCCTTGGCATTAGATACTCGAATGGACTGGACAATCCCCAGATCAACAAGCACGTTGTACATAACAAAAGGGGAGAGAATCCAAATGAGGTAATTCGGAATAAAGACAAAATTATAAAGAATCGCCGCAGGATAGCCCGCGTCACTACTGCGCGCAGAAGCCTCAGGCTGCGCAGGGGCAGCAACCATGAGACCACCGGCAAGCAGGCTACTCACCACAAGACCCCGTGTGAAAAACCTGCAGGCCACAGCACTAATTCTGCAATTCCGCCAACTAATCTTCTGCATTCTCTACTTTCTGTATCCCACTTTATGCCTCTGTATCCCTCGGCATCTCGCTTAGTCCTATTTATACCCAGTTGTCCCTGTACGTCCTCTACTTGGCGCAGGTATGTGGGCTTAGTGGTTTAGTGGATGAACCAAGGGATCTCGGAATTAGGGATACGAGGAATAATCTCATTATCCGCCAGGGCATTATATGCAAGGGAGGAGAAGAGACCACGCAGGGCAGCACCACCCAAGAAAAGAAAAACAACAAAAGCAAGACCAAAAGCAGAGACAATCGCTGCGGCACTACTCCCCAAAGCAAGGAAGGACGAAACAACAGCTTCAACCGGGGTAGCAGTGGTATCCGGATTATGCGCGGACTGTGCTGACTGTGCGGGCTGTGTGGACTGTGCGGCCGCAGGTGCTTCATCAGCGGTGGTGCGTGAGTCAATAGAAACAGCAGCGGTAGTCTCAGCGAAAGCATGTGGGGCGACTACAGTATGACCACTTGCAAGAAGGCTCAAGGACAGAGCTGCAGAAATTGTGGCACGGCGGGTCTGTGCTGGGGCAGAAAAGGGGAGGCGCATGCTGAGTTCCTTCTAGTAGTCGCGGATGGAGCGGTAGAGGCCAGAATCGACCATGAAGTTATACATGAGCAGGCTCATAGGAATGGAAACCAAGAAGCCGACTGGGAAGGAAGAACCACCGCTAATCAGAAAGAGCAGAGGACTACGATCCACCGCCTGGTTGAAGCTTGAGGTTGCCAGGGACTGGCGCACAGAGGAATTGTCATACTGGGAGGACAAACTCGAAGAACCAGAACTCAGGTCCAAGGCAGAGGCAGGAACAGATACACCGGGAGCAGCAATAATGACTGCGCCCATGAGGGAAGCAGTGAGAATAGTGCGCAAGCGACTGTGCATGGTGCTGTCCTTTTCTATGCCTGTTCTATGCGTGAATTCTGCGTGTATGTCATGCAGGACCAGTGGCTCACAAGGCCCAAAAATCCTGCATGCAAACCCTGCTGATGAATTCAGATTAGCATACGCTGTACAGAAATACAGCCCGCCCTTAGTGCTGTGCAAAAGTACTGTGCAACAGTACAGTGCAGCAGAACTGTGCAACAGTACAGTGCGTCATTAAATCGCACGAGCTAAGGGTGGTATTGAAAAGTGTGAACGTGGCTGCGGACAGCAGGCCTGGGGTTTAGCTAGAACCAGGAAGAGCTGGCAGACCCGGCAGATAGTTGCGCAGGGTGTTGTAGAGATTGACGGTAATGAGGGTGCCGCCAACGGAACTGGTCAGGACAGGGATGGCGGCCAAGGTGAGAACAGAGGAGCCAATACCCGAGGTTGTGGACAGGGCAATAGTGCCAAGATTGCTGCTGCCTTGATCACTGCTGCCAGAGGAACCGGAGCTGGTGGAGCTGCCGGAGGAAGCTGCATGGGCCTCAGGGGCAGAAATTCCAGACAGTGCGAGGCTGCCAACTAGTCCAAGAATGGTGAGATTGCGAATAGTCTTAATCTTCATGCCCTTAGTTTTAATTCCCCAAAGTGTGGAGAAACCCAAGGGTCACTCAGTTAGCGCTGAGAATCTGCTCCAAAGTTGGCAGCTCAACAATGGGACGACGAATAATATCAGCTGCAAAGAGCAGTTGATAAAGCACAAAAAGCCCGGCACCCGCCACCGCGCCTTTGAGGGCATAGCGGCTTACTGTGAAAAGAAACTGCTCGAGAATACTCGTGGCTGAATAGCCAATGAACTCCCTATCAGTACAGTCCGTGGTGGACTGGGAATTAAAGACACCAGTCCACATGAGGCAGGGCATCTCCGCCTGGGCCTGTGGGGCGAAGGACACAGCCGCAGGCACTGTAGCGGACACAGCAAGTGCGCTGCTCAGAAGCATAGTTGTGCAGATCCGCGTGCCACGAGTGTTCCTGCGCGGTGCTTTAAGGCCTCGGAATTTAATTCGCACTAGGGATACCTGCTTTCAAGAAATTCAGGGCAGGATATTCATTAAAGAAGGCTTGACCAGCCGGGGTGGAAATCCACTGAATAATCGCATTATGTGTGCCGGTAAAGAAAAGATAGAAAGCCACATAATTAATGAGCCAGTCATAGTCCTTAAAAGGAGTATAGGAAGAAATTACAACTGGATTCGCCGCCTGGGCCTGCGGTGCCAGAGGCAGCACAGAGTGGGGAAGCATCGCAGTACCAAGAAGAAGACTGAGACAAAGTGCGCAGGTAGAACTACTAAAAATGCAGATCCGTCGGCGGATGAGCGCACTAAGCGGCGTCATGGGGAGCCTTTCTTCTTCCTAATGTGGTTTCAAGCTTGGGTGTGAACCCGCGAAAATAAGCGGAATTGGTTGCAATAACTATAGCAGGTGCGGGGAGTGGGGTGGGGCGTCGAAAAGCAAGGGGAAAAGCAAGGGAACAAGCACTACTACGGGGGCTAAAACAACACCTAAAACACGGAAATAAAACCTGCTTAAGGGCAGTGGGCTGCGAATTCTTTAATAATATCTATTGGGTAGTCTACAATGGGGTACAGTTGTTCATCATCCACAATAATGGGGAGATTTCTCATGGGACAGAATACAGATTCAAAGAAATCTGTCGGTGTTGCAATTCTTGGTTTGGGTACTGTTGGCAGCGAAGTATTGCGCCTGCTCAACGACCACTCAAATGACTTTTATCATCGCATTGGCGGCGAAATTGAAGTCAAGGGTGTGGCGGTACACGATCTTTCCAAGCCACGTCCAGGCGTAGACCCTGCACTTCTTACAGATGATGCAGAGGCACTCATTGCCCGCGATGACGTGGATATTGTGGTTGAGGTCATTGGTGGCATTGACTACCCACGCAAGCTTGTTCTTGCAGCCCTCAAGGCTGGTAAGTCTGTCGTGACCGCCAATAAGGCCCTGGTTGCAGCCCATAATGAAGAATTGGCTGAAGCAGCCGACGCCGCCGGCGTTGACCTTTATTATGAGGCAGCTGTGGCCGCCGCTATTCCAGTTCTTGGTCCACTGCGCCGCTCCCTGGCAGGTGACCAGGTCAAGAGCGTTCGCGGTATTGTCAATGGCACCACCAACTTCATTCTTGATGCCATGGACTCCACCGGTGCTGGCTATGACGAGATGCTGGCAGAAGCTACCCGTCTTGGCTATGCCGAGGCCGATCCAACCGCCGATGTTGAAGGCCACGATGCTGCCTCCAAGGCTGCCATCCTTGCCTCCCTCGCCTTCCACACCCGTGTGAAGTATGACGATGTGTATTGCGAGGGTATCTCCAAGATCACCGCTGCCGATATTGAGGCAGCTAAGTCTGCTGGCTTCACCATTAAGCTGCTTGCTGTCTGTGAGCGCTTCACCGATGAAGATGGCGTAGAGAAGATTTCTGCCCGCGTCCACCCAACCCTGGTTCCACGCAAGCACCCACTGGCCAGTGTGGCCAAGTCCTTCAATGCCATCTTTGTTGATGCTGAAGCTGCCGGTAACCTCATGTTCTACGGCAATGGTGCTGGTGGTAACCCAACCGCCTCCGCTGTTTTGGGTGACCTGGTTGGTGCAGCCCGCAATAAGGTTCATGGTGGCCGTGCTCCAGGCGAATCCACCTATGCAAACTTCCCAATCGCTGATTTCGGCGATGTTCTCACCCGCTACCACGTAGACATGGAAGTAGAAGACCGCATTGGGGTTCTGGCAGAGGTTGCTGATCTTTTCGCAGCTGACGGCATTTCTTTGAGCACTGTCCGCCAGGAAGGCAGCAATGAGGGTGCACGCCTGATTGTTGTGACCCACAAGGCCAAGGAGTCCGCGCTTTCGGCAATTACCGAGAAGCTCGCTAAACTTGATTCTGTTAAGGCCGTTAATAGCGTTATCCGTTTGGAAGGTGAATAAAAACAATGCAACATCAACACTGGCCAGGTTTGATCGAGGGCTACCGCGAGTGGATGCCATTCGATGACAGCGTCCGCGTCATTACCCTCAATGAGGGTGGCACCCCGCTGATTCGTGCCAATGCTCTGAGCGAACTGACTGGCTGCGATGTGTGGCTCAAGGTTGAGGGTGCAAACCCAACCGGTTCCTTCAAGGACCGTGGTATGACCGTTGCCGTCACCGATGCTGTTAACCAGGGCAAGAAGGTGCTCATGTGCGCCTCCACCGGTAATACCTCCGCATCCGCCGCAGCCTATGCTGCCCGCGCAGGTATCAAGAGCTGCGTCCTTATCCCTGAGGGCAAGATTGCCCAGGGCAAGCTCGCCCAGGCCGTCATGTACGGTGCCGAAATCATCCAGGTTCGCGGCAACTTCGATGACTGCCTCGAACTCGTGCGCAAGACCACCGCAGAGTACCCAGAGATCGCTCTGGTAAACTCCGTGAACCCAATGCGTATTGAGGGTCAGAAGACTGCTTCCTTCGAGATTATCGACGCCCTCGGCGATGCCCCAGACATCCACGCACTGCCAGTGGGTAATGCTGGTAATATCACCGCATACTGGAAGGGCTATAAGGAGTACAAGAACGCCGATAAGTCCTCCAAGCTGCCACGCATGCTTGGTGTTCAGGCTGCCGGTGCTGCTCCTTTGGTTTCCGGTGAGCCAGTTCTCAACCCGGAGACCATTGCTACCGCCATCCGTATTGGTAACCCAGCCTCCTGGACCTCTGCTATTGAGGCCCGCGATGAGTCCAATGGTGTTATCCGTGCCGCCACCGATGAGAAGATCCTTGAGGCTTATCGCTTCCTGACCAGCAAGGAAGGCGTCTTTGTTGAGCCTGCTTCTGCTGCTTCCGTGGCTGGCGTTATTGCTGCCCACCAGGAAGGCTGGATTGAGCCAGGTCAGCGCATTGTTTGCACCGTGACCGGTAATGGTTTGAAGGATCCAAATACCGCTCTTATCGGTATGCCTGAGCCAAAGCCAATTGATGTCGACCCACATGCTGTGGTTGAGGCACTCGGCCTGAAGTAAGGGATCATCTCTATGGTTACTGAATTGCCAGTAGGCAAGAAGGTCAGCGTCAAGGTTCCAGCTTCCTCCGCGAACCTGGGCCCTGGCTTTGACACCTTGGGCATTGCACTTAGCCTATATGACACAGTTGAGGTTGAGGTTATTGCCGACGGCCTGGAGGTTGAAGTTTTCGGTGAAGGTGCCGATTATCTCCCTCGTGACTCCCGCCACCTGGTAGTCCGCGCCCTGCAAAGCGCGCTGCGTGAAGCACAGGTTAAGGCCCCTGGCCTGCGCATTGTGTGCCACAATAATATTCCTCAGTCCCGTGGCCTGGGTTCCTCCGCGGCTGCTGCTGTGGCCGGCGTGGCTGCGGCCAATGGCTTGGCCGATAATGCCTTGAGTGTGGATCAGTTGGTTCAGCTTTCCTCCGCTTTTGAGGGCCACCCAGATAATGCTGCCGCCTCCGTTTTGGGGCAGGGCATTGTCTCTTGGACTGACACCTTTGTTGATGGCACTGAACCACGCTACCGTGCGGTACAGATCCCTGTGGATTCTCGTATTCGTGCCACCGCACTGGTTCCTGATTTCAAGGCCTCCACTGAAGCGGTGCGCCGTGTGCTTCCGTCGGATGTCACCCACCTTGATGCCCGCTTTAACGTCTCCCGTGCTGCTGTGATGACTGTTGCCCTGCAACACCATCCTGAACTGCTCTGGGAAGGCACCCGTGACCGCCTGCACCAGCCATACCGCGCTGATGTATTGCCGGTTACCGCTGAGTGGGTTAACCGCCTGCGCAATAAGGGCTATGCCGCCTATCTGTCTGGCGCTGGCCCAACCGCCATGGTCCTGCACACTGAGGACATTGAGCCTCAGATTCTCGACCAGGCCCGCGAAGCCGGTATCCGCGTGCTGGAACTCAGCATTGCTGATGGTGTTGAGATCGACTAATTAGTTGCACTAACTATGGAACTCTGACCCCAGTGGTCCGACCCCAGTAGTTGGACTCCAGTGGTCCAAACTACGAGAAGGGCGCTCACTTTAAAAGTGAGCGCCCTTCCTTTGTGTCTGTCTTAGGTATCTTCCTTGCTCAGAATGAGCTGATAGCTAAACACTAATCGCGGTGCAGATCTGCATCGAGTGCCGCTTGACGTGCGGCTTTCACCTCATTGAGGTTAATAATGCTGAAGTGGCCCTTGGCATCATGGGCGCGCAAATCAATCTTGTCGAATTTATTCACGCTGGTTTTGTCGATGAGTTTTACAAAAGTCCAATACTCCGGAACCATCCACTCGGGGAATACTTCAAGCAGGTGGGAGGCCAAGATTTCAGCAATCTCTTGCTGCTTTTCCTCAACATGGTCAATGAGGCGCACCACGGCCAGTGGGCGCTCACCCCAGGTGGGGTCGGGGTGGCCAATAACGGCGCATTCCAAAACCAACTCATTGGCCATAATGAGATTTTCTAGTGGCACGGAGTAAATCCACTCGCCGCCACTGTGAATAACATCGCGGATGCGGTCATTGACAGTGAGGAAGCCATCGCTGGTCACGGTGCCCACATCGCCAGTGCGCAGCCACCCGTCCTCAGTGAAGAGCTCCACGGATTGGCTTTGTTCATCGCGGGGATCCCTATTGGCCCCGGCATAGTAGGCGCCGGTGGTCCATGGGCCGCGAACATGAATTTCACCGTGGTGACGGTCGGTGCCGGTCACCACTTTACCGTCCGTGACCACGCGGTATTCAACACCGGCAGAGAAACGGCCCTGGCTAATGCGGTACTGCCAGCGCTGCTCACCCTGGACCTCAGCGGGTGGGCGGGAGACTGTGCCCACAGGGCCGGTTTCTGTCATGCCCCAGAGGTGAATAATGTCCACACCGAAGGCCTCATCCCATTGGTGCATGAGGGCTGCTGGGGCAGCTGCGCCACCAACGAAAATTTCCTCAAGGCTCATTTGAGCTGGGGGATTGTCAACATAGTGTTGGAAAAGATCAATCCACAGGCTCGGTGCACCGTGAGCCAAGAGTGGGGAAGTGGCAGCGATGAGTTCTGCCATGTGGGCGGAATGAAATTCCTCATTAGCAAATACAAGGGGGCTGCCCGCCATAAAAGCGGCCAATGGTACGCCCCAGCTCAGCACATGGTAGATGGGGGCGCCACAGAGGAAACCGCGACCTTCACCCAAAGCAAAAGAATCCCTGGCACACAGGCTCATGGAGTGAAGATACAAGGCGCGGTGTGAATAAAGAACACCCTTGGGTTCACCGGTTGTTCCGGTGGTATAGCACAATGCAGCGGCAGTATTTTCATTCAGTTCTGGCCAAGAATAGGTAGTTGGCCTGCCTGATAACAATTCCTCATATTGGTGCAATTGCACACGGGTGGGGAAGAATCCTTGGTGAATATAGCCAGTGGTGAAGATAATATCTTTCACACAGGCACAGTGGCGCACAATGCGTGCAAGGCGGGTGGCCAGGCGCGGATCGCAGAAAATTACATTATTTTGCGCGTGGTTAATAATGAAAATGAGCTGATCATCGGAGAGCTGAATATTCAGCGGATGAAAAATTGCACCCTTGCAGGCAGCAGCAAAGAAAATTTCCATGTGCTCGCTGCAGTTATACATAAAAGTGGCCACGCGGCTATCCGCATGAACGCGCAAATCTTGATCAAAGACATGGGCTAGGGCAGCGGTACGTGCGCCTAACTGGCCAAATGTGGTAGTTTCAATAGTGAGTTCCGATTCAAAGTCTTGCGAATTTTCACTATTAAACGTGCGCTTGTTAGCACTATGAGCTGTTTTAATGGTAGTCTCAGAGTGAACGGTGCGCCCGTATTCTAAAATCCGCGCCACTGACAGCGGAATCTCCTGCATTGTGCTGTGCATGCTTTTAGTCTAGCGCGCTAAGCTAGGGCTAGATTCCCCCTTCTCATACCAATACAAAAATTTTTTGTGGAAGGAAATCTGTGACAAATCCAGAAAACCTTAATTCCCTTCGTCTACCAGAACTTCGCGATATTGCCACAAATCTCGGTCTGACCAAGATTTCTGCGCTGCGTAAGAGTGCTTTGATTGAAGCAATCCAGAACGCACAGAATAACGCTGGTGCTGGCAGTGAGGAAAGCCCACGTTCCCGTCGGGTTCGTAACCAGGGTACCAAAAATAACCGTCGCCTCCGCGCTACTGCCACCGAGGCACCTGCCGCCGCAAAAACTGAAGATAATGCTTCTGCAGAAACCACCACTGACGCTCCTGCCACCGCTGCTGCTTCTGAGAACAGCCGCGAGGAAGGCACCCGTCGTGCTGGTCGTCCACGCCGCCGCGTTGTTCGTGCAACCACTGAGGAACTTCAGGAAGCCGCTGATGACAGCCGCCCAACCACTGTGACCCTGATTTCCCGCAGCCGTAAGGAAGAGCAGGAGAACAACAACCAGGCTGAGAATCAGTCTGAGAGCAACCAGGAGAACAATCAGGAGAACAACGAGGATCGTAAGTTCCCTGAGAGCCGTTCTGCTGCCCGCCGTCAGCGTCGTCTGCGCCAGCGTCAGGCCCTGCGTGACCGCCAGAATCAGAACAAGGAAGAGCGCGAATCTGCACCGGATGCCGCTCAAGCTGCGGAAACCGCAGAGCGTCAGGAGCAGCTCGAGCGCATTGAGCGCAATGCGGAACGCAACTCCGAGCGTAATTCTGAGCGCAATGAGCGCGGACAGCGTCGCAACGCACGCAATAATAATCGCGATAACAACCGCGACAATGACCGTAATGCAGACCGCAATAATAACGAGCAGTCTGAGTCCGGCGAGGAGCGCCAGAACACCCGCGGCAACCGCAATAATCGCAATGCAGAGCGCAACGCAGAACGCGCAGAGCGTAATGCAGAGCGTGCAGAGCGCAACGCAGAAGCACAGCAGCCAGCGGAGAATCCGGAGGACTTCCAGGATATCGCCGGTATCCTCGACATTGTGGATAACGGTGTGGCCTTTGTCCGTACCACCGGTTACCGTGAGTCCAAGACTGACGTCTTTGTATCCCAGCAGATGATTCGCCGCTTTGGTCTTCGTCGCGGTGATGCTGTTCAGGGCCAGGTGCGTACCCGCCCAGAGCCAAATAGCCGCAATAACAATAACCGTAACCGCCGCCACAATGCGCTGGTGCGCGTCACCTCGGTTAATGGGTTGAGCCCAGAAGAGGCACGTAACCGTCCACGTTTCTCCTCCTTGACGCCGCTGTATCCTAATCAGCGTCTTCGTCTTGAGACTGAGCCAAAGGTGCTTACCACCCGTGTTATTGACCTGGTGATGCCAATCGGTAAGGGCCAGCGAGCACTGATTGTATCCCCACCAAAGGCCGGTAAGACCACCATCCTCCAGGACATTGCTAATGCAATTACCACCAATAACCCTGAGTGCAAGCTCATGGTTGTCCTGGTTGATGAGCGCCCAGAAGAAGTGACCGATATGCAGCGCTCCGTGAAGGGCGAGGTTATTGATTCCACCTTCGACCGTCCACCAAGCGAGCACACCACTGTGGCTGAGCTGGCCATTGAGCGCGCAAAGCGTCTTGTGGAGATGGGCCATGATGTGGTTGTCCTTCTGGATTCCATTACCCGTCTTGGCCGTGCGTACAATAACTCCAGCCCAGGTTCCGGCCGTATTCTTTCCGGTGGTGTGGATTCCAATGCACTCTACCCACCAAAGCGCTTCCTCGGTGCTGCCCGCAATATTGAAGATGGCGGCTCACTCACCATCATCGCAACTGCCATGGTGGAGACAGGTTCCGCTGGTGACACTGTGATCTTCGAAGAATTCAAGGGCACCGGCAATGCGGAGCTCAAGCTGGATCGTCGCATTGCAGAACGCCGTGTATTCCCAGCAGTGGATATCAACCCATCGGGCACCCGTAAGGATGAACTGCTTCTTAACCCTGAAGAGGCTAAGATTGTTCATAAGCTGCGCCGTCTGCTTTCTGGCATGGAAAGCCAGGCCGCTATTGACCTTCTGGTCAAGCAGCTCAAGAAGACCAACAGCAATGGCGAATTCCTGATGCAGATCGCCAAGACCACCGCTATCGAGGAGGATTAATGGCAAGCCAGGTCTCTGCCGTAGACGATATTCTGGCTGAATACCAGGGTTTGGAAGCCCAGCTTTCTGATCCTGAGCTGCACAATGACCCAGTGCAGGCCCGTAAGGTAGGTAAGCGCTACTCGGAGCTCCAGCCAATTATTAAGGTCAATGATGAGCTCGTTGCCGCCCGTGATGATCTTGAGGCTGCGAAGGAAATGGCCTATGAGGACCATGACTTCCAGGAAGAAGTAGAGCGTCTGGAAAAGCTCGTTGTTGAGCTTGAAGAGAAGCTCGCTGATCTTCTGGCCCCACGTGACCCTCATGACAGTGATGATATTGTCATGGAGATTAAGTCCGGTGCCGGCGGTGAGGAAGCCTCCCTCTTTGCTTCTGAGCTGGCCCGTATGTATCAGCGTTATGCTGAGCGCCACGGTTTCACCACTGAAATTCTGGACATTAATGAGTCCGATCTCGGTGGCGTCAAGGATATGACCATGACTATCCGTTCCAAGCAGCCTTCCCGTGATGGCGCCTGGTCGGTCTTCAAGTTTGAGGGTGGCGTGCACCGCGTGCAGCGTATCCCTGTAACTGAATCCAATGGTCGTATCCAGACTTCCGCCGCTGGTGTGCTGGTTTATCCAGAACCTGATGAGGTCGCTGAGGTCGAGATCGATGAGAAGGATCTTCGCATTGACGTCTACCGTTCCTCCGGTAAGGGCGGTCAGGGCGTGAATACCACTGACTCTGCTGTGCGTATTACCCACTTGCCTACTGGCATTGTGGTCACCTGTCAGAAGGAGCGCTCGCAGATTCAAAACAAGGCCCGCGCAATGCAGGTTTTGGCTGCTCGTCTCCAGCAGATGGCTGAGGAGCAGGCTGAGGCTGAGGCCGCTGAGGGTCGCGCCGCACAGATTCGCACCATCGACCGTTCTGAGCGTATCCGCACCTATAACTGGCCGGAAAACCGCATCACCGACCACCGTATTGGTTATAAGGCCAATAATTTGGACTCTGTCCTTAATGGTGAGTTGGATGATCTTTTCACCGCTTTGCAGGCTGCCGATCGTGCCGCTCGCCTCGAAAATAGCTAAGGCCCAAGCCACTCTTGCTGATGCAGGGGTGGCTTCTCCTTTGGTTGATGCTGAACTGATTGCCGCCCATATTTTGGGCGTTGATCGCTTGTCTTTGCGTTTTGCGGATGATTTTAGCCCCAGTCAACAGCAGCTTTTCGACGCCGCCCTCCACCGCCGTGCTTCCCGCGAACCCCTGCAGCATATTCTTGGCACTGCACCCTTCGGTCCTTTGGACCTCAGGGTGGGTCCCGGTGTTTTCATCCCCCGCCCAGAGACGGAGATCCTCGCCGACTGGGCTTCTACCTTTGCTTTTGCCGAACTACTTCGCCGCGCTAAGGCGCACAGTGCGCAGCAAAATGTGACACCTTATCGCATTGTGGATCTGTGTAGTGGCAGTGGTGCCATTGCCTGTTTTGTCTTTGATGCCCTAGCTACCAAAATTGCCTCCCTGCCAGCAGTTCTCGCCCAGCAGCTTCCACCCGTGGAGATTGTGGCTGTGGAGCTCTCCCCGGAGGCACTAACTTATACCCAGGCCAATGCGGAGCAGGTGCGGGCACAGCATCAGGACAGTGCACAGCAGGACAGT
>JAUMTX010000048.1:0-7941 GCA_030530985.1 Corynebacterium sp.
TGAATTGGCATTATTCCCGCTGGTAGATGCTGCTTTTTTGGGGCTTTAAAAATTGGGATATAGGCAGAGATGTGTTGGCGATTTTCGCTGTTGTTGCTGGTAGATGCGGACCTTTTGGGGTTTTAAAAATTCTCTTTTGGTGGGTGCTCTTGGGCTAATGCGGCGTAGGCTGCATCTCTTTGCTTGTCGACGCCACCTTCCACACCGTTGTTTCGTAGTGTCTCGTGGCCCCATAGTTTTGGGCTAAATTGGGGATAATTCGCACCAGATTTTCTAAAAAATTTTAAAGTCAACGGCGCTTTGACCTGCGAAAATGTGGGGCTTGTTCATCAAATTTAACACTCACAGATACCTTTCAGCTAGTATTCACTTAACGGTCAGTTAAAGGGTGTTTACTAGTTATCAGTTAAGTGCTAAGCACTCATACACACACGAACTAATAATGAACTTGAAAGGAATCAATGATGAGCGATAAGCAGGTACGCGTACTGGTTGTAGATGACGAGAAGAATATTGGCGAGCTGCTCACTGTGAGCCTGAAGTTCCAGGGCTTTGAGGTTGCGACCGCTAACTCCGGCCTTGAGGCACTGGCTGTGGCCCGTGAGTTCAAGCCAGAGGCATTCATTCTTGACGTCATGATGCCAGGCATGGACGGCTTCGAGCTTCTGGGCAAGCTGCGCGAAGAAGGCTTCGAAGGCCCAGTCCTTTACCTCACTGCTAAGGACGCTGTTGAGAGCCGTATCCACGGTTTGACCATTGGTGCTGATGATTATGTGACCAAGCCATTCTCCTTGGAAGAGGTCATTACCCGTCTGCGTGTTATCTTGCGCCGTGGTTCTGTTACCCAGGAGTCCAACTCCGTTCTTACTTATGCTGACCTCACCCTCAATGATGACACCCATGAGGTATTCAAGGATGGCGAGCTCATTGACCTTTCCCCAACTGAGTTCAACCTTCTGCGTTACCTCATGCTCAATGCTGAGGTTGTGGTTTCCAAGGCTAAGATTCTTGATAATGTCTGGCACTATGACTTCGGTGGTGACGGCAATGTTGTTGAGTCTTATATCTCTTACCTGCGCCGTAAGGTCGATACAGGCGATACCCCATTGATTCACACTGTGCGTGGCGTGGGCTATGTGCTGCGTATGCCACGCTCCTAACGCACGGCCACTCCCATAGACTTGTGGCGCGGAATTGCCTGCGTTACATCACTCTTCAAGCCGTGGTGGGTTCTTATCCTGCCACGGCTTTTGGCATAATGGCCTGGATAAGGAGATGAATAAACATGAGCCCACATAAGGAACCCGCACTAGCACCTGAAGGGATGAACCCTTCGGATAAGACCTCCATGGAGAAGGCTTCTAAGGGGAAGTCTTCCAAGGCGAAGACTTCTAAAGACAAGTCTTCTAAGGAGGAGACAGGGGAGAAGCGACGCTACGCTCCTGCCTTGCGCCTGCGTACCACTTTGGTGATCATTGTGGTGCTTGTTAGTGGCCTTGGTTTGAGCTTGAGTGCTGCTGCCGTGTCTGGCATTATGCGGGACTTCCTCTATGCTCGTGCGGACCGTGAGGTTCAGGAGGCCGTCTATGGTTGGGCGGGTCGTAGTGACTTTGTGGCCACCAAGGGTGGTCCGCCAACGGAGCTTTATGTCGCGCAGATCTCCACTGATGGCACGATGACTGTGCGCAATGATAATTCCTCCACCCCGGATATTGATGGGGTGCAGGTAGGCAATGATGTGGTCACTGTGCCTGCGGCGGAGGGTTCAGCCTCTAATTCGCCTTGGCGTGCAGTAGCTTTTAAAACGACCAATGGCGTGACTATTGTTGCGCGATCTTTGGAAAAAGAAGAAATCTTCCTTAAACAGTTGCTCATGGTCCAGTTGGGCATTGGTGCCCTTGTTTTGCTGGGCCTAGGACTTGTGGCGCTGATTAGTGTGCGGCGTGCTTTGCGCCCTCTGCGGGAAGTGGAAAAGGTGGCTGTTGCTATTTCCGATGGTCACTATGATCGTCGCGTGCCCGAATGGCCGCTCAATACAGAAGTGGGGCAGTTGTCCTATGCCCTCAATATTATGCTTGAAAAACTCCAGGCTTCCCTCCAAGAGGCCCTTGATAATGAAGAACAGATGCGCCGCTTTGTGGGCGATGCTTCCCATGAGTTGCGCACCCCACTTACGTCCGTGCGTGGTTACACGGAGCTCTACCGCTCCGGTGCTGCCCCTGATGCGGATTGGGTGATTGGCAAGATTGCTGAAGAGGCTGGCCGTATGACCGCCCTGGTTGAGGATCTGCTCGACCTCGCCCGCTCTGAGGGCAATAAGCTCCAATTGCAGAATGTGGATCTGTTGGAACTGGCCCTCTCTGTGGTGACTTCCCTCAAGGCGGCCCACCCAGGCCGCGATATTAAGGTGCTCAATGAGTGCGGCGATATTCCATTCGTCACGGGTGATTCCATGGCTTTGCGTCGCGTCATTATCAACCTGGTCAATAATGCTTTGGTCCATGCTGGCAAGGAGGCCAGTGTGACAGTGGCCCTGCGCCCGGGTGGCCAGATTGCCATTATTGATAATGGTGTGGGCATGAGCCCTGAGGATGCCCAGCATGTTTTTGAGCGCTTCTACCGCACTGATACTTCACGTTCCCGTGAATCCGGTGGCTCTGGCCTTGGTTTGGCCATTGTTAAGAGCTTGGTGGAATCCCACAAGGGCACAGTAAGCGTAGAATCAGAGCTAGGTAAGGGCTCCACCTTCACAGTGACCCTGCCCGTCTAGCATTCCCCACTAGGAGGTCTTTCATGAGTACTATTTTCACCAAGATTATTGAGGGTGAAATTCCCGGCCGCTTTGTCTATGAGGATGAGCAGGTCGTTGCATTCCTGGATATTAATCCACTGACTGAGGGCCACACCTTGGTTGTGCCACGTAAGGAAGTAGATAAGTGGACTGACCTTTCCCCTGAGGAATGGGCGCACCTGAGTGCTGTTGCCCAGAAGATTGGCAATGCACAGAAGGAAGCTTTCGGCGCCCCACGTGCCGGCCTGGTTATTGCCGGTTTCGATGTGCCACACGCACATATCCATGTTTTCCCTGCACATGCAATGACCGATTTTAATTTTGCTAATGCCGGCCAGGATGGTCGTGCAGAGGCAGAACGGTTGGATGATGCCCAAGCGAAACTTCGCGCTGCCATTCAATCAGCTTCCTAGTTTAGGGCAGCCCCCGGCCTCCCCGGTTATTAATCCGGCGGAGGCCGCCCGTACTTTACATGCCCGCACCACCCGCCGCCCCCATGTGGAGGATGATTGGCGGGCCCGCCCAACGGTGCGCCACCCATATCCGGTGGTGCTGATCCATGGCACTGGCGATGATAATAACTGCTGGTTTAAACTCGCCCCGCAATTGCGCAATAGTGGCTATTGTGTCTTTGCCCCTAATTATGGCAATTTTGGTGTGGATGCCCTGGAGGATAATGCTGACCAGGTTGCCGCCTATTGTGATGCAGTCCTGACTATCACCGGGGCAGAAGCCTTGATTCTTATCGGCCATTCGCAGGGCGGTCTTTTGGCTCGCCACTATGCACTGCACAATCCCACGCAGGTTAAGCATGTGATTGCCGTGGCTGCCACGAATCAGCGCACAACTGTGGCGGATATGATTAAAGACACCGCCTTGGGTGAGCAAATCCTCACGGACTTCTTTGGCTTGGCCGGCTGGGAGCAGATTGCTGGTTCCACTTTTTATGAGGAACTAGCCACTTTCACCGAACTCCCTGATAGCCTTGGTTATACCTGTATTGCCTCCCGCACCGATGGCACTGTGGTTCCTCCGGAGCATTGTTTCCTGCCCGGCGCGGATAATCTGTGGGTGCAGGATGCGTACCCGAAGAGTCGTGTGCCTCATACACAGATGCCTTTGGATCGCCATGTGCGTCATATGATTATGAAGGCTTTGCGCCACGCTCGTATTTAGTGCCCGTATTTAGTAGAGAGAGCACCCTTATGGATATTCCGGATCCTCAGAAGGTCATTTTGATTCATGGTGGTTTTGGCCATCCGATGAATTTTCGTGATACTCCGCGCCGTTTGGAGGAGCGTGGCCATGAGGTGCGTGCCATGAAGTATGGCATGTTTGGTTTGGCCCCTTTTCCGGAGTGTGTGCGTCAGGCCCGTCAGACTATTCTTGATTGGGATATTGATACTGCTGAGTGGACTATTGTGGCCCATAGTTTGGGTGGTATGGTTGCTGGTCATTTGGCTAATGAGTTTGCTTTCCGGCGTCTGATTGGTTTGGGGGCGTGTTTCCGTGGTTTGCCGCCGACTGCTTTTATGCGTAAGGATTTGGCGGATCCGGTGAATTTTCCTGATCTTCATTCGGTGCGCACGGAGCTGGTTGCTTTGGTTTCTTCTCATGATGAGGTGGTTCCGGAATACAGTAGTGTTCTACCTGAGTACTTGGGTACGACCTATCGTGTGTATGGGCGTTCCCATACGGCTTTGCCTAATTCCCCTGAGATTGTGGATTTGGTTGAGGCTCCGAATACTGTTCCGCCGATGAATGGATCTGCTGATGAATTCCGTATCTATTAATGGTCAGGATTATGAGTTTTCCTGGCCGGAAGGCAAGGCGCTTTTGCATGCCATGTTGGATGCTGATGTGCCGGCTCCTTTTGGTTGTGAGGAGGGGGAGTGTGGTGCTTGCATGTGTCGCCTTGAGGGTGGGGAGCGAAGCATGCGCCATAATGCGGTTTTGGATGATGAGGATATTGCGGATGACCTCACCTTGGCTTGTCAGACGGATCGCCATGGCCCGGATGGTAGTTACAAGGTGACATACCTGTACTGAGTCCCTTTAGTGGTGGTCAGCATGCTTCATCTGGGTGTGTGAGTACACCTGGGCTGTGACACATGGCTCGATTTGTTATTCTTAAGCTATGCGCATTCTTGTTATCGGCTCGGGCGCCCGTGAGCACGCCCTTCTTCGTGGACTTTCTGCCTCGACCAAAGACCTGCACGTAGTTCCTGGTAATGCGGGTATGGATGATCTTGCTACCCGTCATTCTGGTGATATTAATGATGGTGCTGCAATGACTGCATTGGCCAAGGAAATTGGTGCTGAGTTTGTTGTTGTTGGCCCTGAGAACCCACTGGTTGCTGGCGTGGCTGATGAGTTGCGTGCCGCTGGTTTCCCTGTCTTTGGTCCTAATAAGGCTGCCGCACAGCTTGAGGGCTCCAAGGCATTTGCCAAGGAAGTTATGGCTGCTGCTGGTGTTCGCACCGCCCATGCTGAGACCATTGAGCCGGGTGCAAGTGAGGCCGATATTGATGCGGCCATCGACCGCTTTGGCCCAACGTGGGTAGTCAAGGATGATGGTCTTGCTGCGGGTAAGGGTGTGGTTGTGACCCCTGATCGTGCTGCTGCTAAGGCGCATGTTCTTGATGTACACAGTGCCGGTAACCCAGTTTTGCTTGAGAGCTTCCTTGATGGCCCTGAGGTTTCTTTGTTCTGCTTGGTGGATGGCGCTACTGTTGTTCCACTGCTTCCTGCCCAGGACCATAAGCGTGTTCGCGATAATGATGAGGGTCCTAATACCGGTGGTATGGGTGCGTATACCCCATTGCCATGGCTGCCGGTTGGTGGCGTTCAGCGCATTGTTGATGAGGTCTGTGTCCCTGTTGCTGAGGAAATGGTACGCCGTGGCACCCCTTATTCCGGTCTGCTTTATGCCGGTTTGGCCTGGGGTTCTGAAGGCCCAGCCGTGGTTGAATTTAACTGCCGTTTCGGTGACCCTGAAACCCAGGCTGTTCTTGCTTTGCTGGAAACCCCACTTCTTGAGCCACTTTATGCTACTGCTACCGGAACTTTGGATAAGCTGCCACCACTGCAGTGGAAGCCAGGCTATGCCTTGACTGTGGTGCTGGCTGCCAATGGCTACCCTGAGAAGACCGTGACTGGCGATCCTATCTTTGGTCTTGGCGATTCCGCCGAACTACAGGGCAAGGATCTGCTCAAGTCCAAGGACTCCGGCTGTGGCTGTGGTTGTGGCTGCAAGGATAATAAGGGTGAGCAAGAGGCCGAAGAAACTGCTTATGTTTTGCATGCCGGTACTGCGCGCAATGAGCAGGGGCAGCTGGTATCTGCGGGTGGCCGTGTTCTCAGTATTGTTGCACAAGGTGAGACACTAGTTGAGGCTCGCGACCGCGCTTATGACTTGATCAAAGACATTAAACTCGCAGGTAGTCACTATCGCAGCGATATTGCATTACCAGCTGTTGAGGGTCGTATTCTATAATAAAAATTTAGTAATATGAGCCTGTAAAATAACTTAGAAAACGGGAGGCACCATGCGCATGAGATACCGTGCGACTTTGGCGTGCCTCCTTTCTTCTATGTTGGTGTTTACAAGCCATGACATCCCTGCGAATGCTGAACCCTCTTTTGGGGATCCGCTGATTACACCAGCCAGTGGTGTTTTCGACAATATCAATGGTGAACAGCAGATAACTTTCAAGATTGATTCCTACAGTACCTGGATGGGTATTTCTTTCCCAACCAGGCTTAAGGTTGCGTCTGAGGACAGAACTTTACACTTCACTCTTCCAGCACCCTTAAACAATGTAAGTGGAGAGGGTGTTACTCCCGGCTACTACACCAGCGCGGTCCGAATTCAATTTCGCGATCTTGCATATAGTAGGAACCAGGACGATTCGCTTTATCCAATTTTGAAAACGGCACTTATCCCTGTCACCATGATCTCCCGCTATGGTGTTCCTAAGGCATACGTAAATCAGGACACTGTGAGTCTGCATTATTTTGATAAATCTAATGTGGCTAAAGATGCGGTCTATGAGGTGACTGCCTTCGATTGTGCGACAGCATCGAATTGTTCCAGTACTGCTCGGACCGTCCTGACTGATCAGTCTGCCGCTGATAATGAGCTTCCAATTCCTGCGAATCTGATTCCAGCGTGGAAGGATAATGCCGACTTTAATTCGCAGCCTTATACTTTGCTGCGCTCCCGTCAGACCGGCCCTGATTCCCGTCTGGCCGGTAAAGCCACTTCGGGTAATGATGATGTATACGTGGGGCCACGCTTGCCGGCTCTTAGCGCCGAGCGCTTTAGCCTAGCTGGTTCTGACGGCACCACAAATAATGGCCGCATTATCCTGCCGACTAATGACTTCTACCAAAACGGTGATGCATGCACCGATACAGTGACCTCAAACTGTGTCTACCTCCAGTACGCCACCAACAGCAATGGTCCATGGGTGGATGCTGATGACCTCAATGGAGTGTGGGATAACCTCGCGCCGGGCCAATACTATGTCCGCAGTGCGTACCGTGTGGATCCTTCCACGGATAACCACTATCTGCTGCCATCCCAACCAACCAGTCTTTCAGTCCGCGAATACAACACAGCATTCCAGGCTATTGATAGCCTCATTCCGAATACGCCTTCGGCCGCAATTACAGGTTTTGAAACTGATCAGAGCTACACCATTACCGGGGTGAATTCGGGTGCGACCTACACGGTTAGCGGCGTGCGCACCTTCTACGGCCTTCTGCCTGGTATCTATGACGTCAGCCGTATGCCGATTAATGGTCAGGCTGTAGCAAACCCGACCCGTGTTACCGTAGGTGGTAATACGGAAACCCAAACTGCACCAGTTGGCTTGAGCTCCGTGTGGGCTTCCAGTGCTACCGCTGCAGATGGCTTCATCACCGGCCTGCGAGCTAACCGTGCCTACGAATACCGCCTCAAGGGTGAGAACACCTGGATTACGTTGCCTATCGGCACCCGCTCAATTTCCCAGCTGGTAGCAGGGGACTATGAAGTTCGATATGCCGCTACCGCAACGGCCTCTGCTTCTCCAGCACGTATTGTCACCATTGGCAATGCCGGCCCAGATGCCGAGGAGTCAAGCACCACGCCAAATAACCCAGGA
>JAUMTX010000048.1:7951-8835 GCA_030530985.1 Corynebacterium sp.
TGGCACCAACCCTGGCAGTAACCCGGGTACTACGCCGGGGACCGAGCCAAGTACTCCTGATGAGGATCCTGCAGTCACACCAACGCCAGGTGGGAATAACTCTGGTGACCCACAAAATCCAGGTACCACGGATCCATCGGGCAATTCTGGCGAACAGGGAACACCTGGTGGCTCCGGTAATGGTGACTCTGGAACGTCGACTGAGTCGACCTCTGCGAATAATGTCCCAGACATGTTTGACGAGACCTTCAAGGGCCAATCCGCAACCACCAACCTCTCTGAGGATGGCGCAATCTACGGTCTGAACAGCACGTACCGTTATGAATACCGCACAGTCGGTAATGACGGTGCGACTTCAGACTGGATTCTCGTGCGCGCAGGTGCCCAAAGCATCGGTGGTCTTCGTGCAGCCACGTATGAAGTACGCCGTGCATCCAATGAGGAAAATAATACGAATAAAATCAGCCGTGTAGTTGTCGGCGCCATTAGCACCGCAACCCCTGGTGGGCAGGGCACTACTAGCAGTGGTTCCTCCACATGGCACTGGATTGCTATTCTCTTGGCTATCCTCGCAGTTATTGGCGCGGGCGCTGCAGCGGTTTACTACAACAATAATGGTGGACAATAATAGTTCCTCTTAGCTCTTACACAGCTTCACATTAAAAATTCTTATTAAAAAGACATTTCATACCTGTATTTTCATCTCTTTTGTATTCTTGTATGAAATTTTTGCACACATTACTCTATTGGGCTGACCTGCAAGTTGTCTTTTGTTTGTAAACTAATGTTGTTAATGTTGTTTGATCTATGTTCTCCCTGGGAATATAATAAGGGGTATAGGCAAAGGGCGTGTTGGTTTTTTAGCGTATTGCCCCTGCTAGTGT
>JAUMTX010000005.1:0-55557 GCA_030530985.1 Corynebacterium sp.
GGGGACAGGTGCAATTATTGATACAGCTTGGAGCTATCCGGGTTGTCCAGGGTTTATGGGCACAGTGACGTGAAGACATAGGCTCTCTGGCAGTTGGGTTGCTCCTGCTTCGTAGTGAAGGGCCACGTTGTGTGGTTCATCACCTACTCGCTTTGGAGGAGCGTGGAGGTTACTGCGGGGTATGGGAGGCCAGATTGGCCTCAATCAGTAGGAGAAGTATGAAACTTACACATGGCTTTTGCAGGACGCCAGGCTCAGCCTGGTGTGCAAGCAAAGTACTAGCCGGCACGACTTTAGGGGTTGGGGTAGTTGGCCGCGCCATGGGGTTTCATATCCGATGAGCATGCTTGCCACTGCCGTATACCTTCGTTGCTGTCTGTGTGGTTTCAGACGGAAGGAAAATACATTGTTTAAGAAGTTCGCCCAGGTTCTGTGCGCATCTGCTCTATTGGGCTCTACTGTTGCTGTTGCCGGTGGCCCACAGGCTTCGGCATTGACGACTAAAGTCGATGGTTCAACCTGCACAGTCACAGTTAGTGCTAGCGAGAACAAGACTTTGCTAGAGAAGTACAACACTGCTGCTGCTAGTTTTAAAGCTTGGGATGATGCAAATAAGGCTTCTGGCTATGAGACCAGTTCGCGAGCTGTGTTCGAATATGTGCATGGTGATTCCACCCTTAAGGCTGTTGATGAGACATTCACGATCAAAAAGTCTCAGCTTCAGGCTTTTGTTGAAGGCACCGGCAAGCCACGTGATTTGGCAAAGATCTATAACAACTCCAATCTTTTGGTGAGTGCACGTGATCGTGCGAAGGAGCTTTATATTTCTGCCGATTTGCTAGGCAATGCTGTTGGTAGTGATCTCGCTGCCAATACTAGTTCGGCTGCAGTCAAGGCGCGCCTGGCCAACCTCAAGGCTGATACTGTACGTAATTTTGGTGAGTACGGCGAATACAACCTCTACCTTATGGGCAACGTAATGACCCGTTGTGGCAAGGACATGAATTTCTCGGTTGCTGAAATTCGAAAAATGGTCGAGCAGTATGCGATTAGCCAAGGCCTAGAACTCGGCTTTTCGACCTTTGTCAGTGATGAGTACTACTTCTCATCTGACTACACCGACGACAAACTACAGGAAAGCATCGAGAGCTTCTCGAGCGAGCTTTCTTCTGGTTCTTCCAAGCTGAGCAGCTAAACAACAAAAAGGAGTAAAAATGAAGTTCAAGAACCTATGTGCGTCTCTGCTCGCAGCGACTACCCTCGGTGGTGCGCTTGTCTCCGCAGGTGCCCCAGCAGCCCATGCGTATACTCAGTCTGGTCCTTCCGTATGTAAGTTTAACCTGACCGCAGATCAGGATAAGGAACTAAATAAGGTTGCCGACGAGTATCTTGACGCACTTACGGCATGGGATAAAGATAATACGAGTCGGGGTGGCGCCACCAGCGCCCCGGTACTCGCAGCCCTTGGCTATGCCCTCCTCTATAAGATGATGAGCGGAAACACTTACATTGAGTCACAGGATCTTCAAACATCCTTGAAGTACCCATCTGAGCTTCAGACCCTCGACGAAATGCTTGATAAGAACTCAGATTACATCATTGCTAACAGGGATCGTGCGAATAATCAGAAGGTAAGTGCATATGCTATGGCTGCAGCCGCATCAAAATATGCAACCATTACTCCGGACGGACCAACTCCTACCAATGCGCAGGTCAAGGCTCGTATTAATGCGGTTGATGCTGGCCTAGTCCACAAGTGGGTTACACTCACATTGGCCTTCATGAGGCCTCTCGGCAAGACCGTGACAGATTGCGCCCAGTACTATGGCTATTCTGAGGAAGACACGAAGAAAATCGTAGGATCCTATATGAATCAATATAACGTTGGTGATGGCTTCTACTGGAACTACACCAAAAAGGAAGGCTTCACTGTCGGCTACATTGATGAGAATCTTGGTCAGCAGTTTGGAGCTGCGATGGGTTCCATCACCTCCATGTATATGCCGTTCGTGCTTTCCTCCCTCCCATTCGCACTGTCTTCTGGTTCTTCCAGCAAGTAATGCTCGGGCCTGAGTGAGGGCATAAAAATGGGGCGTACCACGTTGTGTGGTGCGCCCTTTTTCGCATATGTACTGAGTTTTAGTTTTATAGCGGCAGGAGATTGCGTGGGGTCGCGAGAACCTCTTCCACGCGGTCGAGGTGCTGGCGCAGCTCATTCCACTGGGCCTCAGGGATGGTTTCCTTGGCCCTATCAATGACATCTTTATCAGTGGTGCCCCAGGCGATTGGCACGATGGTGATTTCGGTGCCTTGCTTATTGCCGGCAGCCACACCCGGAATACGGGCGCCAATGCGACGAACATCGGCAACCTTATTCACATGGCGGGCAATGAGTGCGCGGCCGCCCTGCGGAAGATCCGTAATACCGAGAAGAATGGCAGAGTTACGGTCAAGCTTTGCCACCATGGCAGGAATCAACTCATGGGAGTCATAGAAGGCCTGAGGCTTGCCCACATGGGAGGCAACCATAGGGCCGGTGAAAATACCCGCCAAACCCAAAGCAAGAAGAATCAGGCCAATAAGGATACCCCAGATATCACCACCGAAGCCGAAATAGGCAGCAACCGCCAAAAGAATCATCACCACGCCATAGAAAAGACCAACAGTACGCAGGCGACGAATGTCCTTAAAGTACTCATTGTGCTTCTTCACATGGGCAGGGTCAACAGTAAAAGAAAACTTCATGGCTAACTTTCTATCTTTTTAGAAATCTTCGGCATCGCGATAACTATAAGCATAGCCCTGCTCAGCGAGGAAGCGCTGGCGATTGAGCGCAAAATCCGTATCCACAGTATCGCGGGTAACAATGGAATAAAACTCAGCACTAGCCCCATCAGACTTTGGGCGCAGAATACGACCCAGACGCTGGGCCTCCTCCTGGCGGGAACCAAAAGTACCAGATAACTGAATAGCCACCTGGGCATCCGGCAAGTCAATAGAGAAATTAGCCACCTTAGACACAATAAGCTGCTTAATTGTGCCCTCACGGAACTGTTGGAATAGTTCCTCACGCTTCTTATTAGAAGTACGACCATCAATGAGTGGAACCTTGAGCAGGCGCTGGACATCCTCAAGCTGCTCAATATAGGCGCCAATAATCAAGGTTGGTTTATCGCCCACCTCATGCAGAATCTTCTGCATGGTGCTGATCTTATTCTCAGCGCAGGAGGCAATACGGTGCTGATCCCTCTTTGCTGCACTGGCATAGAGCATGCGCTCATCCATGGTCAGATTACAACGCACCTCAGTACAATGCGCCTCCGCAATAAAACCACGGTCCTGCAAATCCGTCCACGCCACCTCATAGCGCTTCGGACCAATAAGGGAGAATACAGAATTCTCCTTACCATCCTCGCGCACCAGGGTAGCGGTCAAACCGAGGCGCCGCCTAGCCTGCAAATCAGCAGTCATGCCGAAAACAGGAGTCGGAAGGATATGCACCTCATCGTAAATGATGAGGCCCCACTCGTAGGCGTCGAAAAGCTCAAGGGCTTTGAACTCGCCCTTGGTTTTGCGGGTAATGACCTGGTAGGTGGCAATAGTAATCGGGCGGATTTCCTTCCGGTCCGCATTGTACTCACCAATATCTTCGGGGCGGACATTCGTACGGCGCAGAATCTCATCGCGCCACTGGCGGCCAGCCACAGCAGTAGTCACCAAAATAAGAGTGGTGGACTGGAGTCGGCTCATCGACGAAATACCAACTAGGGTCTTGCCACCACCGCAGGGCAGCACAACCACGCCAGAACCAGCGGCCACAAAAAGATCCGCAGCCTCCTTCTGGTAGTCGCGCACCTCCCAGCCATCCTCCTGGATCACAATCTCATGGTGCTCACCATCCACATAGCCGGCACGGTCATCCACCGGCCAACCAATCTCAATAAGAGCCTGCTTAACACGGCCACGATTACTCGGGGCCACCTCACAAGTGGTTGGATCAATCAAAGCACCAAGCATGGGCTGGGTCTTCTTATGATTGCGAATCTCAACCATGGTCTCCGGGGCATCCGCCTCCAGAATCAAACCGTGGGCCGGATGCTTATGCAAAACCAGGCGGCCATACTTGGCCATAGTCTCCGCCACAAAAACCAGGACCGACTGGGGTGGTGGGAAACGCGAATAGCGGTCAAGCACATCAATGGCCTGCTCCACATCATAGCCAGTGGCGCGGGCATTCCACAGGGCCAGCGGGGTAATACGGTAAGTGTGGATATGCTCCGGGGCGCGCTCTAGCTCGGCAAATGGCGCAAGGGCAAGACGAGCCATGGGGGCATCAGGATGATCCACCTCAAGCATGACTGTGTGATCGGATTGAACAATCAGCGGACCGTTCACTGCTTTCCTTTCTAATTACACCTGCATTAGGACAGGTGGCTGCGCAGCGCTGTGAGCGTATCGGCCACCTCATCATCACTCAGAAGCGGCGGATACACACTCATATCCGGGGCAATAGGGCCAGTTGGATCCATGCGGCGGGCTGCGGGTACCTGATCATCCACTGTAGCCCTAAAACCGCCCGCGCGGAGCCAATCATTCATCGTGCCCGGATGCGCATGGGAGACTAGAACCGTTGGGGCAATAATACGCGCATCCCCACCCTGGCTAAGAATATAGTCACGTACCCGGGAAATCTCCTGCTCATCGCCGGTCACATAACTAGCGGCGCGGCCAGTGGACAGACTAGCAAAGGCGCGGGCACGGTCCTGAATCTGATAGCTGATAGCCTCCGGCAGCGCCGGGCTGGAGGAACGCAAGAAATCCACCATGGCATTGGCGGAGACCCCACTGCCCAAAGCACGGTCAATAGAATCCGGGCTCAGGCGCCACACACTGGCAATGCCGGGGCTCTCCAGGCTAGCCATGGCGCGCAGCATGACCTCCTGGTCGAAGGTCAATGGGCCAGTGGTCAGGATGGTGAGATCCGCCTGGGGGATAAGCATGGCCCCAGTGGGCAGCAGCTGCTCCATGATCGGCTGTGGATCCTCCAAGGCATCCACAATAGTGGTGCCAATGGGCTGCCCATTGTTCATCTGAAGAATGCCCAGCATAGCGGCCTGTTGCTGCATTTCTGCATAGACCTCGGCGCTCAAACGCACCATGGAATCAGGGCAGTAGAAGAAGAGGGACTGGCCGGCTGCTAGGGCGCGGGCCAAAGCCATATGCTCCTGGGCATTCTGGCACCAGCGCTCAATAAGCAGGGACCACTGGGTGGCCCAGGAGGCCTCCAAGAAAAGTTGGCCAGTGCGGGTGCGCGCATAGTGGCCGCCATCCGGGTTAAGATAGCCGGCACTCTCCAGAAGCTCCAGGACAAAAGGCACATGGGGGCCAAAGTCCTTTTCCAAACGGGCACGCTCACGCACACCCACCGTCTCATCCTGCTTGAGCTCAATATCAGAAAGCAGCAGGCCATGGGCACACCAAAGCAGATCGGCAACAGAAGCGGTATCCGGAAGCGGGCGTTGCTCCGGGGCAGAATTAGTGCCCATATAGTCTTGCTCGAAAGAGGCCGGGGTAGAGGAGAGTAGGTCGCGCAGCATCCATGGGGCGCGCACCGTCTCCTCATCCAACTGAAGCAGCAGGCCCTGCTCTACCAAACTGTGGATAGGATGACCAGGCTGATTGACCTTGGAGGAACGACCCACCGAATTCCTGGCGAGGGTGTGAAGCACACGCTCCTGGCGCGGATCAGAAATCTGCGCAATACGCTCGGCCATGGAGGCGCGATTGAGGTGCATGCCGGGCTCGGGGGAGGTTGGCTGGAGGCGTCGCAAAGCAAGAAGAAGAGAATCCTGCGGAAGGCCGGCATAAATGAGACCAGAATCCACCAAGAACTGATACTCCGCCAACCAGACGCTGTGTTCCGGGGCTTCGATTCCACAATTTCTGAGGCGAGTGATTGCGCGCTCCACCAATTCGGGGGTATCCAAGGGGTGGATCTTTTCCCCCGCCTCGCGGGCAGCAACCATGGACTCCGCCACCAGATCCAGAAGCAGACGCTGGCGGGCATTCAAGGTACGAATAAAAAGACTCAAACCGGCGGGCGCGCCCAAACGTGCAGCTAATTGGCTAAAACTCAGGGCATCAACCCCGCGAATGTGCAGCAGCCGACCAAGGGTCTCATCATCCAAAGACTCCAAATAATCAGTAAAGCTCGCCCCCGCTTCAAGGGGATCGAAGGCTGGGCGGGTAGCGCTGGTGCGGCTACGGTGGTTATGTTGTGGAGTATCCATTGGTAAAAATTCTACAGATCTGAGAAAATATAGACTATGAGCAAGGTACAGAAATATGTAGATCCGGGCTGGCCTGAAGGTGAGGGTCATCCAGTAACTGAACTGATTTCCCACGTGGCTGGCGCCAATTCTCCTTTTGGCAATGAGCTTCAGCTCCCATTGCCAGCCGAGGAACTTGGTTATGTTCACCCTTACACCCGGATTAATAAGTAATCGCAGTGCGCTACTAACAGGCGGTGCGTGCACGAAAATCCCCTGACCACATGGTGACATGACCGGTCAGGGGATTTCCTTATGTACTGCTAGCGGGTGAGAAGGCTAGTAATGGCTGCTTGATTAGCAGTATAGAAAGCGGCGACAGAATCGCGCTGAGTGTTATAGAAGTCGTGGACTTCATTCGGCACAGGCACACCACTATTATCCAGAACACTGGTGACCGCACTATACAGACTGTCAATGGCGGCTGCAGGGTTCGCGGCAACAGCAGTGCCAGCAGCGGTTGGATTAGCCAGGGCATCCAAGAAGGAGAAATCCCAACCACCAAAATTGGTGGAGCCCATGACTGCATCCGCATCACGCTGAGTTGGTGCACTGGTCAGGCCCAGCTTCTTGGAGCAGGCTGGCCATGCGCCCCAACCCTGACCCGCAAGCACACGCTCTGCGATAACAATCTGCTGCTCACGGGTGGCGAGGTGCGCATATGGCGCATACATGGTGCCACCGAAGCCCTCCCAGGTGCTCTTGGTGAACTGCAAGCCACCGTAGAAGCTATTGCCTGTATTAATAGCCCAGTTACCACTGGACTCGCACTGGGCCAGACGGTCCCAGTCGGAATCGGGTGCTGCTTCTGCGGATGGTGCACCGGCAATAGAAGTGCCTGCTAGTGCACCCAAGGCGACGGTTCCTGCAGTCAGGCGTGCCACACCACTCTTTGTGTGTGCGGAATGTCGGGCCATAGTGTTCCTCTCACCATTAGTTAACAATTGTCACAATAATAACAGATACTAGTCAGGGCCTGGTAACAAATGCCCTAACTTGTGAAATCTGTCACTAGGCTTTGTGGTGTATGATAGATTATCCATCTATTCATATATCCAGCCTGAGGCGAAAGAAAAGGAGTTACAGTGCCACTCGGAAAAGTTAAATGGTACGACGCGGAGCGCGGTTTTGGTTTCTTGACCAATCCTGACTCCGGCGACTGCTTTGTCAATAAGGCTAATCTGCCTGACGGTATCGACCACCTATTCCCCGGCCAGCGTGTGGAATATGACTTTGTGGCCGGCCGCAAGGGCCCACAGGTACTGCGCATGAAGGTTCTGGAACAGCCTGTGCATAAGTACAGCCCTGATGAGCTAGTGAAGGTCATCGCGGATATGGTGACCATCCTGGAAACCAAGGTCTCTGCTGAACTCCAGCAGGGCCGCTGGCCAGACCACATCACCGGGAAGAAGCTGGCTGAAGTCATGCGCGTTGTGGCCAAGGAGCTTGAAGCCTAAGCCAGCGCCAACAAAGCTAGAAGCACAAGAAAGAGGAGCAGTTCACAATTGAACTGCTCCTCTTTTATATATGGACGAGCTGCCGGTCAAGGCTTAATTGCTTGAGCCTAATTGCCCAAGCTTAATTGCTCGGGGTAGTTGCTTCCGTTTCGGTGCTTCCCGCATCACCACTCAAAGCATCGGTATTAATAACAGTGTCCTTCGGGTGAATGGACCACGTCACCGTATAGGGGCTTTCATTGCCATCCTCATCGGTGCCAATGAGCAGGCTTGAAATCTCAACCACAACCAGGCGTGGGCGCTCGCCGCCCTCAATGAGCGGCTCAGTGGAACCAGCAATATCCACAGACTTCTGCTGATTGGAGCCGAAGGTGGACTGGTCATTGGCCGCCGGGTCATCATAAATCTTGAGCAGCGACCACTCATGGTCATAGACATCGGCCGGCAATTCAATGGACATGGTGTCCTCCGGGCCAAGGTCCACATCGGTGGTGGTGCCCTCAGGGCAGGATTCGCCAATCTCACAGGCCGCATAAGGGGCAATATCAATCTTCTCGCCATTAATCGTGGCGCTCAAATGCACCTCACGTGGGTCCGGACCTGGGCGATTGCTATACCACCGCATAACAGCCCAGCTGGCGCCCACAACAATAAGGACGATGACAAGAAGACTCACAAACTGGATTGCGTTCTTTTTCCTGCGCGAACTCATAAGAGAAATCATACCGTATAGCGATTGTGGCTAGAGGGGCAGGGCGGGCAAAAAGAATGACCGGTTGGTGCAATTCTGATTGTAAAGCACCAACCGGTCGGTACCCTCACCCCACAAGTGTTGGAAGAAAGGAAGAGCGGGGGAGAGGGAAGAATAAGGGCGGAACCAAAAGTCCCAGGTAGTAGAGAGTAGAGCTAAAAAAGTGTGTTCTGTGTGTAAAACTGCCCGGAAGCCTAGCTACTCAGGGCAAATGCCGAACTGCTGGCGGCAAGGGCACTGCTCCCAGAGGCGGTGCCATTGGTCAGCACCTTAATAGAGGTATAGCTGCCGTTATAGCTATCACCACTATTGACCAGCACATAGTCAGGGCTGACTACGCCGGAGCCATTAAGCACAGTATTAATCCATGTGGCATATGGCAGGGTTGGCACAAAGGTGCCACGGCTGGAGGAATTATTGGTTGAATTCGCTTCGATGCCGGAGAGGGTACCAATGAGTCGGCCATTGCTATCAACTACTGGGCCACCGGAGTCACCCTTGGCGTAGCGTGCACTGGTGGAGGAGTCAATAATATAACCGATCTGCTGTGGGTAGGTGCCAAAGGTCCAATAGGTTCGCTGCGTAATGGTGCCGGGAACAATATTGACATTGGTCTTTGGGGACCAGCCATAATTGGTCACAGAGTAGGAATAGCGACTACCCGATTCCGTAATAGCGGAGCTCACCGAGCCCACAGTGGCTGGTTCAATATCCTCAACAGGGCTGGTCAGGTGCAGCAACATAATATCGGTGCCTTCCTGGCTAATACCCAAAGAGGTATTGGTATGTGGAATATAGATATAGTCCACCTCACGGGTTGTCAGCTCAGCATTGGGGCCAAGCTTTACGGTAATGCCCATGGAGGAGTAGTTCTCAATACTGCTCAAGCAGTGGGCTGCCGTGAGAACATAATTGGCCGATACCAGTTCGCCACTGCAGAAGCTCTGGTCGCCGGCGCGAATACTTGCAAGCCAGTCCGGACCCGTGGATTGGTCAAATCCTGTACTTGTCGCTGCCATTGCTGGCGCGCTCACTCCGAATATGAGGGTGATGGCCCCAATTACGGAGACGAATACTTTTTTCATGTGTACTCCCAATATAAGTGCTAGTAGCCGCAATCCGTTTGGCACTAGCAGTTGTAAAATCGCCGCTGCGGGCACGCCTAGGCGCGCCTGGAGCAGGCAAGTGTGTGTCAGAATTAGGTGAAGAGTTCCAATGCCCGGGGTCACCGGTTTGTTCAACTCTATGGGTAATAACGCCGGGTATGTACAGGCCGTTTCTTCTGAAACCGCTATAACAGCCACTTCGGAAGTAGCTCATATTGTGCTCCTAAGTTTTTGCGAGAAAGTGCCTTTTTTCTGAAAAATGGCTAGAATTACACACGTGATTTCCAGTTCCCCCGTTGCAACCAAAAAAGGCATTTCCATTGCCAGGGCCGCATTGGTCGAACTCGATGAAGGACCGGTAGGCCGCTATCTCTCCACGGAAATGAATGGGGATAATGTCGCTATTCACCGCTTTGCCGCCGATATTCCTGGCTATAAGGGCTGGGAGTGGGTGGCAGTTGTTGCGTGCGCGCCGGGCAGCACCTATATCACTGTCAATGAAACTGCCCTTGTGCCTGGTGCCCAGGCCTTGCGTGCGCCACAGTGGGTGCCCTATGAGGACCGTCTTCGACCTGGTGATTTGCGCCCGGGCGATATTATGCCGCCTTCTGCTGATGATGAGCGCCTCACCACCCGTAAGGGCAAGCAGGTTTTGAGCCGTCGTGGCAAGAGCAAGGCTGTGGAGCGCTGGACTACTAAGTATTCTGAAAAGTCTGATTTTGCGCGCATGGCCCAGGATCCGTGCAATACTTGCGCTTTCTATATTGATTTGAGCTCCACTATGGGTAGCCCTGTTGGTGTGTGCACCAATGAATTTGCTGCTGATGGCCGCGTGGTGTCCGCAAAATATGGTTGTGGCGCCCATTCTTTGACCCCTCAGCCGGAGATTCCTACCTCCGCCAAGCCTTTCGACGACTTCGGTTACTAACCCACTCTTCCCGGCCCCATCATGGTGGATTGGTGCCGGATGCTACTAGACTCTTTGGGTATGAGCCCAATCTTTATTGAGGATCCTGCCGATCCGCGCCTTGATGATTTTCGTGATTTGAAGAAATCTGATGCTGCCGATCGGCGTCTGGTTATTGCCGAAAGCCCACTGGGTGTGGAGCGCCTTTTGGAGTCCCGTTTCCCTACCCGCGCCATTGTGGGCTTTGGTGGCCGCCTGCGCAGCTTCTTGGAAACCCATGAGATTCCGGAGAATATTCCTGTCTATGAGATTAGCCGCGAGACCTTGGCTGAGGTTGCTGGTTTTGATATGCACCGTGGTTTGGTGGCCAGTGCTGATCGCGCCGAGGAATTAAGCATCGCCGAAATTCTTGAAACAGCCACCACGCTCTGTGTTTTGGAAGGCGTGGGGGACCATGAGAATATTGGCTCCATTTTCCGCAATGCGGCGGGCCTGAGTGTGGATGCTGTTCTTTTTGGTGCCGGCTGTGCCGACCCTCTCTATCGCCGTTCGGTGCGTGTATCTATGGGCCATGCTTTGCGTCTGCCTTTTGCCCACTTCCCGGGCAAAACCACCAATTGGCAACTTGGGCTAGATAGGCTGCGCGAAGCCGGATTCCGTATTATTTCCATGACCCCTAATCCGGAGGCTGTGAGCCTGCGTGAGGCCATGGCTGATAATCCGGAAAAGGTGGCTTTCCTTATTGGTGCAGAAGGCCCGGGCCTGACTGAGCATGCTATGCGCGCCACTGATGTGCGCGCCCGCATCCCCATGGCACCGGGCACAGATTCATTGAACTTGGCCACCGCAGCGGCCATTGCCTTCTATGAGAGATTATCTCTGCTTTAGCGCTTAAAGCGCTTGAGGGTTTTGGATAGCGTCGAAGAAATCTTCGGCGCTACTTTTTTATTCAGAATGCTCTTGCCAGTGGTGAATACCTCACGGGAGGTTTCCACTAGGGCAGTGAGCGGGGACTGACTATTAACCCCGTAGGTTTCGACCGCATAAGAGGAGTGATCCTCATAGTCGTCGTAGTCATCATCATGGTCACCATCATATTTTTCAACGCTGCCATCAATGTCCGCAGAATCGGCGCCGATCTGCGCGGAGCTGGCCTTGAACTGGCTCTTTGCTGATGGGCGTGTACTGCGGCCTGGGGTGGCGGTGGTTGGTTCTGGGCGGCCATCAATGGCATAGGCAACCACATTGACCTCAGGGCCGGTTTCATCCACACGGAAACCCAACCAGCCTTCTTGGGCGGCGGCCACGAGTTCAATGGGGTGGAAGGGCAGATTAATGCCCGACTGGCCGGGTTCAGCCTTAGCCCACAGTGGGTTTTCAAAAGGCTCAGGGACACCATAATCTTCAAAGATTCGGTTTTGGGTGGCCACAAAGGCACGCTTTAAAGAGGTGCCGCGCCAATGGGCAATACCACCAAGACCAGACTGGCCATTGACAGCATAAGCATAAATATCAGCGGCCGGAACCGCCTTGAGCAGGCGCTGAGGAATGGCTGATAGGTGGGTGGCGTCGTCAAGCACAGTTTGAATAACAGTGAGACGTGGATAGCCACCAATATAGAATTCCCCGGGGCTGGCCTGCGCGGAACGGTTGAGGGGGAATTGGCCAATGGGTGTTACTGGCCAGGTGGGATTAAGCATGCTGAGCAATTTGCGGCCAAAACCACGATCCGCCTTGGGGCCTTTGCTCAGCACAGCCTGTGGCTCGGCGGTGGTGATATACCACAGGGTAACAACTGCGCTGGTATTGCTAGAAAGCATGGCGGTTCTTATTCACCATTACGGGGACGCTTTGTTTGGCTGCGCAGGCCCAAAACGACCTCATCCCAGGAAGGAGCAGCAGCTTTACGGCGTCGCTTCTTTTTCTGATTAGGATCCTCAACAGGGCCGTTGAGGTCAAAGTCTTCTACATGATCCGCAGGCTCATCAGCCTGCTCTGCTGGGGCTGCCGGTTCAGGGGCAATCTCCTGGACTGGGGCAGGCTCAGGCTCCGGATTAGTAATGCTCTTGGCCAGCTCATTGGCTGGATCCAAATAGTCGGAGCCGGTGCGGCGCAGGCTAAAGTACCACTGGGCGGTATAGCGGGTGCCATCGGCAGTAGAGGTGCCGGCAATGGAGGAGTCCCCAGTTGGGGCCTCAGGAGTCTGAGTGGCCTCAGAGAGGTCGGAGACCGAACCGGTGCGGCGAACCCAGGTTGCGCTCACCAACCAGCGGCGACGCTGGTCACAGAAGGCATCCCAGTTAATAGATTCGAAGTCAATTTCTTCCGCCTCACAGTAATCCTGCAGGGCAGTATCCAAACGGACCTCGGCCTCGTCGGAGCTACGCTCCGGATTTGTAATCGCAATTTTTGCAAGTTCCACCACGCGTGCGCGCTCCTGGATGACCGGCAGGGCAAAGCTGGCAATGCGCTCCAAAGGCACACCAGCAGCCTGAGCTACCTCCTCCGGGCTCTGACCACGGCGAATTCGCTCCTGGATTTCGCGGGTTGTGATCTTCATATCGGAGGAGGCGTGCTTACGGCTTGGAATAACCGGTGGAATCAGAAAGTCCCGCAGCTCCTGGGTCATGGTGACACAGAACTGGTTAGCGGAACTCTCAGAGGAGAGCTCAGGCTGGTCGGAGAGCAGTGCTGCTAGATCCCCGGCCTCAGGGACGAGCTCAAAGACGAGCTTTTCCGTAGAGGACTTACTACGCACTAGCCTGATTTCACGCATGGTGGCTCCTTAAATTACAGCGAACTACTTGTTATCAAGGATATAGTCAATGCACTTAGTTAGCGCAACGACATCCTCAGTATCAATGGCAGGGAACATGCCCACGCGCAGCTGGTTGCGACCGAGCTTGCGATATGGCTCCACGTCGACAATGCCATTGGCACGAAGTTCCTTGGCCAGAGCGGAGGCGTCGACAGACTCATCAAAGTCAATGGTGCCAACAACCAGGGAGCGTGCAGCAGGGTCGGTAACAAAGCAGCTAGCCTCAGGGCGGGCCTCAGCCCACTGGTAGAGAGCATTGGAATTAGCGGTGGTGCGGGCAACCATGCCATCCAGGCCGCCATTAGCATTCATCCACTTGACCTGCTCATCCATCATGACCAGGGTGGTCACAGCTGGGGTATTGTAGGTCTGCTCCTTGCGGGAATTATCTACAGCGCCAGCCAAATCCAGGAAGGATGGGATGAAACGGTCGGAAGCAGCAATCTTCTCAATGCGCTCAATGGCGGCTGGGCTCATGGCAGCAAACCACAGGCCACCCTCAGAAGCGAAGCACTTCTGTGGGGAGAAGTAATAAACATCAGCCTGGTCCATGGATACTGGCAGGCCGCCGGCGCCGGAGGTTGCGTCAATAACAACGAGGCTGCCCTCGCTGCCCTCTGGGCGAATCACTGGAACCATGGCGCCAGTGGAGGTTTCATTATGAGCCCAAGCAATCACATCGCAGCCTGGCATTGCCTGTGGGGCAGGGGTGGTACCAGGTTCGGTGGAGACAATGGTTGGCTCATCAAGCCACGGTGCCTTCTTTGAAGCAGAGGCGAACTTGGCGGAGAACTCGCCATAGGTCAGATGACCGGACTTCTTCTCAATAAGTCCGAAGGTTGCGGCATCCCAAAAGGCGGTTGCGCCACCAAGGGAAAGGACAATTTCATAACCCTCAGGGAGGCTAAAGAGCTCCTTGAGGCCCTCACGAACAGAACCAACAACATTCTTTACTGCTGGCTGACGGTGAGAGGTGCCGATTACGCCGTGTGCTGCGGCATTAATGGCATCAATCTGTGCTTGGCGTACCTTCGATGGGCCACAACCAAAGCGGCCATCCTGAGGCTTCAAATTTTCGGGCAAAGTGGTCACGTGAAAACCCTTCATAAGTCGGAAACGAGACTCTTATAGTTTACCCTAGTTTTCTATCAACTGACATGTGCTTTCTAATTTTTTGCTTTTCGACGCCCACCGCAGCCACACAATCATGAATATGCCACCGGTTTTGTGGGCTCTACTACCCCCGAATGGGGGTAGTGTGAAATTCTATTCGTGCAGGTAGATGGCTTTTTTGGTTTTTTCATTTCGGTGGACTCTTTGATGGGGCGGGGTAGATGGTATTCTAGTAGATGTTGCAATCGATGGGAACCTACCGGGTTTATCTGGCCAGCAGAGGTGTACAGGTAGCCCTAGTGTTCTTCCGAACGTTTTAGTTCCACACGCACGATAACCATCGGCGGGAACCTGAGTTGAAAGGTGCGGCTATGGCTACTCCTAATCCTGACAAGGCTATTCTTCACTATCCTGGTGGCGAATATGAACTGGATATTGTGCACGCAACCGAGGGCTATGATGGTATCGCCCTGGGCAATATGCTGGCACAGACCGGCTTGGTGAGCTATGACCCTGGCTATGTATCCACGGGTTCGACCCAGTCCAAGATTACCTATATTGATGGTGATCAGGGCATCCTCCGCTACCGCGGTTATGCTATTGAGGAGCTGGCTGAGAAGGCTACCTTCAATGAAGTCTCCTATCTGCTGATTCACGGTGAGCTTCCTACCACCGAGCAGCTTGAAGTCTTTAGCGATGATATTCGCCACCATACCCTGATTGATGAGGACTTTAAGCGTCAGTTCTCCGTCTTCCCTCGTAATGCGCATCCAATGGCTGTGCTTGCGTCCTCGGTGAATATTCTCTCCACCTACTACCAGTCCAGCCTCGACCCATTGGATCCTGAGCAGCTGGATAAGGCCACTGTTCGCCTCCTGGCTAAGGTGCCAATGCTTGCCGCCTTCGCGCACCGCGCACGCAAGGGCCAGCCATATATGTATCCGGATAACTCTCTCAACCCACGTGAGAACTTCCTGCGCATGATGTTCGGTTACCCAACCGAGCCTTATGAGGTTGACCCAACCCTGGTTAAGGCCCTGGATCAGCTGCTCATTCTCCACGCTGACCATGAGCAGAACTGCTCCACCTCGACCGTTCGTATGGTGGCTTCCGCTCAGGCCAATATGTTCGTCTCCATTGCTGCCGGTATTAATGCTCTCTCCGGTCCGCTTCATGGTGGTGCGAACCAGGCTGTTCTGGAAATGCTCGATGCCATTAAGGCTAATGGCGGCGATGCTACCGAGTTCATGACCCGTGTGAAGAATAAGGAGCCAGGCGTTCGCCTTATGGGCTTCGGTCACCGTGTCTACAAGAACTACGACCCACGTGCAGCCATCATTAAGAAGACTGCCCACGAGGTTCTGGAAAAGCTCGGCGGCGATGACCTGCTTGAGATTGCCCTCAACCTGGAAGAGATCGCATTGGCTGATGATTACTTCATCTCCCGTCGACTCTATCCAAATGTGGACTTCTACACTGGCCTCATCTACCGTGCCATGGGCTTCCCAACCGACTTCTTCACCGTACTCTTCGCGATGGGTCGTCTCCCAGGTTGGATTGCTCAGTACCGTGAGCTCATTGAGAACCCAGCCTCCAAGATTTACCGTCCACGCCAGATTTACACCGGCGAGGAGCTCCGCTCCTTCGTCCCACGTGAGCAGCGCGGTTAATCTCTAACCCAACCCCGGGGTCCGGAATATTACAGAATATTCCCGGACCCCATTTTTGAGATTTGTTATACTGGTTATCAGTCCATATCCACTAAAAATAGGAGATTTGTATGGAAAAGCCTGTGGTAGTTCCACCTACCGGCCCAGCCCCAGAGGACCTCGTCATCAACGATATTGAGGTCGGTACCGGCGCTGAGGCAAAGCCAGGTGGCACCGTTGAGGTGCATTATGTTGGTGTCGATTATGCCACCGGCGAGCAGTTCGATTCCTCTTGGGATCGCGGTCAGACCATTGAGTTCCCACTCGCCGGTCTGATTGCAGGTTGGCAGGAAGGCATTCCTGGTATGAAGGTTGGTGGTCGCCGTGAGCTGATCATCCCACCAGAGGCCGCCTACGGCCCAGCCGGCACCGGTCACCCACTGTCCGGTCGCACCCTGGTCTTCGTTATTGACCTGGTCAACGCCAGCTAATCAGTACTGAGCCACAGCAGGCTCAAAACATTAGGACACCCGCACTCCCTCCTTTGGGATACTGCGGGTGTCTTTTTATTCTGAACCCAAGGATTGTTCCCAGGAACGGGTAAACTGGACAGCATGAGTTCTCTAACTGGGTTAAGCCAGTCCGAGGTAGATGCCCGCAAGGCTGCCGGCCAGGTCAACCAGGTTCAGCGCCGCACGGGCCGTAGCGCGTGGGAGATTATTCGCAGCAATGTCTTTACCCGAGTCAATGCGCTCCTTGGTGTGCTCCTTGTCATTGTTCTTTCCACCGGCAGTATCGTCAACGCGGCCTTTGGTTTGCTTATTATTTGCAACTCTGCGGTGGGCATTATTCAGGAGCTGCGCGCAAAGCGCACCCTGGATAAACTCACCATTTTGAGTGAGGCCCCAGTGACTGTGGTACGCGATGGCCAGGAGCAGAGTATTGCCCAGGGGGAGATTGTTCTGGGCGATATTATTGCCATTAGTGCCGGGGAACAATTGGTGGTTGATGGCCCGCTTGTTGCGGCCACCCATCTTGATGTGGACGAGAGCCTCCTCACCGGTGAATCCGACCCAATCCATAAGGAAGTGGGGGATATGGTGATGAGTGGATCTTTCGTTGCTGCAGGTAGTGGCTATATGCGTGCAGAGTTGATTGGTGCCGAGTCCTATTCGGCCAAGCTCATTGCGGAGGCCGGCCGTTTCACCCTGACCGGCAGTGAGCTTCAAGAGGGCATCAATAAGATTCTTCGCATTATCACCTGGATTCTTATCCCTGTTGGTCTTCTTACCATCTATACGCAGCTCTATCGCACCGGTGAGGATCTGCGCAATGCCATTCTTGCCATGGTTGCGGCCCTGGTGCCAATGATCCCTGAGGGCCTGGTGCTCATGACCTCCATTGCTTTTGCGGTGGGTGTAGTGCGCCTTGGTCGCGTCAAGGCTTTGATTAATGAGCTGCCCGCCATTGAGGGCCTTGCCCGTGTGGATACAGTCTGCGCGGATAAAACCGGCACTTTGACCTCCAATACCATGGACTTTAAGGAATTGGTGGACCTTTCCGGGGATGGGGATGCCACTGCCGTGGTGGCCAATATTGCGGCCGCCGATGAGCACCCTAATGACACCATGCGCGCCATCCAGGACGCCAACTTGGCCCATGTGAGCTGGGAACTTGTCGATACTGTTCCTTTTGATTCCCGCCGCAAGTGGTCCGCCTGGGATTTTGGCCCCCAGGGCTGCTATGCCATTGGTGCCGCCGATATGCTGCTTAGCGGTGAGCACCTAGAACGCGCCACCGCCATTTCGGATACGGGCCTGCGTGTGCTTGCCATTGTGCGCACCCAACCGGAGATTATGCGCACCCATCAGCTGGGTGATATCGTGCCCGTGGGTTTGGTGGTTCTCACCCAGCATATCCGCACCGATGTGCCCGATACCTTGGCTTTCTTTGAACATGAGGGTGTGGATATCAAAATTATTTCCGGCGATAATGCCGCCAGTGTGGGTGCTGTCGCCCGGCAGGTCGGCATTGACGGGGAAGTAGTGGATGCCCGCGAACTCCCCAATGCTGATTCTGAGGGCCCTAGTTTCCGTAAGGCTGTGGACCGTGGCCAAATCTTTGGTCGCGTCACCCCCGGACAGAAGCGCGATATGGTCAAGGGCCTGCAACAGAATCACCGCACTGTGGCCATGACCGGCGATGGTGTGAATGATGTTTTGGCCCTCAAGGACGCCAATATTGGCGTGGCCATGGGCTCAGGTTCCTCCGCCACCCGCTCCGTGGCGCAGGTCGTCCTTTTGGATAATAGCTTTGCCACCCTGCCTAAGGTGGTTGCGGAAGGCCGCCGCGTTATTGGCAATATTGAACGTGTGGCCAACCTCTTCCTAGTGAAGACCGTCTATTCGGCCCTCCTGGCCCTCATCTTTGGTGTGACCGGTGTGGTCTTCCCATTCCTCCCTATTCACGTCACCCTGGCCGGCTGGTTTGCCATTGGTATCCCTGCCTTTATTCTGTCCCTCGCCCCGAATTATGAGCGGGCCCGCCCGGGCTTCTCACGACGCGTGCTCAAACTCGCGGTCCCTGCCGGTGTCACCATTGCTGTCTTTACGGCCGGCTTCTGGTTGTGGCACTATCCGGGCGATGCGGACCCACAAACCGCCACCGCCACCTTGGCTGTGCTGCTCATTATGGCCCTGTGGGTTCTCTGTATTGTGGCTAGGCCTTTGAATAAGTGGCGCGTGTTGCTCATTGTTGTGGCCTATAGTGCGTATATTCTTATCTTTACTATTAAGCCTTTGGCCAGCCTGGTTTACCTGGATGCGGGCAATCTCACTTTGATGCTGCGGGCAGTCATCTGCGGCGTGATTGGTGCGGCTTTCATTGAGTTGCTCCATAAAATTGTGAAAACCAACTAGGCTTAATGGGCTGGCACCACGCCACAAGAATCCTTCCCCCTATATTGAGGATGGCCAGTGAGCACACACACTAACTCCCGCCTCGGCGCTAACACCAGCGCAACCACACGCGCAACCACACGCGGCGCACTTCGCGCTACCGCCTGTGTGGCAATTGCGCTGCTCACGGGCACCCTCATGCAGATCGGCACCAGCCGTGCAGAGGACAGCACAACACAGTCCACCGCAACACAAGCAGACTCCACCCAAGCAGCCTTCTGCAATACCACCGAGTATGAGCCCTATGTGGAATATATGGGCACCCAGTTGCTCTACTTCCGCCCGGACACTGGCCGCCTGTCCATGAGTGCGAATGCCAAGTGCCCGCGCTACGCGCTGAGCCTGGCCAAACTCTATATTGCCGATTATGTGATTCGCTATGGCGATGAGGATGAGGCGGAGCAGGCCGAATATATGGTGGCCCACAGTGATGATGATTTGGCCGCCGAGTTTTATGAAAAATACCCGGAGTCCATTGATGTGATTGCCACCGAGTACGGTTTGGAAGCCACCCAGGGCCAGGAACTCTGGGGCAATGCTGTGACTTCCGCTTTTGATATTGCAGAGTTTATTGCAGCCAAGCTTGCCCAGGAGGCAGAGAATAGTGCCAATGGCCTGGAGGATCCAAGCGACCCTGTTTTGCGTGCCATGCGCAATATGAGTGATATGGCCACCGATGGATATCCGCAGGATTTCGGCACCACAATTCTGCCCGGCGCGCAGGGCACCAAGTTGGGCTGGTCCAATGATGAAACTATGCATAGTTCAGTGACTTTTGGTACTGATTCCCAGGGCCACCCGTATATTGCTGTGGTGAGTGTTTTTGGGGATTCTATTGCGGCGACCCGTGCCGCCCGCCAGTTCTTTACGGGCCTCGTGGCCTAATCACACATCCCGCGGCGCCCGGTTTTTAGTTTGCGCGCCGGGCGGATTGTGTTCTAATCTGAATAGCTTAAATTAGTAGGAAGGTTAGAACATGATTCTTGCTGCCGGTGGTGGCGTGTCCACTGAAGTCATTGTGTCGGTGATGGTGATTTGTATTGCCTCTTTGCTGTCCCCGCTTCTGTCTTATGTGACTCGCTGGCGTGTTCCGGGCGTGGTTTTCATGCTTATTCTTGGTGTGATTATTGGCCCTGAGGTTTTGGGTTGGGCGCATACGGGTACGTCTGTTGGCCTGTTGCGTGAGTTGGGCATGGGTATGCTCTTCTTGCTGGCTGGTTGGGAGATTGATCCTGATACTTTGCGTGGCCGCCAGTCCAAGGCTGCTATTGTGACTTGGGCTTGTAGCATGATTGTGGGCATTGGTGGCTCGCTGATTGTGTTCCAGGGTATTAATGTGATGACTGCCGTTGTGCTTGGTGTTGCGGTGTCTTCCACGGCTTTGGGTACTCTTTTGCCAATTGTGAAGGGTGCCGGTTTGATGGAGCATCCTATTGGTCGTGGCGTGATGGTTCATGGTGCGATTGGTGAGTTGGCCCCGATTTTCACCATGGCTTTGGTTTTGTCCACTCGTGCAACCTGGTTGACTCTTGTTATTCTTTTGCTCTTCTTCGTTGCCGCTTTGGTTATCGCTTTGGTGCCTAAGACCTTGAAGTTTGTGGCCCCGTGGATTTCCCGCGCGGTGCGCGATGGTGCCTCCCACACGAGCCAGACGATTATGCGCGCGGTCTTTGTATTGTTGACTGTGCTGATGGCCATGGCAAGTATTTTCGAGTTGGATGTGGTGCTTGGTGCCTTTGCCGCCGGTATTATTCTTCGTGCTCTTGTGCCGCAGCTTGCCCGTCGTACCGTTGAGGCGCGTCTGGATGTGCTTGGTTATAGTCTCCTCATCCCGGTCTTCTTTATTACTTCCGGTATGGCCATCCATGTTGAGGCTGTGATCTCTAAGCCGCTGATTCTGATTATTGCGGTGATTGGTATTGGTATTGCCCGTGGTTTGCCAATCTTCCTGGCGGAGCGCACTGGCCGCACGGATTCGGGTGTGGTTGGTTTGCGCGACCAGGTTCAGTTGAGCCTGTACTCGGCCACCGGCCTGCCAATTATTGTTGCGGTTACTGAACTCGCAGTTCAGCGTGAGCTTATCGACGAATCCTCCGCAGCGCTCCTCGTCTCTGCCGGTGCCTGCACCGTGCTTATCTTCCCGCTTCTAGCTTTCTGGGCTGGCAAGGTTCTTCCTGCCCCAGCTGTGGATAAGTCCAATGAGCCGGATCTGACTGATGAGGCCAAGGAGTATAAGGAGGCTGTGGCCCAGGCCCAGGATTCTGCTGCACAGAGTCCTAAGCAGGCCAAGCCAAAGTCCAGCACTGTTGATGGGGATGAGATTACTATCTAGTTTTGGTGGAATAGGCCACGACTGTGTTGATGAGTAGCTAGTCAAAAGTAGAGGCGCGATTGTGTATGATATACGATCGCGCCTTGTTTTTTTTAGTTGGTTGTTTCGTTACTGTTGAGGTACTGTTCTAGCTTATCGCGGGATGGTGTGGCTTTGAGGAATATCTCTGCGTGGTCTGGTAGTGTCAACCATGATATGGTGTATAACATTTTGGTACGCTTATAGCAGTACCACCACACGGTTTGGAGTTGCTTGTATAGGTCGAATCCCCGGTGATGTTCAAGTACCCCTCGGATTTGTCTATTCTGGTTCTCTATGGCGTTGTTTGTTTTTGGTACGTCAGGGATCTTGTTCTTCTGCTGCAAATAGGTGAACAAGGTCCCGTTTTCTATGAGCCTGCGCAGTGTGTTGCGTTTCTGCTGGATCTTGATGCGTTTCTTTGGCACATGATCAAGCTCACCAGGGGCTTTACCGTCAATCATGGGTGACCTTGTGTGCCGTCCGTTTCTTGCTTAGCCGCGCTCTTCTTGGCAGCGGCATGTGCATGCTTGATTGTGTCGGTGCGCCCTCAGTTCGTGCAGCGCCAACGCTGCGTCCTCTTATACGTCCCGTATTTACGCATATGCAATTACAATGCGGACCATGAATCTTCGACATGCACGGATTCTAGAATTTTTAAAAAATGCTCTTTAACTAGCAAAAACGGGCTACCAATCACCGTATAAACAGTGATGGTAACCCGCTTGAAAACACGAAACAGGGCTTACATTTCAAAACGCCCAAAAACTTCTTACTAGCAGGGGTAATACGCTAAAAATCAACACACTCTTTGCCTATACCGCTAGTTTTATTCTAGTTTTGTCCGCTGGGATCCAGGTGTGGTGATGCGCCATGTAGATATTGGCGTACTGCACTATTGCAGTAGTCGATGAGTGCCTTTTCATTCTGGGGGCTATAGCCCTTGTCTGATGGGCCGGTGTGAGTCGACTCGTCAATATATTGTCCGCTATCTGCTGCGATCTCTGTTGAGGTGCACAGATAGTGGGCTGTTTTTATGCCTTCATCCAGATCGACCATCATAGGTGGCAGGGCAGTGGTGGGTGTTGGGCCTTCTGAGTAGCCGGTGAGTTTGGTCGCTACGAGTCCTGGGTGGTAGGAATAGACGGCAATATCGCGACCGTTTTCTTTAAAGTGGCGTGCTTGATAGCGGCTTAGCCACATGGCATAGAGCTTCGCATTATTATAGGAGCGTGCAGGGCTGTAGTTTTGCTCGAGTGCAAAGTCGGGTAGTGGGCCTGCCACGGTATTGATGCTCCCAATCTCTGCATAGTTGTGCATATATGAGGATGTGTTGATTATTCGTCCTCCATGCGCCAGAAGTGGGGCTAGTTCATTGCCTAGAATATAGGGTGCTAATACTGAAACCATGAAGCCGATCTCAATATGGTCGGCATTGAGCTGCCGGGTTTCAGATGCGCCGATGCCAGCATTATTGAGTAGAACATCAATATGAGTCTGCTCGCGCAGGATCTGCCTACTTAAGTCAAAGACACCTTCGATTGTGCTCAGATCTGCACAATAGGCCTGTGGAGCTGCAAGCTCAGCACGGACAGCTTCTAGTTTTTGGGGATTGCGACCATGGAGAAGTACCGTGTGGCCTTCCTTGATGAGTCTTTCTGCCAACTTTTTACCGATACCATCAGTGGAGCCGGTAATGAGAATAGTGGACATTGGCTTTTACTCTTCTACTAGGAATTCGTGGATGCTTGCTGCAGCGGATTCGGCGTATTGGAAAATGGAACCATGTCCCGCATTTGGGTAGATAATAAGTTCACTTTTGGCTGCATGCCCCTGTAGCTTCCCATGCATGGCATAGGAGTTTTCGGTTGGCACCTGGTTATCTTTATCGCCATTAATAATGAGGGTTGGTTGAGTGATGAAGCCAAGGTCATCAATCGGAGCAGTACCCCAGCGCTTAATAGCCTTGAGTTGGGTGAAAAAGCCACGCAAGCTCATGGCTTTGTCCGCATGGGCTTTGCTTCGCTCTGCCATGCGCCCGAGTACATGGCCTGCCACCCGGCTGCCCTCCTTGGTGAGTGGGTAAAAGATATAGCGGCGAGGATCTTTGCGGCGAATCGCAGCCCGCGCCATGAAACCAAAGGTCACAGGTGTCACGCGGTCGACTCCCACGCCGCCACGCGGGGCAGTGCCGGCAAGGATAAGATGCTTAACCAAGGTAGGCTTGGCGCGCACAATTTCTTGGGCGATCATGCCTCCCATAGACAGTCCCAGAAGATCTACCTCTTCGTAGCCCAGCGCATGGATAATTCGGATTGCCTGGCCTGCCATTCCTTCGATAGTGTCGGCAACGGTGCCTTCACTGGCACCAACGCCCGGCAGGTCAATAACAATGACATGGTGGTTTTTAGCCAGGTGGTCGATAAATTCTGGATCCCAATTGTCCAGAACAGCAGCGAGGTGGGTGAGCATAATGAGCGGGGTGTGCTTCTGTGCAGGATGGGCGAAGTCAGTCCCTACCTCGCGGTAGGCGATACGCAGACCATCAACAGTCAGAAATTTATTAGCAGTGGTGATATAGGACATGGGGTTTCCTTGCGGGGAGTGGTGGTATTTGTGTGGTGGATGAGGCGTGGTGGATGTGTTTTAGAAAGTGATGACAGTCTTGCCCTTGGAGCGACCAGTGTCGATCTTCTCCAAGGCGCGGTTGACCTCGGAGAATTCAAAAACAGTGTCGATGGAAGGCGTGACTTTGATGTCGTTGAGGATCTCTGCGACCTGGCCAAGCTGTGCACCATCGCTATGAACAAAGATGAAGTGGTACTTAACACCATGCTTCTTGGCCATGGTGTCGAACTTGCGGCCTGCCAGGCTAAAGAGAATACGCTTTAGCAGCGGAAAGCCCATACGCTGGGCGAATTCACCATTTGGCATGCCACGCAGGGATACGAGCTGGCCACCCTTGCGCATGATACGCATCTGCTTTTCGGTCTCATCGCCACCAAGAGTATCGAGAACATAGTCCACATCATGAAGAATCTGGGTATAGTCCTGGGTCTTATAGTCAATGAACTCATCGGCACCCAAGTCACGAACACGCTGCTCATGCTCAGCAGAGCCATTGGTGATTACCTTCAGGCCCTTGGCCTTGGCCAGTGGGATAGCCATGGTGCCAACACCACCGGTGCCACCGGAGATAAAGATGCTCGCGCCGGGCTTAATTTTCATCAAGTCAAAAGCCTGCATGACGGTCAGGGCAGTGAGTGGAACAGCAGCAGCCTCAATATCGGAAAGGTAATCTGGCACAATCGCCAGGGCATCACTATCAACAGCCACATATTCAGCAAAGGCGCCAATGCGGTCCAATGGTAGGCGACCAAAGACACGGTCACCTGGGGCAAAAGCAGCAACCTGGCTGCCGATAGATTCCACAATGCCAACAACCTCATTGCCCGCCACCTGGGGAAGGGAATAAGGAGCAATAAGCTTAACCTCGCCACGGGAAATCATATTGTCCACAGGGTTGACGCCTGCAGCGGTGACCTTGATGAGAACATCGCGTGGACCAACGCTTGGGCGCTCCACTTCGCGGATGTCGAGGTTAATATTGTCCTTCTTGTAGTCGGTGATGACTGCGGCCTTCATGATGAACTTCTTTCTCGAGGAACTATCTCGGTAGTAAATGAATATTAGTTGTTACTGTATCAGTAACACGTACAAGTATGCCAGGCTTCAGTGATTTTGGCAAATTGCCTGGTAATCCCGCCAAAATAATAGTACGGCTTGGAAGTTTGACGCTGGCAATGTGCCATGATTGATACGGTGTAAAGAAAAACCCTGCTCTTGTGGGGAGCAGGGTTGTGAGAGTGTGATTGTGTGGTGAAATGGCAGATTAGTTGCAGACGCCTGCGGAAAGATAGAGTCCGTCAATCACGTCTTGGAGACTATGGTCTTTTAGTGAAGCTTCGAGCTGGGCGACCGCATCTGCAAATAGTGGGTTGATGGCATTTTCGATATTCTTGCCCACTGGACATTCAAGATTCGGGTGCTGGTGAACATGGAAAACAGTGACGCCACTAGTGTCCTGGGTGGCGCAGTAAATCTCAAAAAGTGAAAGTTCTGCGGGGCTTTTAGCCAGTGTGTAGCCGGACTTGCCCTGCTGGGAGGTGATGATTCCATTACTCTTCAGCGTGCTCAAAAGTCTACGAATATAGCTTGCATTGGTGCCAACACTGCGGGCAATATCAGCGGAGGATAGGGTATTGCGCTCTTCGCTGATCATGCTTAAAACATGTAGCGCCATGGAAAATTTGGTATCCACCATCACTCCTTCATGTGTGGGTTGAAAACTCTATTGGTGTAACTATACCAGTAACAGGTTGGGGTTGGTGGCGTCGGAGGGTGTGCAACTGAACAAAGCCCCTGTTAACCAGGGGCTTTGGAGTGTAGGTTTTTGTGCTGCGGATTAGGTCGATGCGCTAGCTGACCTTAAATACGCCAAGAATAGCGCGGAGGATGACCAATGGCAGGCCCAGAACATTGAGGATGAACTGGATGATTGGGTTCTGCTTCTTGGTAGGAGTAGAGTCGGCATCCTCATAGTCAATGTCCTGGCCAGGCTTTTGCTCTTTGGTATCACCAACAGGCTTGTTCTCGGATGGGCTTGTCTCCGTTTCTGGCTTAGCCGGTGGAGCTGCAACTGCCTCCTCGTTGCCACCTTGCTGTGTACCTGCAGCACCATGAGATGGGTCATTAGGAGCTGCGGTTTCCTTGTCTGGCTCAGCAACCTTATCAATTGGGGACTCTTGCGCAGGCTTGGACTCATCAGGGAGCTCTGGTGAGGCGTCGATAGGCTTCTTTGGCTCCTCAACTGCGCCGATGGTGTAGCTCAAGGTAATTGGGAGAGGAACCTTGAACTCATCGCTCTTGCCAGTGGTGTAGAAGAACTCAGCCAACTGAGTGAAGTTATGGAAGCGGACGAAATCAGCAGGCCATGAACCACGGTTTTCGTCGAATGTCTGCGGGGTGCCACCATCACGAACTGGTGCGCCGACGCCAGTCCAGCGTGGGGTCAGGTCAGTTGTGGTTGGTGTAGCCTCGAGGCTCACACCCTTGAAAGTGGCGAGCTCCTGGTCAGGCCACTCTTCGAGCAGAGCGCCGACTGTAGCTTCCTTGCGGTTGGCCTGGTAGCCGCGGAGATTAGCACGCAGGCTGCCATTGCCGTCCTTGTCAATAGTGAGTACCGGATCACTAAACCAGTAGGTGACGAAACCGCCCAGGTCATTGATAACGCCAGTGCCAGTCCAGTTAATAGTGACGGACTTATCGGCCTTGATGGTGCCGGTACCATTGCTGAACTTGAAGAACTGGGCGCCGCCATTCTTGATATAGTCAGCGCGGGTGGCGTAGGTAGGGGTCACTGGTGACTGGTTGCCAGGGTAGATGTGATAGACAGAGGCATTGCCGGATTCAGCACTATAAGCCGCCTCACCCTTAAGGGTGCCAGGGTCGCCCACGGAGAAGTAGCGGGAGCCACCAAAAGGTGGACGAACCGAGGAATGATTAGGGGTGAGCCCCCAAGTGAAGGTGGCATTGCTAATAATTTCGCTGCCACTGGTTGTATTTTCATCCGCAAAGGCGGTGCTGCCAGTGGCGCTAAGAAGGGCGGCAACCAGGGTGCTGGTCACAGTGGTTGCCAAAATAGAGAGGGATTTCTTCATGCGAAAAATCCAACCTTTCAGGCTAGTTTGAGGTAAAACTTAACTGGATAATAACAACCGAATAACCCCCGGTGCAATAGTTTTTTCCAAAGTTTTTGCTTAAAATTTACAAAGAAAAAGACCAGGCCATAAAATGCCTGGTCATAGTGGGTCTTAGGTTAAAGACTCGACCCCGGTAGTGGGGGAAGAACAATGCCCGGAATGGAACTACCACCAAAGAGTGGGGCCACCGGTTGGGCCACAAAATTCCACTGGCCCCAGTCAGCAGCATAAACATTATTCACATCGCAGGTCACACCATCAATAGTGGTGGCAAGACCGGCCTTCTGGTGAATAGTGACGCGCTCATGGATCTGGCTATTAGAACCCCAGTCATGCTGCCAGAAGTAGCTACCCAGGCCATCATTCATGGCCCAATTAAGCACATTGAAATTGCCATAGACACCCAGAATCAAATTAGATCCGCGCAGGGTGTCATTAAAGCCCTGCAAATATGGGCGGATCTGCTGGTCATACTGCGCCCAGGTTGGGTTATCGTCAATGGCTGCATAAATGGGGCGGTTAACTGGGCCGCCCGCTGCAAAGTGAATGCGAATAGCATTCTGTGCGTGGGTAACACCACCCTGATAGCCGGCCTTCCAATCAGCCGTATCGCCCTTACCAAACTGGTACACACTGGCCACACCAAGGCCAAGGGCACGCTCGGCATTAGCCTCATTGGCGGTCAATGGCTTACCAAGCATCCAGGTTTCGGTGCCTGGCCGGCGATCCGACACATAGCGCACGACACCCAGATGACCGGCATTCTTAATACCCTGGGCGCTTGGAACACCAGCGGCATAATCAAGCACAGTGCCAAGAATCGGGCCAAGGGCATGGGCCTTCGGGGCTGCAGCCGAGCCAAGAGCTAAGCCTGCAGCAAGGGTGCCTGTACCAATGAGAAAATCGCGACGAGAAACCATGATTACATCATAGCGGTTGGGCAGGACTGCCACGAGGGCAGGAGCCGCCGCGAAGATACAGCTAAGCTTCTATTAGTGCAGGTAAAGGTATGGATGAGGCAGAATTGTCTGGAATATGGCTGGTGAAAAGTGGTGGCTCTCAGGGAATGAAAAAATGCGAAATTTAGTCTAAGCTTAGACCCATGACCAACTCGGCTTCCATCCCAACTCCATATGAGGATTTGCTCCGCAAGATTCTTGCGGAGGGCACCCACAAGTCTGACCGCACCGGCACCGGCACCACTAGCCTTTTTGCCCAGCAGATGCGCTTTGACCTCTCCGAATACTTCCCGCTGATTACCACCAAGAAGGTCTTCACCCGCGGTATTATCGGCGAACTACTGTGGTTCCTCAATGGTGATTCCAATATCAATTGGCTCCTTGAGCGCGATATTCACATTTGGGATGAGTGGGCCGATAAGGACGGCAACCTGGGTCCTGTCTATGGTGTGCAGTGGCGCAGCTGGCCAAGCCCTAATGGCGGCCACATTGACCAGATCAGCCAGGCCCTGGATCAGATTAAGAATAACCCTGATTCCCGTCGCATTATTGTCTCCGCATGGAATGTGGCAGAAGTAGACAATATGGCTCTTCCACCGTGCCACCTGCTTTTCCAGTTCTATGTGGCTGATGGCAAGCTCTCCTGCCAGCTCTACCAGCGCAGCGCAGACATGTTCCTTGGTGTGCCTTTCAATATTGCCTCCTATGCCATGCTGACCCACATGTTTGCCCAGCAGGCTGGCCTTGAGGTTGGTGAGTTCGTCTGGACCGGCGGTGACTGCCATATCTACGACAACCACCGCGAGCAGGTTATGGAGCAGCTCAGCCGTGAGGCTCGCCCATACCCACAGCTCAAGCTGAATAAGGCGCAGGATCTCTTTAGCTATGACTTCTCTGATTTTGAGATTATTGGCTACGATCCTCACCCAAAGATTAGCGCCCCGGTTGCCGTATGATTCGCGCCATTTGGGCCCAATCCCGTGACAGAGTTATCGGTGATGGGCAGAGCATGCCATGGCACATCCCTGAGGATTTGGCCTTCTTTAAAGAAACCACTGGCACCGGTGCAGTGGTCATGGGCTCCAAGACCTGGGATAGTCTGCCGGAGCGCTTCCGCCCACTGCCAAACCGCACCAACTATGTGTTGACCAGGGGCGATAAAGAATTCCCTGGGGCAACTGTAGTACACAGTGTGGAAGAAATGCGGGACCAGGCAGCAGAGTTTTGGGTCATGGGTGGCGGTCAAGTCTATGCCACCTTTATGGACCACACCGATGAACTCATTATCACCGAGGTGGATGCGGAACTGGCCACAGTCGTGCCCGGCGCGGTCCATGCCCCTGCCATTGACCCCGAGATTTTCGGTGAACCAGAGGTACTGATTGACTGGCGCACCAGTGAAAAGGGAACTGTTGCCGGTAGCCCGGCGCGATTCCGAATGCTGCGCTATACCCGCAAGAGGTAGATATCCATAATCCAGCCGTGCTCCTCCCGGAGTGCGGCTTTTCTTTGTGCAATGTCTTGGCCAATGTCGGCTACACTGCCGTGGAGTAGTACTTCTTGGTCCATGGCCACATAGGCACCCCAGTAGATATCACAGTCGGCTGCTGCGGGGCTGAGCCAACTATCCTCACCATCAAGCATGACTACAGTATCGGTCGTGAGTGGGGTAGTGCGCTCACGTAATTTGCGGCCAGTCGTGATGGTGATGGGAGCGCCCAACCTATTGAGTGGGATAGTGTGGGCGGCGCAGAGTGCCTGGATAGCGGTGATGCCAGGAATAATGCTGATTGTGACGCCCGGGATTTTTTCAAAGATACGAAGGGCAGAGTCATAGAGGCTGGGGTCACCCCAGGCCAAGTAGGCAACATGCTCGAAGGGTTCGATGGCTGCGGCGATGCGCTGGCGGCGCTCATTATGCCACTGTGCGACTGCCTCCTCATAGTTCGGGTTGGTGGCGTCACGCTTTGGGTCGGGGATAGAGATCTTCCTAATATCGGCTGGGGCATGTTCGCTAATAATCTGCTCACGAACATCCTCAAGAATATTGGCGCCAGTAAGCCCACGGGCCGCTTTATCCATAGAGATAATGGCCTGTGCGGAGCCGAGGGCTTTCACCCCTTGGAGGCTAAGGTGCTCAGGGTTGCCGGTGCCAATGCCGATAATAGAAACATGGGTCATGCAACTAGTGTATTGAAAACTGTGGATTAGGCGGATTATGCGCGATATATTTCGTGCTTTGCCTAAGTTGGTGTATCCTTGAATGCGGTTTAAAAACAGAATTTTCTAAACCTCATTGCCTCAGTAGCTCAGTGGATAGAGCACGGCTCTCCTAAAGCCGGTGTCGGAGGTTCGATTCCTCTCTGGGGCGCAATAACCCGCAGGTCAGTGCCTGTGGGTTTTCTTTTATGCACGAATTTTAATAGCATGATAGAAATGAAGCCTTGTGAACCAGCCCGCAGTCTCAGCAATACGGATTCCTATGCCGGGAGTTCACTAGCACTCCTCGTCGATATCCAAAAGGAACTCGATGCCTATTGGACCCGTCGCGCCAGGCACTATGACGCCTACCAATTCCACAGCCCACGCACCCAAGCAGAGCGGGCATTATGGGCAGCAAAACTCCGGCCAATTATTGCAGCTCTTCCTACCCGCAAGGATCAAGCACTGGCCCTCGATATTGGCACCGGATCTGGCTTTATGGCCACGCTGTTAGCAGGCATGGGGCTGCGCACCATGGGCATTGACCACGCGCCGGGCATGATTGAGATAGCTGCAGGTCACTGCAAGGAATATGCAGATCTGTCTATAAGCCGCCAAGATGCGGCGAACCTCGCCATTGTCGATTCCACTGTGGATCTCATTACGGCCCGCTTTGTGCTGTGGACCATGCGCTCCCCGCTGGATGTGGTGCGCGAATGGCATAGGGTACTCAAAACCGGTGGGGTAGCGGTGTGCATTGATGCCCCATGGTTTCCGGATGGGGAAGGTGTGGATATTAGTGCGCCAGGCAATGAAGGGCCAGAGCGCTTTAGTGCCACCTATACCGCAGAGGTCATGTCGCAGTTGCCATTGAGTCGCGTTCGTGATGTCGCGCCCTATGAGCAGGTATTTCTTGAAGCTGGCTTTAGGGATGTCTCCGTATATGCCGTGCCAGAAGTGGCTGATTTGGACGCCCAATTTGGTACCGCGCCGGGCCATATTTCACGCCCACACTTTATTGTGATTGGCCGTAAGTAAAAATAAGATTTGCGGTTTTTATCTAATCCCTGGTCAGGGGATAGTTTTCTACGTCTATTTTGTTTAGACCGCTTTGTCTACTAGACTGAGTGGTACACAGTCTTCCAATCCGGGAAGAAAAACAGGGAACTCCGGTGAGAATCCGGGACAGTCCCGCTACGGTATACGCCCGCAGCCCGCTCCATTTAGCCAGCCGCATAGAGGCGCAAAGTCCGATTTTACCTGCTGTGTACCGCCACTTATTGACGAGGATCAACGAGGGATTATCTCATGACCAATCTTTTTGCTGCCACTATTGCAGCACCACCCCGCATTGGGGCCAAGCGCGAACTCAAGTTCGCTCTCGAAAATTTCTGGGCCGGCCGTATTGATGAAGAAGAGCTTCTGAATACCGCCAGGACAATCAACACAAGCTACGCTTTGGGCCTCGAAGCCGCAGGCTTTGATTCCATCCCCACTATCGGCACCAGCCTCTATGACAGTGTTCTGGACCTGAGCGCCGCATTGGGCGTACTGCCAGCCCGCTTTGCAGGGCTTGAACCATTGGAGGCCTATTTCGCCACGGCGCGTGGCCGGGATAATCACCCAGCCGCAGCAATGAAGAAGTGGTTCAATACGAATTACCACTACATTGTTCCTGAATTGCAGGAGGCAGTGGATGAGAAGAGCCTGAACCTTGCACCCAAGGCAGATATCTTCCTTGATGGGGTAGAAACCCTCATTGCAGCAGGCATTCCGGCCCACAAGATCCGTCCAGTATTGGTCGGCCCAGCCACCTATTTGTATCTCTCCGATCTGCACAAACCCTACGATAAGCAGCTGCTTATCCAATTCTTTGAGGCCTTCCGCGTGATTCTTCGCGCCTTGGCTAAGACAGGGGTTGGCTTTATCCAGATTGATGAACCAGTATTCGCCTTGGATTTCCTGGCCGAGAATCCAGTGATTCGGGCAAGCCTGGTTGCAGAGTATCGCCAATTGGCTCGTGAGTTTAATAACCTCATTGTGGCAAGTTATTTCGGTGAGCCAGATTTGCTCATTGATAGTTTGGATGGCGTGGGCCTGGCAGGCCTTGCCATTGATGTGACTACGCGCAGCGCGTCATCGGAGCCGATTTCCACCCGCACCCCGCTTATTCTTGGTGTGGTGGATGGCCGCAATATTTGGGCCCTGACTGCAGAGCAGAATGCGGCGCGCAGCGCCAATATTAGTGCGCCAGCCATTGCCCGCAGCAGTTCCTGCTCCTTGCTTCATGTGCCTTATGATTCCTCGGTGGAGTCCTTCCCGGATGCCTTGGCTAGCCGGGTGAGTTTCGGTTATGACAAGTGGAAGGAGATTCTGCACCCAGAGAATCTTCCACGTCATTCATCAAAGGTGCAGGTAGATACCTCGGTGGCGCAGATCTACCGCGATGATTTCGAGGTGCGTGTGGCCTCCCAGCCATCCCTGGGCCCGCTGCCAACCACCACTATTGGTTCCTTCCCACAGACTGCGGAGCTTCGTGCCCTGCGCGCTGATTATCGTGCCGGCCGTATTTCGAGCGATGCCTATGATGCCGGCATCAAGGCCTATATTGCTGAGTGCATTAAGCTCCAGGAGGAACTGGGCCTTGATGTTTTGGTGCACGGTGAGCCGGAGCGCAATGACATGGTCCAGTACTTTGCGGAGCTACTACCTGGCTGCGCTACCACCAGCTTTGGCTGGGTGCAGTCCTATGGTTCGCGCTGCGTACGACCCCCAATTATTTATTCTGATGTCACGCCGGCCCCGGAGGGTTTGGGTACTTCCTGGTTTAAGTATGCGCAGAGCCTGACTGCTAAGCCAGTCAAGGGCATGCTGACTGGCCCAGTGACCATTATTGCGTGGAGCTTTGTGCGTGAAGACCAGCCGCTGGCAGTCACGGCAGGCCAGATTGCGGCCGCTTTGCGCACTGAGATTGCTGCCCTAGAGGAAGCGGGCGCCCAGCATATCCAGGTGGATGAGCCAGCTATTCGTGAGCTGTTGCCACTCAAGAAGGCAGAGCAGGCTGAGTATTTTGAGTGGGCCACTCGTGCTTTCCGCCAGGCCACTGGCGGGGCCAAGAATTCCACGGTGATTCATACCCACATGTGCTATTCGGCCTTTGAGGAAATCATTGATATTATTGCCGGCCTTGATGCGGATGTGATCAGTATTGAGGCGGCTCGCGATAGTGGGGCAGTGGCCACTGGTCTTGCCGAGTCCCCATTGGTGGCTAGTCGCGGCATTGGTCTTGGTGTGTGGGATATTCACTCCCCACGGGTACCGAGCGTGGAAGAAATTTCGGCCCATATTCGCCGCAATAGGGCGGTGTTGCCCCATATTTGGGTCAACCCTGACTGCGGTTTGAAAACTCGCGGCTGGGAGGAGTGCATCGCATCCCTGCGCAACATGGTTGAGGCAGTGCAGAATACTCTCGCACCGGTAGCCAAGTAAATACGCTAGCTACGCCAAAGCGGGAAGATCCGTGTGGATCTTCCCGCTTTTTGTGTATTCCACAAAAATGGAAATGTCGGCACTAGCCTTTAGTAATGGCCGTGCTCTTCCTTGTAGGCAGCCAGGGCCTCAAGGAGCTCGTCGGCGATTTCCTTGCGGCATACGAGGAAGTCGGAGACGAAGGTGTCATTATTGTTATAGCGCAGTGGGCTGCCATCCAGACGGGAGCAGTGAAGGCCAGCGGCCATGCACACACCGATTGGGGCGGCGGAGTCCCACTCATACTGACCACCGGAGTGGATATAGGCATCATAGTCGCCGAGCAGAACGTGCATGCACTTAGCACCGGCAGAACCCATGAGGTTAAGCTCATAGCCGAGCTTATCGGCAATGGCCTTACCAATTTCAGGCTCATGGTTCTTGGAGACAACGAGCTTCTTGGTGAGCGGACCACCAACAGCCTTAGCATCGCCGCTGCTGAATACGGTGCCCAGGTCAGGCAGGGAGACAGCACACTTGGTTGGGATACCAGCCTCAACCAGAGCAATGTGGACACCCCAGTCCTGGCTACCGGAGGAATAATCCAGGGTGCCATCCAATGGGTCAATGATCCAGGTGCGGGTCTTCTTCAGACGAGTGAGGTCATCAGCGGCCTCCTCGGAAAGAACACCATCCTCAGGGCGGTGGATTTCCAAAACGCGGGCAATCCACGCCTGGGCAATCTGATCGCCAGCATCGCCGAGGGTGCGGTCGGCAAGCAGACCACCAATGCGGGCGGCACGCAGAATATCGCCAGCACCCTCAGCAAGGCGGCGGGCTAGACGAAGATCGTCAAGGTAAACAGCAGTCATCGGACTCTCCTTAGCGGTTAGCGCGGAACCAGCGGATAAGCTCATCGGTGGAGCTATCGCCGGAATCTGGGGTTTCAGCACCAGTCACAGCTGGCAGAAGGTCGCCGGCCTGCTTCTTACCAAGCTCAACACCCCACTGGTCAAAGGAGTTGATATCCCAAATCAGACCCTCGGTAAAGACAATGTGCTCATAGAGAGCAATGAGGGAACCAAGGATGAATGGGGTGAGTTCCTCAGCAAGAATGGTGGTGGTTGGGCGGTTACCAGGCATAACCTTGTGTGTAACGAGCTCAACTGGAACACCCTCAGCAGCAATCTCCTGCTCGTTCTTACCAAAAGCCAAAACCTTGGTCTGAGCGAAGAAATTGGACATGAGCAGGTCGTGCATGGAGCCGGTGCCATCGGCGGTGGCCAGGTCCTGACGTGGACGGGCAAAACCAATGAAGTCAGCTGGGATAACACGGGTACCCTGGTGCATCAGCTGGTAGAAAGCGTGCTGGCCATTGGTGCCTGGCTCGCCCCAGTAGATTTCACCAGTATCCACGGTGACAGCGGTGCCGTCGTGACGCACGCTCTTACCATTGGACTCCATGGTCAGCTGCTGCAGGTATGCAGGGAAGCGACCCAGGTCCTGGGAGTATGGGAGCACAGCGTGGGTCTCATAGCCGAAGAAGTCGCCGTACCAAACACCGAGCATACCCATGAGGAATGGGATATTGGACTCGAGTGGGGTATTGAGGAAGTGCTCATCCATGGCGCGGAAACCAGCAAGGAACTGCTCAAAGTTTTCCTTACCAATGGCAATCATGAGGGAAAGACCAATGGCGGAGTCAACGGAATAACGGCCGCCAACCCAGTCCCAGAAGCCAAACATATTGGCAGTGTCGATACCGAACTCGGCTACCTTCTCAGCATTGGTGGACACAGCAACGAAGTGCTTAGCCACAGCAGCCTCATCATTGGCGCTCTCGAGGAACCAGCGCTTAGCAGCGTGAGCATTAGCCAGGGTCTCCTGGGTGGTGAAGGTCTTAGAAGCCACAATGAAGAGGGTGGTTTCAGGATTAACCTTGCCCAGGACTGCAGCCATATCGGCTGGGTCAACATTGGAAACAAAATGGCTGGTGATATTAGCGGCAGCGTCGCAACGCAGGGCCTTAACGGCCATGGCAGGACCAAGGTCCGAACCACCAATACCGATATTGACAACATCGGTGATCTGCTTGCCGGTGTAGCCGAGCCACTCGCCGGAGCGGACCTTATCGGAGAATTCACCCATGCGGCCAAGAACCTCATGGACATCGCCGGTGACATCCTGGCCATCAACAACCAATGGCTCGGAGGCTGGGCGGCGCAGGGCGGTGTGGAGCACGCTACGATCCTCGGTGTTATTAATGTGCTCACCGGAGAACATCTTTGCGCGGTAGTCTTCAAGACCAGCAGCCTTAGCCAAAGCAACGAACTTTGCCACAGTTTCCTCATTAATGAGGTTCTTGGACAGGTCTACGTGCAGGCCGGCACCGTCGAAGCTGAACTTAGCGGCACGCTCAGAATCAGCTGCGAAAAGTGCACGAAGGTTGGTGTCCTTGATTTCATGAAGATGAGCAGCCAGGTCCTGCCACTCAGTAGACTTCGTAATGTCAGAAGACATTAGTAGTTGCTCCTTTGAAAAAGTAATAGAAAATAAATTAAAACAAACCAGGATCTAGGGTAGTCTCTTTTGGGTGAGCTGGCCACATATTCGAAGATAATGAGGTAATTCTCACGTCCCTATATCTGGGATATGAGCTATAGCTTCCCGCGACCCATGCGCAGCAGGAGATTAGCCAAGTTTGGTCCTTCCTCACCAATCTCCTCGCGGAATTCATTGATAATCTGCACTTCACGGGTATGTACCAGGCGGGTACCACCCGAACCCATGCGTGTACGACCCACCGCTTGGCTAATAGTGGCGCGGCGTTTCACCGCATCCAAAATAACGCGATCCAGACGGTCAATTTCCGCCCGGTACTGTTTAATCTCAGCATCGGAGAGCGGGTCATCCGTGCCTGTTGGTATGCGGATTTCAAATTCATGCTCACTCATACATGTGATTTTAGTCTATTCCTGTACCGTAGAAGTATGAATGACTTTAGTACCCCCTCTTTTGCGGATTTCACCCCTGATCCGCAGCAGCTTGCGCAGCAGCTTTTAGATGGCCTCAATGGCCCCCAGCAGGAGGCCGTGACTCACAGCGGTAGCCCACTGTTGATTGTGGCCGGCGCGGGTTCCGGTAAGACCACTGTTTTGACCCGCCGTATCGCCTATCTTCTTGGTGTGCGTCATGTCATGCCAAGCCAGATTTTGGCCATTACCTTTACCAATAAGGCTGCGGAGGAGATGCGTGAGCGTATTGCGCAGCGCCTGGGCCCTGCTAGTAGCCGCATGTGGATTTTGACTTTCCACGCCGCCTGCGTGCGTATTTTGCGTGAAAATGCTGAGGCCATTGCCGGCCTGAGTTCCAATTTCACCATTTATGATACGAGCGATTCTAAGTCCCTCATTAATATGATTATGAAGGATTTGAATTTGAAGGACAGCGGCCTGAAAGACCGTGGCGTCCTTTCGGTTATCAGCAATTATAAGAATGATTTGCGTGGCCCGGATGCGGCCGCCGCTGATGCTAATGACCCGCAGTCCAAGGCCATTGCCACCATTTTCGCCGAATACCAAAAGCGCCTTCTTGCTGCTAATGCGGTGGATTTTGATGATTTGATTGGCCATGTTGTGCGCCTTTTCCGCACTAACCCGGCCGTGGTTGAAAATTATCGTCGTCGTTTCCGCCATGTGCTTATCGACGAATACCAGGACACGAACCATGCCCAATACCAATTGGTGCACCTGCTTGTGGGTAGCCCGGAGGAGCATGCTGCTGGTGCTTTCCCCGGCCCGGAGCTCTGTGTGGTGGGTGATGCGGACCAGTCGATTTATGCCTTCCGTGGCGCCACTATCCGTAATATTGTGCACTTTAATGAGGATTATCCGACAGCCCGCACTATTGTTTTGGATCAGAATTATCGCTCCACCCAAAATATTTTGAGTGCGGCCAATGCGGTGATTTCTCATAATGAGCGCACCCAGGATAAGAAGCTCTGGTCGGACTTGGGTGATGGTGAGGTCATTGAGGGCTATGAGGCCGCCAATGAGCGTGATGAGGCCTACCATGTGGTGCAGCAGATTGAGAAGCTGCACGACTATGGCTATAAGTACTCCGATATGGCGATTATGTATCGCATGAACTTTAGCTCCCGCACGGTGGAAGAAACCTTGATGAGTGCCGGCATCCCTTATGTGGTTGTTGGTGGCATTCGCTTCTTTGAGCGTGAAGAAGTCCGCGATATGATTGCCTACCTGCGTGTGATTGAAAACCCGGCTGATGATGTGAGCCTGCGCCGTATTATTCCAAAGCCGCGCCGTGGCATTGGTGAAACCACCATTAATACTATTGCCGCCCACGCCAATACTATGGGTGTGAGCCTGTGGGAGGGCATGCAGGATGCCACCCATGGTCATATTGCTTCCTTGGCTCCGCGTGCCCGCAGCCTGGTGGGTGCTTTTGTTCACACCATGGAGGATTTGCAGGCGGCCGCTAAGAGCCTGACCATTGATGAGCTGCTGCAGCGCGTGATGGATGAGACGGGCTACCTGGCCCAGTTGAAGAAGTCCAATGATCCGCAGGACCAGTCCCGCGTGGATAACCTGGAGGAGTTCCTTGAGGTGGCCCGTGAATTCCAGGAGCCTTCTTTGGCGGAGTTCCTGGAAAAGGTCTCTTTGCGTTCGGATGCCGACCAGGTGCCAAGCAATGAGCAGGAGGGTGCCGATCCTCAGGATGTGGTCGCACTCATGACCTTGCACACCGCCAAGGGCCTGGAATACCCGGTGGTATTCCTCATTGCCTGGGAGGATGGCATGTTCCCTCATAGCCGTTCCTTTACGGAACCCTCCGGCCTTGAGGAGGAACGCCGCCTGGCCTATGTGGGCATTACCCGTGCTAAGCGCCGCCTTTTCATCTCCTTTGCCAACCAGCGACATATGTTCAATAGCTACCAGAACTATCCGCCATCCCGCTTCTTGGAGGATATCCCGGATCGCTTGATTCATTGGGAAGGTGGCGCCCCAAGCCGCCGCGACTTCTTTGAATCCACCAATACCGGCTATGGTTCCAGCGCCTCCCGCAACTCCTATGGTGGGACAACAACAAGCAGCACAACAAGCAGCACACCACGCTCCACACGTGGCAGCGCATCTTCGGCTGCAAGCTCCTCCAGCAAGGATTTGAAGAACCTCATGCCGGGGGATTTGGTCAATCATGCCAAGTACGGTTTGGGCACGGTCAAGGAAGTAACCAACTCCAAGCCAGCCCCAACCATCATGGTGGACTTTGGCTCCCACGGCACCGTGCGCATTATGCTGCTGGGCAATGTGCCAATGGACAAGCTATAGACGACACACACAAGCTGCGCAGCAGCTGCACAGCAGCTGCAGAAGAACATAAGCAAAGCGGCCGAACAGAAATGTTCGGCCGCTTTTGTGGTCTTAGGTATTTTAAAAACCTGGGCTAGGTTCGAGGTTTAGGAGATAATGACGCCGCGCTCTGCCAGCCATGGCAGTGGGTCAATTGCCTGTTCCTGCTGGTCATAGACCGCAAAGTGCAGATGCGAACCGGTGGACTGGCCCTGGGAGCCCATGAGGGCGATGAGATCGCCGGCGCTTACACGGGCGCCGACACTGGTGAGGATGGCCTCCATGTGGCCATAGACCAGGATGTAGCCATCATCGGTGCGAACACGAACCCAGTTGCCATAACCAGAGGCAGGGCCGGCATCGATGACGGTGCCGTCAGTTGCGGAGACAATTGGGGTGCCCAGTGCATTGGCAATATCAATGCCGTGGTGGACGGTGCCCCAACGGGAACCATAGGTGGAGGAGAGGGTGCCTTCGGCCGGACGAACGGTCAGTGGAAGACGTGCAAGCTCATCCTCATGCATGCGCTGCGCATTGAAATCAGTGGAAGCACCAAGCTGGCCAATGACATCGGCATTAAGGGAATCTGCCTCGCTGTCAAAGGAGAAAGTAATTGGTGCATCAGCATCTGCAGAATCAAGATTCTGGGTGCTGGCAACACTGGCGATAATAGGTGCATCGGTGCTGGTTTCAGACGCAGATGCGTTCACCAAAGAAATGGCATGGGTGGAATCAGTGATGTTGGCGGTAAAATTACCATCAACATTAGCGGCCAATGCGCCAGCTGCGCTGGCGGTGCCGGTGGCACTAACCGCCAAAGCGGCAATTGCGATGCCGCCGCGAGCGCCGCGCTTTACAGTTGCGGCGGTGGTATTCCTCGCGTGCTTGCCCACGGTGAGTCCCTTCCTCATCGGTGCTTGTTATCAACTCGTTACATAATCGTAATGCAGTGTTTCTTGATGTGCAACCCCTTTTTCGGCGCGCCATGACCCCAAAGTTGCTTCTCTCATGGCAAAGTTTATGGGGTGGAACGGAAGACTGGTCGCAATTCAGGGTCGAATCTTGGCCCCACTCGTACTGGCAGTACCCGACGTGTTGCATCGACCGTACCTGCCGATACAAAACCGCAAGTAAAGCGGGTAATTGATCGTAAAACATGGCAGGGGAAATTCCGCTATTTTGGGTTTAAAATGGCCCTGCCACATATCCTTCTTGTGGCCTTCAGCATCCTCATTGCGATGGTCGCTTTGATGTCTACGGACACAAGTTTTGTGGCCTTTCCGGCGACGCTTGGCCAAATATTATTAGTGACTAATGGTGCACAAGTGGCTAGTGATACTCAAATTTTGGGTCTCATTCCGCTCGCTCCGGTCTTTTTTATGATGGCTATTGTTGCCCACCGAACCCGAAAAATTATTGAGGATCGTGTCACTCCACGTGACTTGGCGGTCATCTGGATTCTTGGATTGGCTTTCCCTCTTATTATTGTGTCGGTGGCCATTGGTATGGTCTGGGATGCGCAGGCTGTTTATAATGTCGGCATCGCCCCCATTTGGCAGATTTATGGCCGTGTACTGCTAGTTTATGTGGCTGCCTTGAGTATTGGTTGTGGCGCACGACTGTGGCGCTCCCTTGCTCGCCGTCAGGGGATTCCTACTTTCTTAGTTGATGGCGCCGTTGTTGCCCTTGAGTATTGCAAGTGGGCAACCATTATGGGCGCATTAGTCTACTTCTTTGCATTGCTGGGCCATATTCCCGCGATCTTTGATTCCTTGGATGCCTATTCCACCACTGGTGGCAAGCTTGCGGTTTGCATTGTTTCCTTGCTGTACTTGCCCAATGCGCTGCTGATGGCAACCGGTATTGTCCACGGTGCTGAGCTTGTTTTTGGCGCCGCCCATATTTCGGTTTTTGGTTCCGTTCTGGTTCCAATGCCACCACTGCCAGTGGTTGCGGCTTTGCCATCCAACTCCCATAGCTTCATGTTCTTCTTGCTGCTGCTGGGCATTATTGCCCCAGTGGTGGTGGCATACCGTAAGCGCCCACGCTTCCTACATATTCTTGCTGCCACTGTGTGGGTTGCGATTATTAGTGCCTGGGCCTTGTTCATGAATGCTGGCACCGTTGGTGTTTATGGTCTTGTTACTATTAGCTTCCTGGCCATTCTCATCATGCCAGTGTGGTGGCTGCTTCCAAGTCTTATTGTGTACTTGATTGTGAGCCTTGGCCCTAAGGCCCCGGAGGTTGATGAGGATGCTGAGGCTGCCGCCGCAAAGGAGGCTGAGCGCCAGGCACGTATTGAGGCAACCCGCCAGCGCTTGGAGGCGCGCCGTGCCCGCCAGCGTGAGGCTATTGCTGAGCAGCAGGCTGCCGCAACCAAGATCAGCCCTGAGGATGAAGAGCCTTCTACCATTGTGAAGCCAACTATGGGCCCTGCAGGAAAGAAGAGCACTCCGAAGAAGCAAGCCCAGGCCCAAGAAAAGAACACTGGAACTACTCAAGGTGAAAAGGGCAGTGGCCGGGCTAGCGCTGAGGATAATGACGTTGAGGAATAAAGACAGCTTTTAGCTATAGTCCGTATTCGCAGGATTTACATTCGCAGTATCTGCCTAGTGGGTACTTAGTTTTGAAGCCGCATACACTTTCTGTGTATGTGGCTTTTTCTTTATGGGTTGAGCTGGTCTTTTAGATGGGTGTGGTAGTTCAGGCGCTTGGGCATTACAATAGTTGACGTGAGCAACTCTTCTAGCCAGACGCAGGCTAACCGTGTCGTGATTCTAGTTTCCGGAACGGGAACCCTCTTGCAGGCACTAATTGATGCCGCAGTAGGCTACGAAATTATCGCCGTTGTTTCTGATAAAGCCTGCCCAGCCCTTGATAGGACAGAGGCAGCCGGCATTCCTAGTATTGTGGTCCCATTTGCCAAGGGCGAAGATAGGGCCGCTTGGGATGCGCAGATGCTAACAACCGTGCGTGACTTGAACCCAGACCTTGTAGTTTCCGCAGGGTTTATGCGAATTCTTGGCGCAGAGTTTGTTCATGCGTTCACTGTAATCAACACTCATCCGGCGCTTTTGCCTTCATTCCCGGGTGCTCATGCAGTGCGTGACGCCTTGGCCTATGGGGTAAAAATAACCGGTACAACCGTCCACCGTGTGGACGAGGGGGTTGATACGGGCCCCATCATTGCGCAGCGTGCAGTGCCAGTGGAACCCGGTGATACGGAAGAATCCCTCCACGAGCGAATTAAAATCGAGGAGCGGCAGCTTATCGTAGAGGTCATTAAGAACTTTACGCAGGACAGTCCCAAATAACTGGCGAGAAAAGGTAAAAATGAGCGATATTAAGCCCATCAAGCGTGCACTAATCAGCGTTTATGACAAGACCGGTCTTGAGGAACTGGCCAAGGGCTTGGATGCCCAAGGTGTGGAGATTGTCTCCACTGGTTCCACCGCAGCAAAGATTGCTGCGCTTGGTATCAAGGTAACTCCAGTTGAGGAACTGACAGGTTTCCCGGAGTGCCTGGAGGGTCGCGTTAAGACCCTGCACCCACGAGTTCATGCCGGTATCCTCGCCGATACCCGCAAGGAAGATCACCTTGCCCAGCTTGATGAGCTTGGCGTAGCGCCATTCCAGTTAGTGGTCGTTAATCTTTACCCATTCCGTGAAACTGTAGCCTCCGGCGCAGACTTCGATGCCTGCGTGGAGCAGATTGATATCGGCGGGCCTTCGATGGTTCGCGCTGCAGCAAAGAACCACCCATCCGTGGCTGTAGTTGTAAGCCCACAGTCCTATGACTCTGTTCTTGAGGCAGTCAAGAATGGTGGTTTCACTCGTGAACAGCGCACCGTTCTTGCCATGGAAGCCTTCCGCCACACTGCTGATTATGATGTGGCAGTTGCGACCTGGCTGGGCGAGCAGGTCGAGCAGACTGAGTTCCCAGCCTGGGTTGGCTATGCCTATGACCGCGGCCATGAACTTCGTTATGGCGAAAACCCACATCAGGCCGCAGCACTGTACACCTCCGCTTCCGAGTACGGTATTGCGCAGGCAAAGCAGCTCCACGGCAAGGAAATGAGCTATAACAACTACACCGATGGTGATGCTGCTTGGCGCGCTGCCTGGGATCATGAAAAGACCTGCGTTGCTATTATCAAGCATGCTAATCCTTGCGGTATTGCTGTTTCCGATGTGGACATTGCTGATGCGCACCGTCGCGCCCACGCTTGTGACCCAGTTTCCGCTTTCGGCGGCGTGATTGCCACCAACCGCCCAGTGAGCGTGGAAATGGCCAAGCAGGTTGCCGAAATCTTCACTGAGGTCATCATCGCCCCTGCCTATGAGGAAGGTGCCCTTGAGGTTCTGGAGCAGAAGAAGAATATCCGCATCCTTGAGTGCGAGGCCCCAAGCCGTACCGGTAAGGAACTACGCCCAATTTCTGGTGGCATGCTCGTCCAGCAGCGCGATGCTATCGACGCTGAGGGCGATGACCCTGCCAACTGGACTCTGGTTGCCGGTGAGCCTGCCGACGCCACCCTCCTTGCAGAGCTCGAGTTTGCGTGGCGCGGTGTTCGTGCGGTGAAGTCCAATGCCATTCTCCTGACCCGCGACGGCGCCACTGTTGGCGTTGGTATGGGCCAGGTAAACCGTGTGGACGCTGCCAAGCTCGCTGTTGAGCGCGCCAATACTTTGGCTGGTGAAGAGGAGCGTGCGCGCGGTGCCGTTGCTGCCTCTGACGCATTCTTCCCATTTGCTGATGGCTTTGAGATTCTCGCCAATGCTGGTGTGAAGGCTGTTGTGCAGCCGGGTGGTTCCATTCGCGATAATGAGGTTATTGAGGCCGCCAAGGCCCACGGGGTTACCATGTACCTGACTGGTTCCCGTCACTTTGCGCACTAGTTTTACTGGAGTGCGTGGCCGGCTTTAAATCCCCCATAATGTGGCGGGTAGTTGTACAGACAACTACCCGCCATTTTTTCATAGCGGGCGCAATTTTTGGACATTTTTAGGGGTGCATCACTTTCGCTTTTTAGCCTTCTCTTAGGAAAATTAGAAATTTTCTTATTATTTGTGTAAGTTTGTAAGAAGTTTTTAAAGTAGTTAACTAGGAAAGGTTAGACGAGTGAAGAAATTCTCCCGCTGCGCCATTGCAGTGGTAACTGCTTCAACGTTGAGCATTACCGCCATTGCACCAAACGGCATGGTTCCATCCATGGCGTGGGCAGACACAGCTTCTGATATTAATGCTAAGTACGAGGCTATTGGCAAGTACTTTGGCAAGACCGATGATGAAATTGCGAAGCGTCGTGCAGCAGACGGCACCACTGATAATAGTTCCGGTTATTTCGCCGAGCTTGCAACCCCAAACTTTGAAGGTTGGTACGGTGTAGCTTCCGCAGCCAACCTTGGCTATGCTGTCCCCGCATGGCAGCCAGATACCAGTAACGTTGCCCAGTCTTTCTTGGATCGTGCTAATACTTTCTTGGCCTCTGTCAACAGTTCTTCTAACCCAGATGCGCATCCAAGCATCTCTGTTACTGCTGCGCAGAATACCAGCAGCGATGTAGTAAGCAATGCAGTTGTCAAGGCCCTGGTTGAATACGGCATTGATAATACTTCTCACTTGACTACCGGTCAGAAGACTGCTCTCAAGAATCAGCTTGCAGGTAAGGGCTTTAATGATCTCATTGAGATCACCACTGTTCTAACCCCAGTTATCGCTAAGAACGGTCTTGACTGGCAGATGAGTCTGGCTAAGCAGGCAGTTGCGCGGTACCAGGCTGCTTCTGGTACTAATGACATCGCGAATGCTTATAATGCTGCGCTGACACAGCTCGTGAGCATCGTAAATGACACTGCCGATCCAGTAGTTGTCGATGCAGAGACGATCGCTGAGCTCATTGCAACTTTGGAGAACGCTCAGCCTGCTCTTGCCAACTACAATCAGGTTGCAGCTATTGCGAATCTGTCCGAAACTCAGCGCAATTACTTCCTGAATAAGATTGTGGTAGATTATAAGAGCACCGGTAACAGTGGTGACGAAACCGCTGGCGTAGCAGCCAACCTTGCTCAGCTTCGCATTACCGCTAGCGGGAATATTGCCAAGGACAGCGCTATCCGTGCGACTCAGAAGTACATCACTGCGGATCCTGACCTTAAGGCTGCATACCAGGTGAAGGCTAGCCTGCTGCCAGAAATGATCGATTCTGAGACTAATCCTGCAGCCCTTAAGAAGGCCAACGATGAGTTCGTGGAGGCCTATAATAACCTCACTGCAGCTCTGAACACCACCACTAGCACTGAGCAGCCAAGCACCAATGAAACTGATGAGGAGACTCCAGCAGAGCCATCCAAGAGCGGTTCCAGCGGTAGCTCCATCTGGTGGCTCGGCGTTCCAGCTATCATTGCAGCCATTATTGGTGCACGTTGGGTCAGCTGGTACCAGATCAACCCAGGTTGGTTCGGCGATCCTCCTATGTGGTGGTGGTACAGCAACTTCCCACCAAACCCATAAGCAATCAGCTGCTTTTAGCGCCGTAGCTTAATAATTAGACCAATAGGTCTAAACGCCTTAGCCCCTAGTCCCACGTGGTACTGGGGGCTTTTGTGTATGGGGCATGCTGTGGGCATTGTTCTTATGCGGGGGCTGCCCCTACGCACGGACTGCATTCAGTTAGTTCCATGTAGATGCCAATCGAAAATGGAACTGGCTATTAACAAGGCGTACCATTAGTAAAGAATTCATCAATCTAAATATTTAGAAAGTTGTGAGAGAGTGAAGAATTTTTCACGATCAGCCATTGCTGTGGCCACGGCTACCGCACTTGCTTTTACACAGATTTCTGCCGTAAGCAGCGGCCACTATGCTGCTTTCGCTGCAGAGGAAACCACCCAGTCTAGGCCAATTTTTACTAATGGTAGTCTTGGTGGACCCAATTGGGATAATGGCAGTAAATTAGAGACATTCGGCTATCTGTATGCAGGCACCAATGCTGCTCAAAAACAGCATAGCTTTGTAACTATTGGGGATACAGTCGAATTCGACCTGGTCGTGACTTTGGGATCCGAAGATCAGTCAACTAAGATTTCACTAGTTAATTACGATATTGACGGTTGGACTCGTACGGTTACGGTCACAATGACTGATGGCTCTACAAGCACCATGGATGGAAACGAGAAGACTTTCGATACAGCGGTTAAGGAAGTAAAGATTTCCTATACCAAGACAGTCAACGCCGACAACCTTAACAGCATCAGCATCACTTTCCCGGCGTCCCGTACAGTCGAGGCGGGCAGGAACCTGGAAATATCTACTCAGTCAACACTGCCAAGCACTGGTACCTATACGCCAGCAACAGCTACTGTAACCGTGGCTGATAGCTCCAAGATCAAGGTCAAGTTGTACAGTGGCGATAACGAGCCACAGGATTACACCGCTGTGTCCAACAATACGGCCACCGTGACCGGTTACGATACGGTTAAGGCTAAAATCTATTATGAACTTGTTGATGGCAGCTTCTACGCTAGTACAGCGCAACCATATACATTCACGGGCTTGAGCAACCAGCCTGGCATTTATGAGGTACCACAAGACGTACTAGATAATCTGAGCGGTATTGCGAGTTCGTACACGTACTATGGCAAAACCCAGGCCGATATTCTCGCCGCGCAAAAGACCTACATTAACGAGAATTCCCTCACGCACGTCAACAAGGAAAACGCGGCTTCCCTTAAAAGTGCCTATGAAGAATGGACCAATGTTGCCAAGGCACTGAAGCTAACTGACTCTCGCAGCTCCTTTTCTATCCCAGGTAACCTCACAGCAGCGAGCGATGCTTTGGCCTTTGCAAAGAGCTTCTTGGCTGCTGTGGTAAGCACCCAAGGTAGCACTACCCATCCAAGTCTTAGCGCTGCAGAAGAAGGCACTAACACCAGCATCGCCGATTTGACGGCAAGTGTTAGTAGGGCGCTGGTTGACTATGCATTCGACGAATATGGTAAGGATCTTAACGGGGCGCGGTATTCAGTCCTTAAGACCCAGGCCCTCACTGGAGATAATGCAGCAAAGGCCAAGGCTGTTGAAGCAGCCATCGGCCTGTCTACAGCAATTCCAGCTGCACTGAAGGCCCTCGAGGAAAATGGCGGCGCTACTGGTAGCGGCACACTGACCGATGCCTACAATAATGCGGTTGATGACCTGAAGCAAGCCGTTACGGGGCAAAATCCAGTAGTCACAGACCCACAGAAGATCACTGATCTCATTACTAGGCTCACTAATGCTGCCAAGACCTGGCGCGAGTGGAATGACATTGCTGGCTACACAATTGATAAGAAGCAGGCAGACGCCCTGCAAGAGGCGTATGCCAATGCAGATCCTGCCGGTCGTGTAACCGCCCGGAATAACGCCCTTGCAGTTGCCGCAGCAAACCAAAAGGCCCGCGAAGCAATTGAAGGCTATGCGGCTGTGAAGGCAGCTGACTATAACGGTGCTTCCACTGAGCTAAAGAACGCGTATATCACGGCCTATAACGCGCTGGCAGAAGTGACCAATACATCCACTGATGTTACTGAAATCAATGATGCCTTGGCTAATTATAATGCTGCACTCCAGGCTTTGACCGCTGCCTCCTCTGATTCCTCCCAGCAGAGCACTGAGACTCAGCCGAGCGAAAATGAGACTGATACAACCCCAGAAACCCCAGGAAAGAAGAGTGGCTCCAGCGGTAGCTCCGCATGGTGGCTCCTTCTCACCGTCCCAGGTGCACTGGTAATCTGGTTCGGCGCACGCTGGGCAACCTGGTTCCAGAACAACCCAGGTTGGGTAGGTGCCCCTCCAACCTGGTGGTGGCTAAGCAATTTCCCTCCCGCCTAAAATAGGCGCCCACTAGACCTAACCCCGGTTCTTGCCCATAAGGGCGAAAGGACCGGGGTTTGGCATAAGGGCATAAAAAATCCCCGCAGAATGCGGGGGAAGCCGAAAGGGGAGTGCTGGTACTAGATACTTGGATCCTGTTCCATATTGGCACCAGCAACCAAAACCAAAGCGCGCTCAATACGATCCACTGGCAAATCAGCATTGAGGACAGCGAGAGCGGCGTCGGCAAGCATAACGGAAAGCTCCGGGAAGTAGCCTTCCTTCAAAGGCTCAGGAACGGCACCATCATTCGGGCGCATTTCCGTGACACTTTGGGCAATATAGAACGGAAGCTCCGCACGGTGATCATCCGCATCGGTGAGCAACGACTTTGCCAAATCAGTAAAGGCATTATAAAGCTCAGTGCGCTTCTCATGGAATTCAACAAAATCCTCAGAAGCGGCCATTGGCAGCTGATACAGACGACCCAGATTCCAACGGGTGGAGAGCAAATGACGCGTCTCAGCGGCCACAAGGGCCCACAGCTTCATTGCTGGCTCACAATCAGCCTCAGTGAGCTCCTCAGCCAAAGCAATAGAAGGCTCCACTGTGGAATTCAGAAGAGTGAGGAAGATTTCCGTCTTGGACGGGAAGTGGTAATACAAAGATGCCTGGCGGATGCCCACAGCATCAGCAATCTGATGAGTAGAGGTTGTCGCAAAACCCTGGGTGGTAAACAGCTCGGCGGAAGCATCCAGAATTTCTTCACGCGCGGTGCTGCCACGACGCCTTGGACTTTGCTTCCTTGGACGTCCTACATTACCTGCCATCATGGATCCTTTCGGCGACTAAAAACTGTTGTTAGCTAAACGGTCCGCAACAGCGCGGATAGTATCCGCAACCGCACGGGCGCTGGCACCAAACTGGGCACGCTGAATCTGGGACATTTCTTCATATGTCTCCACATGAATCTTGTCGCTCCAATTGGCAAGCTGAAGGGCCATACCAGTCCTCCATGCCTCCCTCAAGGAATCAGTCTCAGCAGCCAGTAGGCTGGTCTGCTCATTCAAACGGACCATGGTATTTGAACAACAAACACCAGAGTCAATAGCAGCCCAGCGTGCCATGGCAACAACGGGGACAATCAAATCGGCATGAATATCAACCGAAGACTCCTTGGATGGCAAACCATCCTGAACCTGGAGTGCTGGTGGTCGATGTTCAAGCGCATAGTCGGCAAGGCGCTTACCTTCTTCGCGAGTAAGTGGCTCACCTAAATCCGCGCGGGCAATAATGGCCTCAATGCTATGAGGATCATTAAGTTCGACTGCCTTTGCGTTATACCCAGCAGACTGGAAAAACTCGACCAAGTGCGAATCCGCATCAACAAGGACCAGTGGGGAAGAAGGGAGACCCTCCTTGCGGCCAAAGGCACCTGCAAGACGAGCATTAGAAGTTATAGCTGGGCTTGAAAGGACATCCTTGACGAGTTGCGAAAGCCACGCTGCTACCTCAATTGGGTCAGCGTTGTGGTCGGCCGCGTTACGGGCCAAATCCAGAGCCTCACGAAGCACGCCACGTGCATTTGCCTCATCTTCACAATGAGAGGCCTGTTCACCTAAGTCGATCAGTGACGCATGTAGCACAGAATTCTCCTTTCGATAGGTTAAAGCATAACAAACCGAAGCGGGTAAAAGAAATATTGACTGGTTAATAGATATAACGTAAGAAACCGCCCGTGCCGAGGCACGAGCGGTAGTACTGTTATCGCTACGAAGATACCGGCCTAGCGGCTGGTGAACGGCAGGAGAGCCATTTCGCGTGCGTTCTTAACGGCGGTAGCGACCTGACGCTGCTGCTGCGGGGTCAGACCGGTTACGCGACGAGAACGAATCTTGTAGCGATCGGAAATGAAGAGACGAAGAGTGTTGACGTCCTTGTAGTCAACCTTCTCGATACCAGCAGCCTTGAGCTGGTTCTTCTTAGGACGGCGCGACTGCTCCATGCGCACCTTTTTCATGTTATTGCGCTTCATATCAAAACTCCTAGATTACCAGCTGGACTTGCGCACGCCTGGGAGCTCACCGCGGTGAGCCATCTGACGAACGCGGACACGAGAAAGACCGAACTTGCGGAGGTAACCGCGTGGACGACCGTCAGCGGCGTCACGGTTACGAACGCGGCAGGCAGCAGCGTCACGAGGCTGACGGTTCAGCTCGTACTGTGCGTCCATGCGCTCTTCATCGGTGGAATTAGGGTTCTTGATAATAGCCTTGAGTTCAGCGCGACGCTCCGCATAGCGGGCGACGATTTCCTTGCGCTTCTCATTCTTGGCGATCTTGGACTTCTTAGCCATAAATTATCGCTCCTCGCGGAATTCGACGTGCTTGCGGGCAACTGGATCGTACTTCTTCAGGGTCATACGATCAGGGTTATTGCGCTTGTTCTTGCGGGTCACATAGGTGTAACCGGTGCCTGCAGTGGACTTAAGCTTGATGATCGGACGGATATCATTACGTGCCATTAGATCTTCTCCCCACGTGCACGAATCTGAGCAACGACGGACTCGATACCGTCGCGGTCAATTACCTTCAGGCCCTTAGTAGAAACAGTCAGGGTGATGGTACGACCCTCAGAAGGGAGGTAGAACTTACGACGCTGCACGTTGACATTCCAACGGCGGTTGGTGCGTCGGTGCGAGTGAGAGACGCTCTTACCAAAACCTGGCTTGCGTCCCGTGACCTGGCAAATAGCCGACATGGGTCTTCTTTCTCCTAGCCGCCCACGTCTGCTTGTGTTGTTCTTTTCAACTGTTGCAATCACGGCTCCAACCCCGCTCATGCAGTATAAAAAGTTCAATCACTTCAGCCGAATGGGCGTAAAACGTACAATTCGACAACAGCGAAAATCAATCTTACACGAGAATTAGAATTTTGTATAATCGAGATTTTTCAGCCCGCATTATGGCGCGCCGATCATCGCGAAAAACTCTCATCCTCTTTCGGATTTACCCAGTATAACAGCATATGCGTGCGGATCCGCATGCCAATATGCCCCACGAATACCGGCGCCTCAGACTCTACATATATAAAAAGGAACTTGATGTGTGGTGGCCATCAAGTTCCTTAGTTGTGGTGGTGTGAGTATCCCTAGCGCCCAGCGCTATCCGCCTTAGGCTGCTTCGTTATTGCGGCTATACCTCCTAGGGGAGACATCACGGGAAACACTGCCGCCCTTAGTAGTGCTAGCGGCAGGCGTGGTCTTACGAGTGGTGCTGCGTGTAGTGGCGCGCTGCTGGCTTTGCTGCTGGGTTTGCGGGGTGCGCTTTGGCAGGGGGGCGGACGCGCGGGCACTACGAGCTGTTGGTGTCGTGGGGGTTGTGTTTTGGTTACGGCGCACCATTGGCTGCTGGCTTGCCTGGGTGTACTGGGCGGTGGAGCGTCGAGAAGCTGGGAGTGGGGCTTCATCAATATAGCGGACAGAGCGCACAACATAGTGGGGCTCAATGGTCTGGATTGGCATGCGTGCACGGGTGAGCTCGCGACTGTACTCATTATGGATGCCCTTGGCGCGCACAGCCATGGCCATGCCATAGGCGGCATTCATTACAGTCCACAGTGCGAAGAATACTGTCGCCGCCATTGCGATTGGGCCATTGGCATTAAGGCTAATGGCAAGCAGGGCAGTGGGGGCCACCAATTCCGCAGCGAGAATCAGGACCATGGCACCTTCCGCAAAGGAATCTTCGGGGGCGGTGTTGGTTGGGGTGTTGTAGCTTTCGGTGGCGCGTTCAGGCAGGGTGGCCAGGGCGATGGCGCCGAATAGTGGGGCGAGGATGCCCAGTGCGGCGAAGATATAGAAGGAGGCGGTGCCAATGCCAATGAGATTGAGGCCAGTGGAGTGGGCACTGATGGTGGCGCTGAGAAGAGTGGCGCCGAGGAAGCCAAGGGTGGAAGCGCTGAGCAGGGTGATGCGGGCACGGACTGGAAGGGTGGTGGGGGTTGACATGAATTCATCTCCTATTCGAGTAGTAGAGTTCTTCGTACCGGTGGGCTTCATTCGCTTGGCGTTTATGGGCCTTGATGTCATCGGAATTCCGAACTCTTTCGCGTTCATGTTTTAAAGCATACACGGGGATGGTGACACTAATTCGAACAATCCCCCGAAGTTGTTCGAAAAAGGCTGTTATGCTTGGTGAATGCTGGGCTTGGTTGTGTTTCGTGGTGGCTTTGTTTGGTGAAATCACGTTCGAAAAGTGCGCTTCTTGTTCGGAAGTTATTGAGCTGATTTTTGTATTTTTGAGGACGGCGCGGCGTGTTGTTAATGTTGTTGGTGTGGTTCAGCTATGGGGGATTTGCTAAAAGCCCATGTGCTCGACTAAGCTAGACAAGTCAAATTAATTGGCCCGTTCACCCATGCCCAGATGGTTGGCTGGACGGAAAGCAGTTAATTAAGGCGATTCGCTGTTTTGGGTACCCATTAGGGTCAACAGCCCGCCGTCCTATTAAGTAAGGAAAGATATGAAGAAGGATATCCACCCGGACTACCATCCGGTAGTATTTCAGGATGCCGGCACGGGTCACCAGTTCTTGACTCGTTCCACTGCCACCTCCGACCGCACCGTTGCTTGGGAAGATGGCAATGAGTACCCACTGATCGTCGTTGACGTTACCAGTGAATCCCACCCATTCTGGACCGGCGCACAGCGTGTTATGGACACCGCTGGCCGCGTCGAGAAGTTCCAGCGTCGCTATGGCAACATGGCACGTCGCGCTAAGAAGAATGCTTAAGGAGTAGACAGATGGCAGTACCAAAGCGTCGTATGTCCCGTGCTAATACCCACGCACGTCGTTCGCAGTGGAAGGCCGACAATGTCGCCCTCCAGAACGTAAATATTGATGGCACTACCTACCGCATCCCACGCCGCCTCGTTAAGGCCGCTAAGCTGGGTCTGGTTAACGTAGAGCAGTTCTAATCTTTTAGGACAGAGAGCCGGTCACTCAAGGTGGCCGGCTCTTAATTTTGTATAAGAGTAGTATAAGGAAAATGGCTCATCGCGTTAAGTGATGACAATTCTTCGCTTTTGAGTAACAATAGTAGTTATGAAAATCCTAGTAGCAGATGACGATCAGGCAGTCCGCGAGTCCCTGCGTCGCTCCCTAACCTTCAATGGTTATATTGTGACCCTGGCCGAAAACGGTGAAGCTGCACTTGATCTGATTAAACGTGAGCAACCAGACCTGTGCATCCTTGATGTGATGATGCCACGCATGGATGGCCTTGAGGTTTCCCGCGCGCTGCGTGCGGATGGCGATATTCGCCCGATTCTTCTCCTGACCGCGCGTGATGGTGTGCCTGACCGTGTGGCTGGCCTGGATGCTGGTGCCGATGACTATCTGCCAAAGCCATTCGCTTTGGAGGAGCTACTGGCCCGTGTGCGTTCCTTGCTGCGTCGTTCCGCAGCAGAGTCCAGTATCAAGACTGAAGAGTCCACCCACGCTGAAGAGCTTGTCTTTGAGGATCTGGTGCTCAACCCTGATACCCGCGAGGTATCCCGCGCAGGTAAGCAGATTACCTTGACCCGTACTGAGTTTGCTCTTCTTGAGTTGCTCATGCGTAACCCACGCAAGGTTTTGAGCCGTAATGCCATCCTTGAAGAGGTGTGGGGTTATGAGTTCCCAACTGCCGGTAACGCCTTGGAGGTGTATATCGGTTACCTTCGCCGCAAGACTGAGGATAATGGCGCATCCCGTCTGATCCACACTGTGCGTGGCGTTGGCTATGTGCTCCGGGAGACGCTCCTGTGATCCTACGCACGGCTGGTGACGGCCAGTCGAATGAAGCCTACAATACGCCCTATACGCGTACCACCTCGCTGCGCTGGCAGCTCTCTTTGGTGACTGCATGTATGGTGGCTTTGGCCGTGGGTGTTATGACCGTGGCCGCATATTGGATCCTTTCGGCTTCTCTATCGAACTCCGTCACAACAGGACTTGAGAATCAGGCAAGCTCCCTTCTGGCTAAGACCCAGACGGCGAGCTTCGCCAGCGATCCTGCAAGTGAGATTCGTGCATTCAAGGACTATAACCCTGATACCAAGGTCGCCTATTTTCCGGCGGATTCCTTAACTGGTGTGGGCGATAATATTGCCTACGAGGGTATTTCGGATGTCCTGCATGCGAATGCTGAACGCTCAGTGGGTAATGCTGGTGATACTCGTGTCCTGGTGCGCCGTGGGTCCAATGGGGCAGTGGTGGTCTTGGCCAAGGATATGGCCTCCACCTATTCCCTCATTAGTTCCTTGGGTGTAGCGCTTCTTGTCATCGGTGGTATCGGTGTGTTGGTTGCTATCTCTGCCGGTACTCTTGCTGCTGCTACTGGACTTCGTTCACTCACTCGCCTGCAAACTGCGGTGAACCGTGTGACCGAAACTGATGACCTGAGCCCGATCCCAGTTTATGGTTCTGATGAGTTGGCCCAGTTGACCACAAGCTTTAATGAGATGCTTGCGGCCCTGCAGGAGTCGCGCAAGCGCCAGTCGGAGCTTGTTGCCGATGCAGGCCATGAGCTTAAAACACCATTGACGAGTTTGCGCGCCAATATTGAGCTGCTCATGATGGTGACTAAGTCCGGTGCCAATATTGACCCCAAGGACCGTGAGGATCTTGAGCGCGATGTGATTGGCCAGCTGGAGGAGCTCTCCACTTTGATTGGTGACTTGGTTGATTTGGCCCGTGAGGATTCTGCACCAGATATGTTGGAGCCAGTGGATCTGGTCACCATTGTTGATGATGCTTCCTTGCGTGCACGCCGTCGCCGTAATGATGTTGAGTTTGTGATTAATACGCAGCCATGGTTCCTTGATGGTGACCCATTTAGTCTTGGTCGTTGTGTCCTAAACCTTATGGATAATGCCGCCAAGTGGTCCCCAGAAAATGGTGTGGTTCGTATTGATATGCGCCAGCTTGATGATTCCCATATGGAATTGACAGTGGCCGATACGGGTCCTGGTATTCCGGAGGAGGATCGTGAGAAGGTATTTGAACGCTTCTACCGTTCCATCCAGTCGCGTTCCATGCCAGGTTCGGGTCTTGGTCTTTCCATTGTTAAGAGTGTGGTTGAGCGTCACGACGGCACCATCCAGGCCCTTGAAAACCCTGGTGGTGGCGCACTGATGCGTCTGGTTCTTCCTGGTCGCACCACCCTTGATTAGTGGGTTTGCGCCTCCTGATTCGCATTGGGATTGAGTGCTTTTTCTTAGCGTTACGCCCCGCGAGCTTTTATATGATCTTTCACAGTAACCTCCCAGTTACTGCCTAGAGAATGTGAAGCCGCGGGGCGTATTCTTTGTTGCATGAGCGATAAGAACTTTAATGATAAGAACATCAACGACCAGAATATTAACGAGAATAATCCTTATGCGGCCGCAAGCCGCCAGGATCCTAATGCTGGTTGGGGCACCCAGAATGCTGCGGAGACTACTCAGCAGATTCCTGTGCAGAA
>JAUMTX010000005.1:55567-97939 GCA_030530985.1 Corynebacterium sp.
TGGTGCACAGAATGGTGCCCAGAATTCTGCACAGACTGCTGCCCAGCCCGTTTATTCTTTCAACGGCGAGGAAATGACTGGGGCAGAGGATTCTGCTGAGGGTGGTGCTAAGCACGCACAGCGCAAGGCAGGTCTTCCTGTGACCGGCGCGGTTGCCATGAGTCTGGTTGCTGCCCTTGTTGGTGGCGGCGTTGGTGGCTATGTGGTCAATGAGATGCATAAGGGCAATAGCCCAACTAATGTTGTGAGCTCCTTGGCCCAGCCTGTTGCTAACCGCAGCCAGTCCACCACCGGCAGTGTTGAGTCCGTGGCGGCCACTGTGCTGCCAAGCGTGGTGTCCATCCGCGTGCAGACCAGCCAGAGTGCCGATGAGGGTTCGGGTTCTATTATTAGTTCCGATGGTAAGGTCCTGACCAATAATCACGTGGTTGCTGATGCCATTTCTGATTCCAGCGCCAAGGTGACTGTGACCTTGAATGATGGCACCACCTATAATGCCCATGTTATTGCGGGTGACGCGTCCACCGATGTGGCCGTGGTCCAGATTGAGGGCGTTTCTAATCTGCCGGTCATTTCTTTCGGTGATTCTTCCCAGTTGGCTGTCGGCCAGGGTGTTGTGGCCATCGGCTCCCCACTCGGCCTCTCTGCTACTGTGACCAGCGGTATTGTCTCCGCTCTTAACCGTCCTGTCCGTGCTTCTGGTGAAACTACTGGACAGAGCTCGCTTATCGACGCCATCCAAACTGATGCAGCCATTAACCCAGGTAACTCTGGTGGCCCTTTGGTCGACATGGACGGCAATCTTATTGGTATGAACTCTGTGATTGCCTCCACCAGCACCGGTAGCTCCGGCCAGGCAGGCTCCATTGGTTTGGGCTTTGCTATTCCTTCCAATCTTGCCCGCAAGTATGCCCAGCAGCTCATTGATACCGGCAAGGTTACCCAGCCAATGATTGGTGTTCGTGTTCAGCAGAATAGCCAGTATGAGGGTGCCTTGGTTGCCCAGGTTGAGGATAATGCCCCTGCCGCCGCAGCTGGTATCACTCAGGGTGATTTGATTGTTGGTGTGGAGGATCGCACCATTGATAGTGCCGATGCTCTGATTGCTGCTGTTCGCTCCTATAATGTGGGCGATACTATTAGCCTGCGCGTCACCCGCCCAGATTCTAATGATGTTCGTACTGTCCAGGTAACCCTCGCTTCTAGCGACTAGTCTCCCGCTTTATTGAGGTTCTACGCTCAAGCCCGCTGTTTTCACAGCGGGCTAAACTTTTATCTACAGGTTTGATAATCTAAATTCAAGAGAATCGGGTTAGAAGAGTAGAGGTTATTATGTCGGTTAATTTTGATGATTTGCTGGAACCAACCCCGGAGGCCCTCCTGGCCCCGATTACACCACCGCGCCGCCGATCCTTGGTTATCCTCGTGGGGGAGGCAGCCAAGCAAGCAGACCTCGTTGTGGAGCTTGTCCATGAGGCCGGTTTTATGGTTGATGGTGCCGTGCATGTCAGCAATGATGAGCATGAGATCCGTAAGGCCTTGGAGACTGGTGTTGTGGGCGGCACCGACCTCGTTCTTACTGTCGGTGGCACCGGTGTGGGCTCCCGCAATAGGGTGCCGGAGGCCACTGAGGCTATTATCGACCAAGCCCTGCCTGGTATTCAGCAGGCGCTGCGCTCTTCCGGTCTTGCCTGTGGTGCTGTGGATGCCTGCTGTTCACGCGGTGTGGCGGGCATTTCCGGCTCCACGCTCATTGTTAATATTGCGGGTTCCCGCCCAGCTATTCGTGATGGCATGGCCATGTTGCCCCCAATGGCCGAGCATATTATTGACCAGTTGGTTGATAAAGAGCTCTGGGAATTCTAGTGTCCCAGCAGCCAGCAGATAAAGAAAATGCCCACTCTGTGCGGAAATCTCTGCGCAAGAGGAGGCGGTATGTTCGACCTTCAGAGGCCGAGCATATTGATAGGAGTTGGGATAAACCGACTCCTAAGCCTTGGGGTTTAGATGAGAGGCAACTGCGTGAGAACCGCCCTCCCCATTGGCAATAAGCAGATTGCGGATATCCTTCAGGAGCTCTACCTCGGTAGGCTCCTTTTCTGCTTCCTTGGCCTCTGCTGCCTCAAGGGCAGCCTTCTTTGCCTCAGCACGCTTCTTATAGGCGTTCATTGGCGCAACGAAAAGGAAATAAACAATAGCAGCAATAATCAGGAAGTTGATTGCTGCGGTGATCAGGGCACCGAAGTCCATGAAGGTGCTTTCCTGGCCTTCAGCACCAAGCTGAATACCAAGGCCTTCCATCTCAGGGCCGGAGCCACCGATACGAGCAATCAGTGGGTTAATAATATTGGTGGTCAGCGCAGTCACAATTGCGGTGAAAGCGGAACCAATGACAACGGCGACAGCAAGGTCGATGACATTGCCGCGCAAAATAAAATCTTTAAAGCCTTTCAACACGAGTTGCAAGCCTACCATGAGTCTCTTGTAGTTTTCAAAACAACTGTTAAGGGTAATTTAAGGGAAGCTGCTGCTAGTTGGTATGCCTCATCCTGGGGTAGTGCAATCAAAAGTCGAGGTTGAGCGGCCACAGCGACCATAACATCATTAGCGATAACGTGCGTCTCATTTCCTACTAAGGCAACAACAGAGACTATATCTCCTGCGTGTAACATTGTTGAATTTCCTGCATCGGAGAGCATAATTGGCACCAATTCATAGTCAGGAAAGAGCTCACTAAAATCTGTGCCAAGAAAGGCCGGTTCCACCGCACTTTGGCCCTTGGTAAAAGGCTGGGTGGTGACCCGCCCTTTGGGGTTAACCCGCACCATTTGGTGGGGTTCTGGCCGAATTTGGGCGGCAATAAAATCCCCATCTTCCACTGTGTGGCCGGGAGGCATGGTGCGCGCAGCCACCCAGCCATTGGTGCCGCCAGGGTGGTAGAGGCTGCCCATAATGCCAATAATTACGCAGCCCACGGCAAGAATGGCGCGGAAGCGTAAAACCCCGCGCCAGTTACTGCCCATGGCCCCAATAAACCAGGTGTGGAGCCGATAAAAGGCCTCAGTATGGCGCTTTTCGCGCAGTCTTTTCTTGAGTTTGCTTGGGCGCAGGCGAATCTTTGAGGCCTCAGTATCATCGCTTTGGTTCTTGCTGGCAGCAATTTCTGCCATAAAGTCCTGGGCCGCTAAATATTCCTCGCTATATTGTGGGCGATCCGGGGTTGGAAGATTTGCTAATAATTCCTTGGGGTTCTTGTGTTTATTAAAGTCGTGGTGCATACCTATGGGACGATTAACCCCCATTTTTGCTTATCGACGCATCCCCGTCACACCAACCAGTCGTGCACTCCTGCTGGTAGCACAGCCCTTGCTGCTAAACCAGCATTAGGCTGTGCAGATTTTTTCTAGCATCTTACTGTACCGTTGGCTCTGTCTCGCTAAAGCGAAAACCCTCCTCGGTAATAATGACATCAGCCCGTAAGTCATGGCCCTCAACGGGCACCTCATGTACTTCATTGGCCCAGACAATAGCCGCCACATATAGAGGTTTATCCGAAACAGGTTGATCTGCGCCGGGCCCACTCTGGGCAGCGGTTTTATCATAGAAGCCGCCGCCTTGGCCCAGTCGGTTGCCCTGTTCGTCCACAGCCAGTGCGGGCACAAAAACTACATCCAAGGCATTCCAGGGCAGCTGTGCATTGAGCGGCTCAAGAATGCCAAACTTGCCGGCATGAAGCCCAGGGAAAAGATTCTTCTTTTCCTCTATTTCCTCGGTCTGCCACTGCTCAACAGGCCCGAAAAGCAGCTGGTCAAAGACCATCTTAGGTAAAACGGCCGTATAGCCTTCCTCGTTTAAGGCCTTATAGAGTGGCAGGGAGGCGGCACACATGGGTTCCCCGGGCAGGGGAACAAAGGAGGCCACAGTCGCGCCCTGTGGGATGCGCATCGCGCGTAGCCAGCGTAGTGCCTGGTCAACAGTGGCATCAGACAGCGCGGTGAGTTCAATGGCCGGGGTGTGCAAGAGTCGCTCCCGGCGAGACTCACGAATGGCCTCGCGCAGGTGCTTCTTGGCCTCTGAGACTGGCAGCTTTTCCATATTTGTAGACTAGCCTAGGGAGTGGCACATCGCCATACTTTTCATAAACAGTTATGGTATTGGGTATGAGACCGATTAATGAGCACGTGCATGCGGTCAAGACTGTCGTTGTGCCCGCCGCAGGTCTTGGTACCCGCTTCCTGCCGGCAACCAAGACTGTCCCCAAGGAACTGCTGCCTGTAGTTGATACCCCCGGTATTGAGCGTATTGCTGAAGAAGCAGCATCTTTGGGTGCAAGCCGCCTGGCTATCATTAGTGCCCCTGCTAAGCCTTCTGTTCTGGCGCATTTTAAAGAGCAACCTGAATTGGAAGCTGCTCTTGATGCCAAGGACAAGGATGAGATGCTGGCTAAGGTGCGTCGCGCACCAGAACTCATTAATGCTGTTGGCGTAATCCAAGAAAAGCCCCTTGGCCTTGGCCATGCTGTTGGTTTGGCTGAAGATGTTCTTGATGATGATGAGGATGTTGTGGCAGTTATGCTGCCCGATGAGCTCATTGACCCAAGCCCAATGGCTGATATGGCTGCCGTGCGCCAGGAATTCGGTGGCAGTGTTCTTTGTGCCGTGGAGGTTCCACGCGAAGAAGTCTGCAACTATGGCGTTTTCGATATTGGCGAAACCGAGCACGATAATGTCAAGAGTGTAAAGGGCATGGTTGAAAAGCCTGCCGTGGAAGATGCCCCTTCCACTTTTGTTGCCACCGGCCGCTATTTGCTCGACCGCGCCATCTTCGATGCCCTCAAGCGCATCAAGCCAGGCAAGGGTGGCGAATTGCAGCTTACTGATGCCATCCAGCTCCTCATCGAAGAAGGCCACCCAGTGCATATTGTTGTGCATGAGGGTAAGCGTCACGATGTCGGTAACCCTGGTGGCTATATTCGTGCCTGCGTGGACTTTGGTCTTGAATCCCCAGTCTACGGTCCTGGCCTGCGTAAGTATCTGAAGGAAATTCTAAGCGATGAGAAGCGTTGAGGAACAGCTAGCACTGGTTAAGCGCACCACTATTGCGCCTGAACCAGTCAGGATTTCCATCAATGAGGCCCTCGGCCTAATGTGTGCGGAAGAAGTAGTGGCCACCGAGCCACTGCCAAGCTTCCCCCAGGCGGCCATTGACGGCTATGCGGTGCGTAGCGCCGATACCGGTGAATTCCGTGAAAGCCATGAGGGTTTGTCTGCTGTCTCCAATGAGCCAGCCCGCTCCATGCCTGTTGTGGGTGAGGTTCAGTCTGGTTCCCAGCAGCCACTGCGCCTGCAGCCTAAGCAGGCCATGCGTGTTGAGGCCGGCGCACCCCTGCCCGCCATGGCAGATGCCGTTCTTCCTTATGAGTGGTCTGACATGGGCGAAAAGCGCGTTACCCCAATGCGTCCAGTTGCTTCTGGTGAGTTTATCCGCCAGATTGGTGATGATATTGCGCCGGGCGATGTGGCTGTGCGCCAGGGTACTGTTCTTGGCCCTGCCCAGATTGGTCTTCTTGCCGCTGTCGGTCGCGAAAAGGTGCTGGTCTATCCACGTCCGCGTCTGAGCGTGATTTCCTATGGTCCCGAGTTGGTGGATATTGATCGCCGCCCTGGCCATGGTCAAGTCTTTGACGTGGATTCTTATGCTCTTGCTGCCGCTGGGCGTGATGCTGGCGCTTCTGTTCACCGTGTGGGTATTGCCATTGGTGAGCCACGTAAGCTGCGCGATATTATTGAGGCCCAACTCATGCGCAGTGAGGTCATTGTTATTGCCGGCGGTGTAGGCGGTATGGGATCCTCCCTGCTCAGGGAGGTGTTGAGCGAATTCGGTCCGCTCGATATTAGCCGTGTGGCCATGCACCCTGGTTCTGTTCAGGGCTTGTGCATTGCTGATGGCAAGCCAATCTTCTTGCTTCCTGCTAACCCTGTTGCGGCCCTTGCTAGCTTTGAGGTCTTCATTCGCCCACTGATTCGTGCTTCTTTGGGTAAGCCGGATCGTCGTGTGGTTAAGGCCCGTGCGCTCAACCGTATTGAGTCCCGTCCTGGTCGTCGTGGCTATGTGCGCGGTTCTTTGATGCGTGATGCCCAGACCTTCGACTATCTTGTTGAGGGCCTTGCTGGGGCCAGTGGTGCCCCCGCCCACCTGCTTGCCGGTTTGGGTGAGGCTAATGCCATGATCCGTATCCCTGAGGATGTGGAGTTGATTCGCCCCGGCGAAATTGTAGACGTCATCTTCCTGTCTTCCCGCAACTAACCATGGCCTTTCCCTTTACCCGTGGTGTAGCAGGGGAGCAGGAACTCCCTATTGGTTTATTGCGTGTGCGTGCCTTGCGCTTCCGTGACTATGCGGATTGGGCGCGCCTTCGCCTCAAGGACCAAGAGATTCTTCGACGCGTGGAACCCACCATGCCGGATTGGGGCGATGCCCACTCGGCTGGTGGGTGGTTGCGCTATTTCTCCTATTGCCGCTCCCAGGCCCGCCAAGGGCGATGTATGCCCTATGCCATTGAGCTTGATGGCCAATTCATTGGGCAGATGACCCTCGGTGGTTTTGAAGATACCGAGGCTTGGGTTGGATATTGGGTGGCTAGTGAGTTCAAGGGCCAGGGCATTGCCACTATGGCCTTGGCCATCATGATTGATCACGTATTTGCCAATACGAATCTTCACCGAATCTATGCCACCTATCTGCCGGATAATCCTGCCTCTGGTCGTGTTTTGAGCAAGGTAGGTTTCCGCCGTGAAGGCTATCTGCGACGCAATATTCATATCAATGGCCGCTGGCAGGATCACTATCTCATGGGTCTGATACGTGAGGATCTTAAAGTGAAAGCTGTGACTAAAGTTCGCAATCACGGCGCGCCTTAAGCCAAGTAGCAGATACAACACATAGTATTTTATTGATCTCCACGCCCATGCGCGTGAAATATCATTTGCGGTAAACTGTTTTGGAAAGGGCTCTTCATGCTTTCAGGTCCTCTGGGTATTGTCCTCATTGTGCTTCTTTGGCTGTGTGTACTCACACCATTGATTTTGCGTAATCAAAAGCCAATTAGTCGCACTAATGAGGGTTTTGACCAAACCCGCGTGGTCCTCAAGGGTGATGAGGAAAACGGCAGCCCACGCCGCCGTCGCCCACGCTTCTTCGACTTGGACGAGGAACTCGCCCTGGATGAGGAAGCCACCCGTGTCGAGGGTGATCTTGACCCACTGATTGGTGATGATGAAGATTACCTCCTCGATGCCCCAAGCACTGTTTCAGCTGAGGGCCGTGCTACCGCAGCCCCTCATTCTAGGAAGAAGGAAGTAACCCATGCTTCGTCCGGCGTTGAATCCACAGCTACCACCGATGACTCTGCCACCGCAGTTGCTGAGCCAGAACCAGCCATCGAAGCCACAGCCGAAACCGTAGAAGAAGAGGCCACCCTCCCAGCCCTGGGTGACACACCACTCGAGCAGGACACCGTAGCCGAGGCCGAGCCAGAAGAGCACATCATTGAAGAAGATGCAGCTCAGGACGTGCTCGATGCAGAACTGCTCGAAGATGAAGCCCTCCTGGAGGATGCTGTAGAGGAAGTTCTTTCTGAAGAAGTTCTTTGTGAGGTCGTCGCTGACAGCGCCGAGGTTGTTGACTCTGAAGTAGTCGATACTGAAGTTCTCGATTCTGAGGTTGTTGCAGCCGCTGTGGAAGAAACCACTGTCAGCGTTGAGGCCGAACCAATTGCTGAGTCTGTAGATACTGAGTCTGCAGTTGCTGACTCCGCCCCTGAATCCACCGTGGTCATTGATGAGGCCATTATGGGCCCTGCGGATGTGCTGCACCCGGGTGCCACCTATGAGCGCCTGCCACAGCCGGAGCCAGAGCCGGAGGTTGTCATTGATGATTCCACTGAGCTGACCGCGGAGGATATTGCTTTTGCTGAGCGTCGTCGTGGCCGTGGTGGCTACGACCCAAAGGCCGATGCAGCCCAGCGTGTGACCCGCTACCAGCGCCGCGTGCGCACCCTCATGGGATTGGGCATTGCGCTCATCCTGACCCTGGTCCTTGGCTTCATGTATGGCGGGGCACTGTGGAGCCCAGCAGTCATTGCGGGTGCACTCACCGTCCTGTACCTGTGGGCGCTGCGCCGCAATGTGAAGTTGGAAGAAGAGCTTCGTCGCCGCCGTATCCAGCAGATGCGCCGCGCACGCCTCGGTGTGCGAAGCAGCCAGGATGAGAAGCTGGGTATCCCAGACCGCCTGCGCCGCCCAGGTGCCGTGGTTGTTGAGGCCGCAGATGAGAGCCCGGATTTTGATTTGCTCCCACTGACTCATGCTGACTTCCAGACGGAAGAGCCAGATGTTGTGGAGCTTGATGAGAATCTGCGAGTCAGCTAGCAAGCCACAACCCGCATTGTGCCCCGAATATGGGGCACACCCTAATCCCTGAATCCCACTCTTCGGAGTGGGATTTTTGTGATCTGTGCTTCACTTTTGGTGTCAGCCCATTATCGTCTTAGACGATTGCCTAAAATAGGGGGTATGGGCTATAAAAAACAGTTGCTCGCGCTACAAGCCGAGCTGGTAGATATGCAGCAGTGGGTCGTCGAATCCGGCGCCCGTATTGTTATTGTCATGGAGGGCCGTGACGCGGCCGGTAAGGGTTCGGCGATTAAGCGCATCACCCAGTACCTTAATCCACGAACCTGCCGTATTGAGGCACTGCCCGCACCAACCGAGCGTGAACGCGGCCAGTGGTACTTCCAGCGCTATGTGGAGCGCCTTCCTAGTGCCGGTGAGATTGTCATCTTTGACCGCTCCTGGTACAACCGTGCCGGTGTGGAGCGCGTCATGGGTTTCTGTACTGATGAGGAATATGAGCGCTTCATGCGCCAGGTGCCAGTCTTTGAGCGCCTCCTCATTGAGGATGGCATTATGCTCCGCAAGTATTGGTTCTCTGTATCTGATGAGGAGCAGTATAAGCGCTTTGAAAGCCGCCTGAGTGACCCTATGCGCCACTGGAAGCTCTCCCCAATGGACCTACAGTCCATCACTCGCTGGGAGGACTATTCCCGAGCTAAGGACGCCATGTTTGCCCGCACTGATACCATCGAGTCCCCATGGTATGTGGTGGAGAGTGAGAATAAGAAGGCCAGTCGCGTCAATGTGATTAGCCACCTGCTATCCACTGTGCCTTATGAGGCCCTGGATAAGAAGCTCCCCAAGATCCCAGAAAGGCCCGAGCTTGAGCCCGGACCTAATGCGTATGTGCGTCCACCGCGTTCTATGTACCGCTATGTGCCTGATGTTGCGGATTTCGGGAAGAAGAGCGAACCCAAACAATAAATCCCCAAATCACAAAGACCGCGTAGACAAGGTAGAGTACCGCTGAAGGGTAGTAGCCCGCCATAAAGAGCAGCGGTACACCAACAATGTCGACCGCAACCCACACGAGCCAAAACTCATTCCAGCCACGGGCCATACCAAAGGTGGCCAGCCAGGAGCCGGTGAAGATCCACGCATCGGCCCACGGACCCCAGGAGCCCAGGGCTTTAAAGATGAGGGCAAAGGCAATGGTGCCACCAATGGCCACGGCCAGCATAAAGAGGCGTTCTTTGCCACTGGCCCAGTGCGGGGTGCGCGCGGTCTTTTTCTTTTTCCACGTCACCCAGCCGTAGGTGGAGACAGCAAGGAACATGATCTGACGGCCAGCCTGGCCATAGAGATCCAAATTTTGTGGGGTATTGAACACACCGCCAAGGAAGACGGTAAACAGTAGAATATTGCCAATAATGCCAATGGGCCAGGCCCATAGGGAACGGCGCATACCACCAATGGCGCTTGCAAGGCCAAAAACATTGCCAATAATTTCGCGCCACAGGATGGGGATTCCACCAATATAGAGTGTTGCATCAAGAAGACGCAGCAACACAATTAACTCCTTCGAGCTTTATAGCGGCTAATAGCCTGTTCTTTATTGATAAATTCGGGGGCTTCTTGGGCGGTGACCCCGTTAATAATGGCGGTGGTGACCTGCGGAAGATCCAGGTTGCCAATATAGGCAATGCCCTGGTCAACCACAAAGAAATTCTTTCGAGTCACTGTCAGCGCGGCCTCAATAATACACATTGCAATGGCCTGGGTTTGGGGAATATCCTCCGCCATAAAGGCAGGAATGCAGTGGCTATAGCCATAGTCACGAATATCCTCACGCAACGGACCCTTCGCCCAATGGAAAAATTCCCCATCAAAAGTGCCAATTGCCTGCAGGGCTTTGATTGTGCCCCGCGCAGCCAAAGAATGCAGATCCGAACCCAAGGTTTGATAGAAGAGGTAGGCATCCCTACTCAGGTAGAAGGACTCCTCGACCAGGGTGGCCAGGGGATATGGGTCGGTGGGGTGAGTCACCGATGCCGCCAAGGCCTGGAATTGGGCGGAGTTTACCGGCAGACTAATAAAACCCGCATAGTAGGTTTTATTCAAACACACCGTGATGGGGCTACCCAAAATGGTGATGGCCGCCTCCAAACCAAAAGGAGTATCCGCCTCAATCTCATCCGGAATCAAACCATGGTCCCAGAGAACTTCGGGGATTCGCGTATTGAGCCACTCAAAGTATTCAGTTCCCTGCTTTTCGACGCGCCTAGCAAAGGCCCTCATTGGCACCTGAAAGCGACCAATGTGGAGAGTGCCTTCCTCACGGCCGGGGGAGAATTCCACTATGCCGCCGGAAATCTGTGCTTTTGCAATAAGGTAGCGGACATAGCCACGAACGGCATTATTCGACCGAAGGCCGGAACTTGCAATCTCTTCGAGGATGCTCATAGAACTCCTAAATCTGTGTGTTTAGTCGGCAACCATTGGTTCAAGTTCGAACTCTGGGTGTTCCTTCTCAATGAACTGCAGGCGCCACTTATCACCAAAGAGGGCAATGAGTTCACCATCACCACGGGTGAAGATTTCTACACCACGCTGGCGGGCCAGTTCAGGGGCAGTTTCCTTAGTGGTGCGGCGGGCAACACTATAAGGGATAGGTTCTGCGATGGTCTCCACATTGTATTCATTTTCCATGCGGGCCTGCATAACCTCGAACTGCATTGGGCCAACAGCAGCCATGACTGGGGCAGCATCACCACGGGCATCATTGCGCAGAATCTGCACAACACCCTCGGATTCGAGCTGCTCCAAGCCCTTACGGAACTGCTTATACTTACCCAAAGACTTGGCGCGCAGAGTCTGGAAGTACTCAGGGGCGAACTGTGGCATTGGGGCAAACTGCACCTTCTTGCCGGCAAAAATAGTATCGCCAGGGGCCAGGGAGCCCGCATTGACCAGGCCAACAATATCGCCAGGATAGGCGGTTTCCACAGTGGAGCGGGTACGACCGAAAACAGTCAAGGCATATTTAGTGGAGAAACCACGGCCCGACTGGGAGTGGGTCACCTGCATGCCGCGATCAAACTCGCCAGAAACAATGCGCATAAAGGCCAGGGAGTCACGGTGGTTCTTATCCATACCGGCCTGCACCTTAAAGACCACACCGGAGAATTCATCAGTGAGCTTACGCTCACTATCCTCAGGAATGACGGTTGGGCGGGCCTCAGGATGAGGGGCCAAGGCACAGAGGGTGTCCAGAATCTGGTGCACACCAAAGTTGAGCATGGCGGAGGCAAAAATCACTGGGGAGGTGGTGCAGTCCAGGAAAAGATCCTGGTCATGGATAGCACCATCCATAGTGAGCAGCTCCACCTCTTCAGCAGCAGTGGACCAGGCGGAGCCTTCGCGCTCCTCGGCCTGCTCTGGGCTGAAGTATTCCTCTGGGGCAATGGTGGAACCACCAGCGGTGCGCTCAAAGTGAATATACTCATCTGGCTCACCATCAGGGGTGATGCGTGCAAGACCACGGAAGTCACCGGCCTCACCAACAGGCCAGTAGAGCGGGGTTGGCTGCAGACCAATCTCATTGACGATTTCGTCGATAAGCTCCAGTGGGGCCTTACCTGGGCGGTCCCACTTATTGATCACAGTAATAATAGGAAGACCACGGGACTTACACACACGGAAGAGCTTCAAAGTCTGGGGCTCTAGGCCCTTGGCACCATCAATAAGCATGACGGCAGCATCCACCGCAGTGAGCACACGGTAGGTGTCCTCAGAGAAGTCGGCGTGACCCGGGGTATCCACCAGGTTAATAACATAAGGTTCACCCTCATGGCCCTCCGGGGCATATTCAAACTGCAGCGCCGAGGAAGCGATGGAAATACCACGGTCCTTTTCCATTTCCATCCAGTCGGACACCGTAGCCTTACGCCCAGCCTTGCCGTGAACAGCACCAGCCTCATTAATCACATGGGCGTGAAGGGCCAGGGCTTCCGTCAGCGTGGACTTACCAGCATCCGGGTGGGCAATAACAGCGAAGGTACGGCGTCGACGCGCCTCTTTCAAAAGCTCAGTCACTGTGCCCATTCTAGTAGATACTGAGGTAAATTAATATCTATGAAGGCGCAGAAGTTTCGCAAGATGCTGGAAAAGGGCCCCAAGGCTGGCAAGAAGAAGTGCTGCAAGTCCTCCCCGCGCTGCAAAAAATGCCCTAAAGTCATCCACTCATTGACCAAAGTCAACGCCTTGGAACTTGACGATAAGGCATTAAAGAAAGCAATCAAGAAAGCCCGCAAGGGCAAAATCTAGAAGTCGTGCCCGGGGTGCGTGCCCGGGCTACCTGCTAGTGGTTCTTGTGGAGCTCATTCTGCGCAATTGCTAGGCCACGCTGGGCCAATACGCCAATAGCATCCGCACAATCCGCAGTCAGGATAGGAATCTCTTCCCACTCATCCTTAGAGAATGGCTGCAAAACCCAATCCACCACACTCATACGGCCCGGTGGGCGACCAATACCAAAACGCAGACGCATATAGTCCTTGGTGTGCAGATACTGGGTGGTGGACTTCAAACCATTATGGCCATTCTCGCTGCCACCCATCTTCAAACGCAGGGCACCAAAAGGCAAATCCAACTCATCGTGGATAACCAGCACATTATCCGGGGTGATTTTGAAAAACTGGCAGAGCTTCGCAATATTAATGCCCGACTCATTCATAAAAGAACCAGGCTTGGCCACCACCATACCCGGCAGCTCACAAATCAATGCTCCTGTTTTCTTGTGGAGCTTAAAGGAATCACCGCGCGCATCCACCAACTCATCTACCGCAAGATAGCCGGCATTATGACGCGTCGTTTCATATCTAGGGCCAGGATTACCAAGGCCAACCACAAGTAAAGTCACTCACTAATGCTAACACGAATAAAAAGGGGCCGGCATGACCAGTACACACTGGCTGCCGGCCCCACGGAGGTCCCTATTCAGGTGCCCCTATTTGGTTGCCCCTATTCGATAATGAAATCCGGGTTCGGATTATCCTTCGACTTGAGCACAAGCACAATCACATCGCGCTCAAACTTTGCGCCATCCGGCGCCTTGGCATAATCAACCTCGGCCAATGGGGAACCCGCATGGACAGTATCGCCCTTAGAAACCCGTGGGCTAAAGAGCTGATCACCATACTTGACGGTATCAACACCAATATGGACCAGCACCTCCGCGCCATCCTCAGTGCGAATACCATAACCATGGCCAGTCTTGGCCACACTAATAACAGTGCCGGCCACAGGGGACATGACAGTAAATTCCTCCAAGAAAGGCACAATGGCAAAGCCATTGCCCAAAGAGCCCGAATTAAAAGCCTCATCCGGAATATCATGCAGAGCACGGAACGTACCCGGGGCCGGATGAATCAACGTCACGGGGCGCACAATGGTCGCAGTCGCGCCGGGCTGGGAGGTGGAGGAATCCGAACCAATGTCACCAGCGCTGTGCAGATCTGCGCCACTAGTGGGCTGACCTTCATGAATAGCAAGCAAGTCATCAAACCACTGCTGAACCTGGAGGCCAATAACCACCTGATAGTCCGTATCACTCACACGCTTTTGACCCGGCAAACCCAGGGCAGCAATGGCCGCAGTATCCACCAGATTGGTGTCCTTCAACACCAGGCGAAGACGCGTGGTGCAGTGATCAATATTCTGCACATTGGCCGCCCCACCCAAAGCCGTATACAGGCGGGCAATAGGGGAGGAGTCCTCCGCGCTGCCGGTAGCAGAGGATGGGGAGTCTGAGGGGGCGTCGTCAAGCTCGCGGCCAGGGGTCATGAGATTGAAGCGCTTAATCGCCCAGTTAAAGACGGTGAAGTAAATGCCCGCAAAGACAATGCCCTGGATAAAGAGCATATATGGCTGATGCGCCTGCGGAACACGCAAGGACAAAATCAAGTCAATCAAACCACCGGAGAACTGGAAGCCCGCAATCCACTGGAAGGACGCCGCAATAAATACGGAAATAGCAGCCAAGAAAGCATGCACCACATAGAGTGGGAAAGCAGCAAACATGAAGGCGAACTCAATAGGCTCAGTCACACCGGTAAGGAAGGACGCAAGGCCGGCAGCCAACATGAGCGAACCCACCTGCTTCTTCTTCTCCGGGCGGGCATTGCGGTAAATCGCATAGGCGCCGGCAGGAAGACCAAACATCATGACAGGGAACCAACCGGCCTGGTACATACCAGTAACATACACACCAAATGGGTGGAAGCCACCAGTAGCAGGGGTTGCGTTCTCGCCAGTCCAGAACTTCGTAATATCATCAATGCCGGCCAGGTTAAACCAGAAAACATTGTTGAGAGCGTGGTGCAGACCAGTCGGGATAAGAATGCGGTTAAAGAAACCATAAATACCGGCACCCACAGCACCCATGCCCATAATGGACTCACCGAAGGTAACCAGGCCGTTATACACAACAGGCCACACAAAGAGGAGAACCACAGAGACCACGGACATAACCGCAGCCGTCAAAATCGGCACACAGCGACGGCCCGAGAAGAAGGCCAGGAAGTCCGGCAAGGTGGTCTTACTAAAGCGGTTATACAGGGCGCCCGCAATACAGCCAACCATAATGCCAAAGAAGACATTCTTATTTCCAATGGCGCCGGCGGCAAAAGCGGGGGAGAGCTCATCCTCGGCGGTGCCCAAGAAATTCGCGGCACTGCCCATAATGGTGGTCACAGTGAGGAAACCAACCAGGCCCGAAAGGGCGGCGGCCCCATCCTTATCCTTGGCCATACCGATGGACACACCCACCGCAAAGAGAAGACCAAGATTATCCAGAATCGCGGCGCCGGTGGTTACCAGGAAGGCCGCAATGACATTATTTCCACCCCAACCCGAGGGGTCAATCCAATAACCAATGCCCAAGAAGAGGGCGGCTGTTGGCAAACAGGCAACGGGAAGCATGAGCGCCCGGCCCAGGCGTTGGACATATGCTTTCATGTCTACGCCACCTCCTACTTTCAACATAGTGGCGGTGATCCATGGCGCACACGGACCACCAATGAATACGTATCTTTAGATTATCTGATACTCAAAAGAAAGAAAAGACTTTGCCTTAAAATAAGAGGGCGCTAAGGAGGATGTTTTGCATTGCACGAGCGTATGGCATGTATTGTGACATTCCACCGGGGGTAATTCGGATTACCCCCGTGTGCATCTATGTTCAAAGCTATTGTAATATCGTGGCCAAATAGTAGAGGATGTGCGTGTAGTGCGTATGGTGTGAGCAACAGCGGAGGAGGTGTTTTGGCAGTACAGGCAGTGGTCTGTGCTGAATGAGCCGTGCTTTCAATGCTGAAATTTCAAAAGATGTTTATTGTGAACACTTCCCCGTGAATATGGGGTTAAGTATGAGGCGAACGCTCCTCATGCGCCATACTCCTCATAGTTCCGGGGGCTTACGTGGACTAGTGCTGTATGCGTGAACTATGTGATTGGAGTGAAGACCAATGGTAAATGGGAGTTTGCCTGCGATTCAAGCCGAGAACCTGACCCAAAGATATAAGGACTTTGAGGCTTTGAAGGGCGTATCCTTCGAGCTCAAACAGGGCAGAATTCTAGGCGTGCTTGGTCCCAATGGGGCGGGTAAATCAACCTTGATTAAAATTCTCTGCGGCACCCATGCGCCCTATTCGGGGACGGTACGGATCTTTGGTATGGATCCGGTGAAGCCCGCAGCGCGCATTGGGCTTGGGGTAGTGGGGCAGCAAAGCCACCTGCCGGCCGAACTGACCCCACTGGAATTGGCCGAATTCTTTGCCGCCCACCATGCCGTGACCGGGCGCACCAGAGCGGAGCGAAAAGCCTATAGTTTGGCGCATTTGGAAAAGTGGAATCTGGCCGAGTTCAAAGATAAGCGTATGAGCTATCTTTCGGGCGGGCAGCGCCACAGGGTGGCAGTAGCCATGGGATTTATTGGGAATCCGGAGTTGATTCTTCTTGATGAGCCGACCACTGGTCTTGACCCGCAGGCGCGTTCCGTGTTGTGGGGATATATCCGCGGGCAGGTGCAAAACGGCACCTCGGTGCTTCTGACCTCGCATTATCTCGATGAGGTTGAGCATTTGGCGGATGATTTGCTCCTCATTAGTGAGGGCCGGTCCAAGTCCAATTGCACCAAGGAAGAGTTCATATCGGTCTCCACTTCGACCACAGTTTCTTTTCGTACCTCCACCCCTGAGCGGCTGCACAGCATAGGTGGGGTGGAAGACCTCGTGATATCCGGGGATGAGGTATCCCTGCGTACTCAGGACATTGGGCAGTTTATTAAAACTTTGGGTGCTGCTGATATTTCGGTGCAGGACTTTGTGTCCCGCAGGCCAAGCCTGGAAGAAGCCATGGAAGTGAGGTTGCGTGATGACTAACCAGATGGCACATCGCATGCCGCCAAATATGGGTGCCGTCATCGGGGCCCATACCCGGATTGCTTTCAAAGAAATGATCCGCAATTCAGGCTCACTATTCGGTAATTTCTTTATGCCGATCCTCTTCCTGCTGTTCTATGTGGTGCCCTCCGATACTGGGCCGGAAACCAAGGAAGCGACCACCGGATTTATTTTGCAGATCGTCTCCTTGGTGGCTTTTTCCTGCACACTCTTCACAGTGGCCATTGTGACAGCCATGGATAAGAAGGATGGGTACAGTGAGTATTTGCACCCGCTGCCAATCAATAGGTTCCCGCGCCTCATTGCCCATGCCTTGACGGTGATTGCTCAGGTCCTTGTTGGTGGTGTGGCCATGGTGAGCATTGGTATTGCACTCACCAGCATGGAATTTAGTTGGCATTTGGTGGGCTTGATTCCGGCAGTGCTGTGGACAGTGCTCATGTGGGCATTGATGGGCGGAATCCTGGGCCTCATCTTCCAAATCCGCACGGTAAGTTCTATCCTGCAGGTGCTGTACTTTATTCTTGCCGTGGCGGGTGGCATGTATGTGCCGCCGGATGCGCTCCAAGGATATGCGGATCTCTTTAGCCGCCTGACTCCAAGTCGTGCCTCCCGTGACCTGATTGTTTATAGTGGCTTTGGATATTTCGAATGGAGTGCCGCTATTTATATTGGCGTGTGGATTCTTATTCTGCTTGGTGCTTTTGCTGTGGTTGCCGGCAGGATACGCAAGCCGGGCAGAGGGTAGATTCTTTACGGCTTAGGGGAATAAAAATAAGGCCGCGAGTTAGACTCGCGGCCTTTAGTGTACTCAGTGAATGAGCAGAGAGGTTTTTACTCCTCGGAAGCAGCTTCCTCAGCTGGAGCCTCTTCGGACTCTTCGCCTTCAGCAGCATCTTCCTCAGCTGGCTCTTCTTCTGGCTCAACAATGTGGAGAACCAGGGTGTCAGCCTCAGAAACGAGGGTGGAGCCCTCTGGGAGCTTCAGGTCACCAGCGGTGATCTGGGTGCCGGCCTCGAGGCCCTCAACGTTAACCACGATCTCTTCTGGGATGGACATAACCTCAGCAGCAAGAGCAACGGTCTCAGCGGTCTGCATAACGATGGTGCCGGAGAATGGCTCACCCTCGTGAACAACAGGAACCTCAACGTCAACGGTCTCGCCCTTCTTGATGGCAAGAAGGTCAGCGTGGTCGATGTCGAAGGTCAGAACGTTCTGATCAACAGTCTTGATCATGGCGAGCTGCTTCTCACCCTCGATGTCAACGGAAACAACAGCGTTGACACCGTGGTTACGGAGAATAGCCTGGAACTCGAGACGGTTAACGGTGATGTGGATTGGGTCCATGCCGTGGCCGTAGATGACGGTTGGGATCAGGCCGGCACGACGTGCGCGACGAGCAGCACCCTTACCGAACTCATTACGAACAGCAGCCTCAATAGCAATAGCGTTGTGAGCCATGTATATCCTTACGGTAGAAAACTAAGAAAGTACGTACGGGTCCAAGACGAACAGGCAGCAAAACGCAAAAACCTGCGTGACTCGAACCACTCGTCGAGTCTACGCAGGTATATATAAGAATAAGAATTATATAAGTCCTAATCGCGTCGATAACGGCATTTCTGCCCTCGCCGAGACTCAATAATCCTACCAAAGCAAAAAAGAAGGTGCAAGCTCAGTGAGCCGCACCTTCTCTTTTGAGGCTTAATCTCCCTAGGCTTGACCGAGGAAGAGGTCGGTCACGGAGCCGTTATTGTGGATGGCGTCGATAGTCTTCGCAATCAGTGGGGCAGTGGAGAGAACAGTGAGGTTATCCCAGTTCTCATGCTCCTGTGGAAGAGTATCGGTGGTGATAACTTCCTTGGCGCCGCACTGGGAGAGGCGCTCACGGGCAGGGCCGGAGAAGACACCGTGGGTGCAGGCGATGATAACATCCTTGGCGCCGGCATTACGCAGAACACCAACAGCGGCGGCAATGGTGCCACCGGTGTCAATCATGTCGTCGATAAGCACACAGGTCTTGCCGGTCACGTCACCGACAACACGGTTGGCAACAACCTGGTTAGCAACCTCAGTGGAGCGGGTCTTGTGCACAAAGGCCAGTGGGGCATCGCCCAGAATATTGGCCCACTTTTCCGCAACCTTCACACGACCAGCATCAGGGGAGACCACGCAGATACCATCAAGGTCATAGTGGGTCTTAATATAGTCGGTCAGGATTGGCATGGCGTGCATGTGATCCACAGGGCCATCGAAGAAACCCTGAATCTGATCGGTGTGCAGATCCACAGAAACCAGACGGTCAGCGCCAGCAGCCTTAAGCAGGTCAGCAACAAGGCGGGCGGAGATAGGCTCACGGCCACGGGCCTTCTTATCCTGACGGGCATAAGGGTAGAAAGGCAGAATTGCGGTAATGCGATCGGCGGAACCACGCTTCAAAGCGTCAATCATGATGAGCTGTTCCATCAACCACTGGTTAATTGGCTGGCAGTGGGACTGAAGAACATAGGCATCGGCGCCACGGACAGAATCCTCATAGCGGACGAAGGTCTCACCATTGGCAAAATCACGGGCGGTGGTTGGCACCAATTCCACACCGAGTTCCTTGGCAACAGCCTCAGCGAGCTTCGGATGGGCGCGGCCCGAGAAGAGCATCAGCCTATTTGGATCAGAGAGTTTATTCATGGGTTAGTCTTCCTCATCAGTTGTTGGTGAAATGGCAACACCGTCAGCTATTGCTTTCTGTGCGGCCAGGTCAGCAGGGGTGCCGGGACGTTTCTTCGCGACCCATCCTTCGATATTTCGCTGCGGGCCACCAGAAATAGCCAAGGCTCCTGGTGGCACATCCTCCCGGATAACCGTGCCGGCACCCGAATAGGCACCGTCGCCCACAGTGACAGGGGCGATGAACATGGTGTCGGAGCCAGTTCGCACATGGCTACCCACAGTCGTGTGATGCTTATTCACACCGTCATAGTTAACAAAAACGGAGGCAGCACCAATATTCGACTCCTCACCCACGGTGGCGTCACCAATATAGGTAAGGTGTGGAACCTTGGAGCCGCGCCCAATGGTGGCATTCTTTGATTCGACAAAACCACCAAGCTTCGCCTTCGCGCCCAGCTTCGTGCCGGGGCGGATATAAGTAAAGGGACCCACTGTTGCGCCAGGGCCAATGGTGGACTCAAAAGCGTGTGTACGAACTACGCTGGCATTTTCCTCAACAGTCATATCTTTGAGGGTTGAATCCGGACCAATGGTGCACCCGTCAGCAATAACAGTGTGTCCCAAAAGCTGAACACCAGGATTAATGGTCACATCCTGGCCAATCTGCACATCAATATCAATCCAGGTGGAGGCAGGATCAATAATTGTGGCGCCATTACGCATGGCATTTTCACAGAGCCTGCGGTTAAATTCCTTAGCCAAAGCGGCAAGCTGCACGCGGTCATTCACACCCGCAACCAGGGCGGAGTCCTCCAGGCGATGGGCGCGGGTGGAGCGATCATGCTGGCGGGCAATACCGATGACGTCGGTAAGATAAAATTCGCCCTGGGCATTATTAGTATCAAGCTGGCCAACAGCCACGCGCAGCATCTGTGCATCAAAAGCGTAGACGCCGGAGTTTACTTCCTTGATTTCCTTAATATCGGCTGGGGCGTCTTTTTCCTCCACAATGCCGGTGACTTCACCATCAGCAGTGCGGGTAATACGGCCATAGCCGGTTGGGTTATCAATGGTGGTGGTGAGAACAGTCACCGCAGCACGTGGCTTTGTATCATGCTCAGAGAGAAGTGCCTTCAAGGTTTCAGTATTGAGCATTGGCACATCAGAGGTGGTGACCAGTACAGTGCCGGTGAATTCTGCTGGGATTGCCTCGAGGCCTACACCAACAGCATGGCCGGTGCCTTTTTGTTCTTCCTGCACTGCTGTAATAACAGTATCAATGCCATAACGGGAAAGTTCAGGGGTGGTTGCCTCAATGGCTGGGATGACCTGTTCGCGCTTATGGCCAACAACAGTGACGAGATACTCTGGGTTGAGGCCGGCGGCCGCATGAAGAGCGTGGCCAAGCATGGTGCGACCCGCTACAGAATGCAGCATCTTAGGTGTGTGGGACTTCATCCTTGTGCCGGAACCAGCCGCAAGGATAATAACGGCCAAATCATCGAGCCGAGGGGACTCGACCAGTGCTGACATTGAGTTCTCCTGACTGGGATTCATGGACAGTGGGCGTTTACCGTACTGTCATGACGGAGCTTCCCCACCAGGACTCGAACCTAGAATGCTGGTACCAAAAACCAGAGTGTTGCCAATTACACCATGGGGAATGGCGTCTTTGCGCTGAGCGCGCACGCAATGAGAACTATACCGGAAAATCAGGCTTATGTCACACTACACGCTAAGATGGGTTTTATGGTTAGACAGCGCATGTCGGGTAGTCAACGTAGAGAGCAACTTATTACTATTGGCCGTCAGGCTTTTGCCGAAAAGGGTTTTGAAGGCATTAGCGTGGAGGAAATTGCTGCTCGCGCGGGGGTAAGTAAGCCTGTTATTTATGAGCATTTTGGTGGCAAGGAGGGGCTCTACGCCGTTGTTGTGGACCGTGAAATGCGCCATTTGGAGCAGTTGATTACGGAGTCTTTGCAGCAGGGGCGCTCTAAGTATCGCATTGAGCGTGCGGTGCTGGCCCTGCTCACCTATGTTGAGGATCACACTGATGGTTTTCAAATTCTTTCCCGCGACGTGACCCCGACTGGTGAGCGTTCCTATGCCACCATGCTTGTCGACGCTGTCGAACAAGTCTCCTATATTTTGGCCAAGGCTTTCGTTAATGCAGGTCTTGACCCTAATACTGCAACTCTGTACGGACAGGCCTTGGTTGGCATGGTCTCCATGACCGCCCAGTGGTGGTTGGAGGCCCGTGAACCAGCCAAGGAAGTTGTGGCCGCCCATATTGTGAATTTGTGTTGGAATGGCCTGGCTGGAATGGAAAAGGAACCAAGCCTTTTGAGTACAGAGGATAAGGAAGCTGAGAGCAATAGCTTCCATGCGCACCACCGTGCAGGGCAGAATGAGGACTCCTCTGTGGAGGAAGGGATGAGTGATGGCGCGAACTAAGGCCCCTCTAGCCGGGGTGGTCTCCCTTGTGGCTAAGGACCCTAAATTTAAGGGTTTGATTGCTAACCTTGGGGAGAATCACCTGCATGTGACCGGGTCGATGCAGACCCGCCCATGGATTCTTGCTGTCACTGCCCGCAAGGTGCCGCTGCTTGTGGTGACTGCCACTGGCCGCGAGGCGGAGGATTTGCATGGTGAATTGGCCTCCCTTTTGGGGGCGGAGGCTGTGGCCTGGTTCCCATCCTGGGAGACCTTGCCCCATGAAAGGCTCTCGCCCAGCCCTGAGGTTGTGGGTGAGCGTGCCCGTATTCTTGCCGGCGTTGAGTCCGGCACTATTCGTGTGGTCATTGCTGCTGCCCGCGCCTATTGTCAGCCGATTAACCACAGTGGTGCGCGCATTGAATTGCGTGAGGGTGGGGAGTACGATCTGCAGCAACTGGCCCATGACCTGGGCGAACTTGCCTATAAGCATGTGGATATGGTGGCTAAGAAGGGTGAGTTCGCTATCCGCGGCGGCCTGATTGATATTTTCCCAACCACTGCAGATTATCCAGTGCGTGTGGAGTTTTGGGGCGATGAAATCACCGATATGCGTGCCTTCTCCGTGGCGGATCAGCGTGCACTGTCTGAGGAACACACCTATAAGCATGTTCCGATCTTCCCAGCTAGGGCCTTGCTTATCGACGAATCCGTCGCAGCCGCTGCCGCCGAACTACTACCTAAGCACACAACGAATCAGACTTTGGCGGAAATTCTCTCCCGCGTATCCGATGGTATTTATACAGATGGTATGGAGGCTTTGGCCCCTGTGCTGTCCACTGAGCCTTATCGGGCCCTGCCGGAATTCTTCCCGGAGAATACCCACACCATTTTGGTGGACCCGGAAAAGATCCGCACCCGTGTAGAGGACCTTATTAATACAGACCAGGAATTCCTGGAGGCCGGGTGGGAGGCCGCCGCCATGGGGGCTAGTGGTCCTGTGGCTGCAGCCGATGTGGATTTGAGTGCCTCGAGCTACCGTTCCTTTGAATCCCTCAAGGTCAATGCCCAGAAGATTGCCGGCGGGGCAGTGTGGAATCTGACCCCTAGCGGCATGATGGAATTGGATGAGTCCGCTCTCCTGCCTATTGATTGTGAAGCAGCCCCCGCGCCTAAGGGTGATCCTGCTCTTGTTGCCACCATGATGGAGAAACTCAAACTCCATGTGGAATCCGGTGGGATTGGTGTCTATATTGCCCCAGCCCAGGGCGCGGTCAAGCGCATGAAGGACCGCTTCCTGGAGGCCCATATTGCGGCCGAAATTATGGAGCCGGGTGCCACCCCGATTGGCGGCCAGATGAATATTTATCTTGGTTTGAGCCATGGCGGTTTGGTCTTTACTGGACCACAGATGGTGGTCATTACTGAAACAGATGTGACAGGTAACCGAGTTGTTGATCTCACTGGTGAGAAGCGTCGTCCTGCAAAACGACGCCACCGTGTGGACCCACTGGCCCTCAAACCAGGGGACTTGGTTGTGCACGAAACCCACGGCATTGGTCGCTTTAAGGAGATGGTGGAGCGCACCATCACCATTGGTGATGAACAGACGCGCCGTGAATATTTGGTGCTGGAATATGCGCCAAGTCGTCGCGGTGGGGCACCTGACCAGCTCTTTGTCCCAATGGACTCTTTGGATATGCTCTCCCGCTATGTGGGCGGCGAGAACCCAAGCCTCTCCAAGATGGGCGGCTCCGATTGGAAGAATACCAAGAAGAAGGCGCGCGCCGCGGTGCGCGAAATTGCCGGCGAATTGGTCGAACTCTATGCCAAGCGCCAGTCCACCCCCGGCCACGCATTTGCACCAGATAGCCCCTGGCAAGCAGAAATGGAAGATCACTTCCCTTATGTGGAGACCGAGGATCAGATGAGCGCCATTGAGGCGGTCAAGGAGGATATGGAAAAAACCGTCCCCATGGACCGCGTCATTGTGGGCGATGTGGGCTACGGTAAAACCGAGGTTGCTGTGCGCGCCGCCTTCAAGGCAGTGCAGGATGGCCGCCAGGTGGCGGTCCTTGTACCAACCACCTTGCTAGCCCAGCAGCACCTGTCCACCTTTGCCACCCGAATGGAAGGCTTCCCCGTCACCATTCGTGCCCTGTCCCGCTTTACTACTAATGCGGAAGCCAAGGAGGTCCTCAAGGGCCTGGCCAATGGTGAGGTCGATATTGTTATTGGTACCCACCGCCTGCTGCAAACTGGTGTGTCCTGGAAGAACCTGGGCCTGGTCATTATTGATGAGGAGCAGCGTTTCGGTGTGGAACACAAGGAGCACATTAAGGCTCTGCGCGTGGCGGTTGATGTTTTGACCATGTCAGCCACCCCAATTCCACGAACCCTGGAAATGTCCATGGCGGGTATTCGTGAAATGTCGACCATCCTCACCCCACCACAGGCCCGCCACCCAGTGCTCACCTATGTTGGTGCACAGGAGGAGAAACAAATTGCGGCGTCGATACGCAGGGAGCTGTTGCGCGACGGCCAGGTTTTCTATGTGCACAATAAAGTAAAGAGTATTGAAAAACGTGCCAGGGAGCTGCGCGAACTCGTGCCCGAGGCCCGCATTGTTGTGGCCCACGGTCAGATGAGCGAGGAGCAGTTGGAGCGCACCGTCCAAGGCTTCTGGGACCGTGAATATGATGTGCTGGTCTGTACCACCATTGTGGAAACAGGCCTGGATATTGCCAATGCCAATACACTCATTGTGGAAAACGCACACCATATGGGCCTCTCCCAGCTGCACCAGCTGCGTGGCCGTGTGGGTCGAAGCCGTGAACGTGGCTATGCCTACTTCCTCTACCCTAAGGGGGAGACACTCACCGAGACTTCCTATGATCGTCTCTCCACTATTGCGCAAAATAATGATCTGGGTGCGGGTATGGCTGTGGCCATGAAGGACCTGGAGATGCGCGGTGCCGGCAATGTGCTTGGCGCCCAACAGTCCGGCCATATTGCTGGAGTGGGCTTTGACCTGTATGTTCGTCTGGTCGGTGAGGCTGTGGAGGCCTTCCGCGCCATGGCGGATGGCAAGGTCATTGATGCCACCGACCAAAGCCCCAAGGAAATCCGTATTGATCTGCCTGTGGATGCCCACATTCCGGAGGCCTATATTAATGCGGAGCGTCTGCGCCTGGAGGTGTACCGCAAGCTGGCGGCCGCCACAACCGAGGGTGCGATCCGCCTCGTAGTCGAGGAGATGGAGGACCGCTATGGTCCTATCCCGGAGGAAGTGGAGCGCCTGCTGTCCATCGCGCGCCTGCGCCTGGCAGCCCGTGCTGCCGGCATCACCGATATTGGTATGCAGGGCACCCGCATTAAGGTGCACCCAGTGGAACTTTTGGATTCACAACAGGTGCGCCTAAAGCGCCTCTTCCCAGGGGCCACCTATCGTGCAGCCGCCAAGGCCATCCAGCTCTCCGTACCCAAGGCGGGCAAGAAACTCACCGACCCACCAATGCGCGATGTGGACTTGGTCCAGTGGATGGCAGACTTCCTGCACGAGATGTTCGACGCCCCACAGATCGATGTCCGCGCCGGGAAGAAGAGCACCAAAGCTGCAGCTAGTCCAAAGAAGAAAGTGATTAGCATTCAGTAAAAGCAGGGGAGAAGAGCGACGAGCGGGGATCTGAGATTTTGGTACAATTGCCTCATGGCTGTTGTACTCTTGGACCCCCGGTACCCGACGATGATCCCCTTTGAGGCCTTGAACCTCATCCAAGGTGCCGAAATTGAGTACACCGAAGAAGTGCCGGTTCGTGTGCGCTGGAATATTGCTGATTTCAGTGCCCGAACTGTGGAAAATGGCACTGTTCTTGTATCAACCAATGCTGAAGATCCCAAGGTCATTGACCGTGCGAATAAGAATGAGCTTTTTGTGACCGCGGATTCCCGTGGGGATCACCAGGTTCCTGTTCGCTTCAAGAGCATTGAAGAAGCTCTCCACGTTATGCACCTGGCGCACCTGCGCGGGCAGTGGGAGGCTAACCAAACCCACGAATCCCTCATCCCATATTTGCGTGAAGAAACTGAAGAATTCGCCGTGGCTGTGGATATGTGGAAGCGCCTCGGGGAGGCCGGTGAGGGGCAGCTCAAGCGCGAGCTTTCCGACGTCCTCCTTCAAGTCCTCTTCCATGCAGAGATTGCTGCGCGCCGTGGCGCTTTTAATTTTGAGGATGTTGCCCAGGCATTTGTGGATAAGATGCGCCACCGCGCACCCTATCTTTTTGATGGCTCCACCGATATTATTTCCGAAGAGGAGCAGGACCGGATTTGGCAGGAAGCCAAAAACCGGCCACAAATCTAGTTCTTTAGTGGGAAACCACAGCTAGATAGAAATTATTTGTGTCCTCCCAGGCGCGCATGGCCAGGTAGCTGGTTGCAGGACCTTCAGATTCTGCGTAAAGAGCGCCCAGTGTGGGGGTGGCGTCGATAAGCGAGGCACCAGGCATGCTCTGCTTATTCACAACAATTTTGCGGGTGTACTCGGTGCGCGCCGCATTATAGGTTGAGCTCTCAAAAGCAAAAAGATTGACGTGGCTCATCTCTGCGTAGAGGCCAGCATTCCATGGGCTCAGTGCCTGATTGGTGGCCAGGCGCGCATCACGATAACCAGCCCAGGCGGCGGCATCCACAGAATTATTAATCAGCGGGGTGGTACAAATAGTCGTGCCGGCCCAAGGGTTGGATACGGGAAGCTGCAGGGTAGAGCTACCGCCGGCAACAAGGGCGGCATTAATCTTATTCACAATCGCATCGCGGAAATCCGAGGAGGCATCCGCATGGGCGGCAGGGGCGGTGCTGAGTGTTGCACTCAGCGCACAAGCACCCAAAAAACTAAGGCCGATGGTTGAAATCTTCTTCACACCATCGACCTTAGCAGTCATTGAAGGAAAAGTCCCTTTGGGAGCTCTTCTACTGTGCCTTATTACTGTGCCAATTGTGGGGCAAAGTTGTAGATCAAGTCCGAGTAGGCCAGGAGCTGGGAGGAACCAGCAGCGGTGGCGATCTTTTCAAACTCGGTTGGGCGGGTGAGGCCACAGGCAGAGGCACGGAAGGACAGATCGCTTGCCAGCTTGTTCACTACAGCAGAGTTGAGGTTCATGCCGAGGCTATTGGTCAGGCTGGTGGCGGTGGCATTAATATTCTGTGCCAGGCCATAGCGGGTTGGCTTATTATTCAGCATGCCCAGGGTATTGAGGCCGGTGGACAGGGTGGTGCAGTCCAAGGAACTTGCAGAATTCACATTGAAAAGCTGGGTGATAGCAAGGGTCTGGGCCAGATCGGCTGCCTGTGCTGGCTTAGCGGCAACACCAGAGATAAGACCAAGGCTGGCGGTAGCTGCCAGGGCCAGTGCGGCAAAACGCTTCATAGATACTCCTATAACAGTCTCGTGAAAAATCAGAAGCAATGTTACCAGAGTTACTATTGTGATTAAAGTTATTAGTGTTAACAGTTGGGGGCGTGTCGCATATCCATGGGGGTAGGGGTTCTCGTTAGACTACCTGTATGGCAAAAGGAAAAGCGGGCTGCGCAATTGGCTGTGGCATTTTAGTGATTTGTATGGCGGTTGCCGCTATTGGCTGGTCAATTACATTCCTTGATGCAAAGAGCCCATTCCGAAACTTGGCCCCTGTTCCTACTGATGTTCCTCCTGCTGCTGGTGAGGCAGTTCCTGCTGTGGATATCACTACTGGTGGGCGCACTTCCTTGAAGTTGGGCTTTTGGGCTGAGCCTATTTCCAAGCAAACCGACATTCCATTGGCGGCCTTGGAGGCCTATGGAAACGCCCAACTTATTGCCCAAGATCGCTATCCGCAGTGCGGTGTGACATGGAACACACTGGCTGGTATTGGTTGGGTGGAAACCCGCCACGGTACCTACAATGGACAGATTTTCGGGGGTAGTCGAATAGACGAAAACGGATATGCTGTTCCTAAAATTGTGGGAATTCAGCTCGATGGCTCCCCCGGTTTTGAGAATATTCCAGACACCGATAAGGGTGAGTTGGATGGGGATACTGAGTACGATCGCGCAGTTGGTCCCATGCAGTTCATTCCTGAGACGTGGTATCGCTATGGCATGGACGCAAACGGTGATGGGGTAGCCGACCCGAACCAAATTGATGATGCTGCCGCCACAGCCGCCATTTATCTCTGCGATAAGGGCGGGGATCTAACTACCCCCGAAGGGTGGGTTCGTGCGGTAGCTTCGTACAATGCCTCGGCCTCATATCGGGCAGATGTGGTGCATGCGGCTGCATCGTATGCGCTTGGGCAGCCCGTCGAATAGCTAAAAATTTTCGTGCGAGATTTCCAATTTCATGTCACAATGGATCACGATGCGCTCAGGCCGATGAGTTCTTCACGGCTTGGTGCGTAAAGAAAACTATTACCGATCCTATTGGCTTAGGAGGCCATTGTGGCAGACATCATGCACGTATTCGCCCGTGAAATTCTCGATTCCCGCGGCAACCCAACCGTCGAAGTTGAAGCTATCCTTGACGACGGCGCACACGGCCGTGCGGGCGTTCCTTCCGGCGCGTCCACTGGTATTCACGAGGCACACGAATTGCGTGACGGTGGCGACCGCTACCAGGGTAAGGGCGTTCTTCAGGCTGTGAAGAATGTCAACGAGGAAATCGCTGACCGCGTTGCTGGCCTGGAGGCTTCCGACCAGCGCGGCATCGACAAGGCAATGATCGAGCTCGACGGCACCCCTAACAAGAGCCGTCTGGGCGCTAATGCCATCCTCGGTGTTTCCATGGCAGTTGCTCAGGCAGCTGCTGAGTCCGCTGGCCTGGAGCTCTTCCAGTATGTTGGCGGCCCTAACGCTCACGTGCTTCCAGTTCCAATGATGAACATTGTGAACGGTGGCGCACACGCTGACTCCGGCGTTGACGTTCAGGAATTCATGATTGCTCCTATCGGCGCTGCTTCCTTCTCCGAGGCACTCCGCATGGGTGCTGAGGTTTACCACAACCTCAAGTCCGTTGTTAAGAGCAAGGGTCTCTCCACCGGTCTCGGTGACGAGGGTGGCTTCGCTCCTTCCGTAGGCTCCACCAAGGAAGCTATCGACCTCATCATCGAAGCTATCGAGAAGGCCGGCTTCAAGCCAGGTGCTGACGTAGCTATCGCTCTTGACGTTGCTTCCTCCGAGTTCTACAACAAGGACAAGGGCGTTTACGAGTTCGAGGGTGGCGAGCACACCGCTGCTGAGATGGTTAACGTCTACAAGAACCTCATCGAAGAGTACCCAATTGTCTCCATCGAGGACCCACTTCAGGAAGACGACTGGGAGGGCTATGTACACCTCACCGCTGAGATCGGCGACAAGGTTCAGCTCGTTGGTGACGACTTCTTCGTAACCAACCCAGCTCGCCTCAAGGAAGGCATCGAGAAGAAGGCTGCTAACGCCCTTCTCGTTAAGGTTAACCAGATTGGTACCCTCTCCGAGACCTTCGAGGCTGTTGAGATGGCTCACCGCGCTGGCTACCGCACCATGATGTCCCACCGTTCCGGTGAGACCGAGGACACCACCATTGCTGACCTCGCAGTTGCTCTTAACTGTGGCCAGATCAAGACCGGTGCTCCTGCACGTTCCGAGCGTGTTGCTAAGTACAACCAGCTTCTCCGCATCGAGGAAATCCTCGGCGATGCTGCTGTATACGCAGGCCGCGACGCATTCCCACGCTTCAAGGCTTAAGTCTTACTGTTAATTCAGTAGCTTACGGCGCTGTCACCCCCAGGGTGGCGGCGCCTTTTTTGTATAATAGTGGGGTTATGAGCAAGAATTCAGTGCCGGTTCGGAATCGCGAGATTCGCGGATCGAAGAAACCCAAGCCACGTCCTCGTGGGCTGCCACGGGTTACTGTGGCGCGCGCAGTGGTCGGTTTCTTGGTGCTGATTCTCGCTGCGCTAACAATCGCCATGCCCCTGCGTAATTACTTCCAGCAGCGCACCGAGGTTGCGCGCGTGGAAGCAAGCATTGTGGCAAAGCAGGCCGAAAAAGCGGCTCTCTTGGCAGAGATTGATAAATACAGTGACCAGGCTTATTTGGATGAGGCCACCCGTAACCGCTTGGGTGTGATTGCGCCCGGGCAGACGGCCTATCGCCTCATGGATCCGGGTATTGTCACCCAGGACTCCACCGATAGTTCCCGTGTGGAATACCATCCAGAATTCCCGTGGTACAAGACGCTGTGGAATTCTGTTGCCCGCCCAGTGGTGAGCACCGAAGAAACCACAACTGTCGAGCCACTGCCTAATGGTGTTGCTGCTAATGCGACCCCGGAGCCGGAAGCCCCGGCAGTCGATGAACCCACCCAATAAATGAAAGGTTGCCTCGTGGCCCTAGATCCTAAAGATATTGAGATTGTTACCCAGCAATTAGGCCGCGAGCCTCGCGGTGTTGTGGAGATTTCCTACCGCACCCCCGATGGGCAGCCAGGTGTGGTCAAGACCCGTCCTCGTTTGGAGGATGGCACCCCATTCCCAACCCTCTATTATTTGACGGAGCCACGCCTGACCTCTGAGGCCTCCCGCATGGAAGTTGCCCATGTTATGGCGTGGATGACTGAGCGCCTCAATGAGGATGCGGAGCTTCGTGCCGACTACCAGCGCGCCCACGAATACTTCCTGGCCAAGCGCAATGAGATGGAAGACCTGGGCACCGACTTTTCCGGCGGCGGCATGCCTGACCGTGTCAAGTGCATCCACGTGCTCATCGCCTATGCTCTCTCCGAGGGTGCTGGTCACTTCCGCCTTGGCGACGAAGCCGTTGCCATTGCTGCCGATCATGGTCGCCTGCGCGGTACCGCCATCCCTGAGGATTGGCCAACCGCTGCTTCCTTGGGCATTGACCTTGACCGTTTTGATTGGGACTAAACATGGTATACCGGGCAGCCATTGACTGTGGCACCAATGCCATTCGCCTGCTAGTCGTTGATGATAGTGGGGCAGTGGTGCGCCGCGACAATACCATTATTCGTCTTGGTCAGGATGTGGATAAGACTGGGCGTTTGGCGCCTGAGGCTTTTGCGCGTTTCCAAAAGGCATTGGATGTTTATGCGCAGACCATGAAGTCCTATTCTGTGGGGCCAGTGCGCATGGTGGCAACCAGTGCCATGCGTGATGCCTCCAATGTCTCCGACTTCTTTGATTACACCACCAAAGTCTTGGGTAAGCCCGCTGAGATTATTAGCGGGGAAGAGGAAGCCCAGCTGAGCTATAAGGGTGCAACTGAATCCTTGAAGCTCTCCGGCCGTAGCTGTGTCATTGACTTGGGCGGTGGATCCACCGAGTTCGTTACTGATGCCGGGGCCTATTCCACCCGCATGGGTTGTGTGCGCCTCACCGAGCGTTTCGGTTTGGAAACTGAAGAGTCTGTAGAGGCTGCCCGCTCCTATGTGCGTGAACAGTTGGCCATTATGCAGCAGCATGTGGATATCAGTGCTGTGGACCATATTGTTGGTGTGGCCGGTACTTTTATTACAGTTGCCGTGGTGGCTTTGGATTTGGATAGCTATGATGAGGCCACCATTGATGGCCAGGTCATTTCTTTTGAGCAAATGCGTAGTATTACGCAGAAGCTCATCCACCAGAGCCCGCAGGAGCGTGCCGCAGATCCGCGTATTATTGCGGGGCGCTCTGATGTGATTGCCGGTGGCTGCATTGTAATTGAAGAGGTCATGGCCATGTTTGAGCAGTTCGGCCACTCACAGCTTCATATTTCTGTGAGCGACTTGCTCGATGGAATTATTAGTGAGCTGTAATTCTGTACTACAATTAGGCGCGGTGGATTTTGCGCCACCAGCCCCTATAGCCCAACTGGCAGAGGCAGCAGACTTAAAATCTGCAAAGTGTGGGTTCGAATCCCACTGGGGGCACTCGCTGAAAATTGACTAAGGTCAGTTTAGAATATATGTGAAACCCTGCATGACTAATCAGTCGTGCAGGGTTTTCTTGTGAATAAAATAGCTGGCAGAAGTGATAACTTAAGAAAAAGTATGAAAAGTATTTGACTATTCTTAAGTTTCTTTTTAGAATCTATAAACATGACTGCTCGTTCTATCTCTAACATGGCCATTGCTTCTCTCCTGGCCCTGTCCACCGCCACCGGCGCGGTGCTAGTTCCACAGACCACTGCCTATGCTGCAAGCATCACCCAGCACAGCGCTGGTGTGGGCTATAACGAGGCAGATGGCTACAGCTATACCTTTGTTGTATCCAACCAGTCCAATAGCCCACTGGTAGACCTGAAGCTCACCATCGATGGTCAGATTCAGTGGATGGGCGAGCCAGCTGGTGTCATCACCACCCGCTCCCTAAAGAGCAACCAGCTCGAGGATTTCAACGCAGCTGCTTTCATTAACCGCACCGTTGAAACCACCCTCTCCGTCACCAATGCCAATGACCCAGAGGCCGCTTTCATCGCCCCAGGCGAGAGTGCATGGGTAACCATTACCGGTATTAAGAGCATTGACCCAGAGACCACCATCTCCCTCACCGGCGGTTTCGATAACCTCATCACCCGCAATGCCACCTACCAGAACGCACTGACCGCTGCTCTGGCTAGCGCAAGCAATGATGTACAGCGCGAAATGGCTGCTGTAACCGCACTGGATGCAGTTGGCGGCGAGATTCGCGGCCACGGTACCGCAGCTGCAATGGGCGAGTACTTCGGCTGGTCCACCGGCCGCAATGCTGTTGCCACCATGCAGTCCTATAACGAGACTGTCGACGCCTCCGTCGCAGCAGCCGAAAGCACCCCAGCCCAGCAGTACACCATTGGTGAAGAAGTAAATACCAAGATCACTGAGCGTGAAACCGCACAGGCTGCACTCAATACCGAGATTGCTCGCGCTAAGGCTTCTGCCCGCATCGCAGCTGAAATTGCTGAGGCACTGTCCCAGATTCCAGGTATTGATGAGCTCGAGGGCGCACAGGCACAGATTGAGGCTGCCAAGAATGCTGCAGCCGCTGCCGCAACCTATGCTCAGACCGCTGCAGATGCCACCGAAATTTCTGTTGCTCAGGGTGCATTCCGCGCCGCTATGGCACAGCTTGAGAACACCACCCAGGCAGCAACCACCATTGCTCGTCTCGGTCGTGATGTAGCCAAGGCTCAGCGTGATTATGCTGCACGTGAGGACGTCGACAAGGCTGGTGCTGAGGCTGCGGCTGCTATTGCAGCCCAGGGCGCTGACTATGCCGACGCCGCTGCTGCTATTGCAAATAAGGCCAAGGGCCTGTCCGCATTCAACAGCATCTACGCCATGGCTGCTATTGGTAATGCTTCCGAGGCACGTGGCCTGGCTAAGGAAACCGCAGTAATCGCTGCAAATAAGCCAAGCCCAGAGACCGAGACTGAAACCACTCCTGAGACCAATGATGAGGATCAGCAGCGCCAGGAAGAAGAAGCAAAGGCTGCAGCTGAGCTGGAAGCAGCCAAGGCTGCCGCTATTGCTCGCATTGACTCCCTCACTGAGCTGACCGCCGCTGAGAAGCAGGCCTATAAGGACCGCATCAACGCTGCCACCACCAAGGATGAGGTAGCAAAGATTGTTGCTGAGGCTACCGAGCTCAATGATTCCCGCCTTGCTGAGTCCCGCACCCAGGCCAAGGAAATCATCGACTCCCTCACATACCTCAGCGATGCTGAGAAGGATGCTATCAAGCAGCAGATCGATGCAGCTTCCAGTGTTGAAACCATCATCTCCATTGTGCGCGAAGCAATCAAGGCAAATATTGACAAGAACCCTAATCTCTCCGCAGAGCAGAAGGAATCCCTCAAGACTGCAGCCGATGGCGCTGCCGACTTGGATAGCCTAGGTGCTTTCGCCAATAGCATTTGGGGCTATAGCACCGATGAGGATGATCGCAATATTGCTGAGACTGACCCACTGCCAGCTACCACTGGTTCCTCCAAGGTTGGCATCCTCGCCATCATCTTGGGTGTGCTCGGCCTTGGTGGCGGTGTATTCACCTGGGGTTATATCCACGACCCACAGTTCCGTGAGGTTGTAGACGGTGCCGTTCAGAATATTGAGCGCGCCTTGGGCATTCGCCGCTAAGTCCTCGCGACTACTACACGGCTCGAGAATTTTTCTCGGGCCGTCTTTTGTTTTTACATTGAATTGGGACTCGGGAACTAAAAGTAGTGCATCTACGTTAGTATTAGTAAGAACTTGAATTATTTTTAGAAAGGACTGGTGTTCAGTTGGCACGCAGTAACCCTGTATTCACCTCTTTGGAAAAAGATGTGGTGAACCCATATGCAGGCCGTACCTCTTTTGACACGACACAGCCCGGCGGTATGTATGCCGCACCAATGACCAGTGAGCGCGCAATCACCATTGATGACATTGTCACCAAGACCGGTATCACCCTTGGTGTCATCATTGTTGTTGCAGCCCTGACCTACGGTATTGGTCTTGTTGCCCCAGGTATGGTCTTTGCCCTGTGGGGTCTCGGCGCCATTGGTAGCCTGGTCACCGTACTGGTAGCCACCATGGGTGGTAAGTACGGCTCCGCCCCAGTCACCCTGACCTACGCAGTCTTTGAGGGCCTGCTTGTTGGTGGCATCAGCTACATCTTCGCTGGCCTTGCCACCGGCATCAATGCTGGCGCACTCATCGGTCAGGCCGTGGTGGGCACCCTGGGCGTATTCATCGGCATGATTTTTGTCTACAAGTCCGGTGCAGTCCGCGTCACCCCACGCTTCAACCGCATTGTCACCGGCGCCATCTTCGGTGTTGCAGGCCTGGCTTTGGTTAATATCCTCCTGGCTCTGTTCACCGGCAATGCGCCTCTGACCAACGGTGGCCCACTGGCCATCATCTTCTCCCTCTTCTGCATTGGCCTCGCAGCCATTTCCTTTCTGCAGGACTTTGATAATGCAGATAAGCTCATCCGTGTTGGTGCACCTGCCAAGACCGCATGGGGCGTTGCCCTTGGTCTGGCTGTGACCCTGGTGTGGCTCTACACCGAGATTCTTCGTCTCCTGAGCTACTTCAACCGCTCCGAATAATTCGGATTAGGCATAAAGGAATCCCCAAGTCTAGGACTTGGGGATTTTTTCTGCGTATAGGCGCGGGATTAAGGGGTGTTCGGGGTGCCGTCGATAAGCATGGAACTAAAGACCAGGAAGCCATTAGGCAGGGTAGTAGGGTGTGCCAGCATAATCTCGCGACTACGACCCTGTGAGTCCGTGCCATTGCCTACAGCGCTAGTGGCATCCCAGGAGTCCCACACAATATTGGCCAAGACGGCACGCTGATCGGTACAGTCCAGATGGAGCACACTGGGGCGTGTGAGCGGATTACCAATACAATCCACCACTCCCGGCAGATTGCCCTCATCCTCCGCGCTGGAGGTAGCTTGAGAAGGACGCAGCCACGTAGACTCCGATGCTTGCTCCTCAGGGGCAGCAGAGGAGGTACTCTCCGAACTCGAACATGCAGAAAACGCCATAGCAGCCACCAAAAGTGGAGCTATGGCGCGAATGCAGATGCCTTTACTGGCCACGGAGGGTTGCGGCCTTCGCGGAGTCATAAGGCTCGGCCTTAACAACAGTCACGCTAATGGTGCGACCATTAGGTGCGGTGTACTCGCGAGTCTCGCCTTCCTTAGCGCCAAGAACCGCAGCGCCCAGTGGGGACTGCTCAGAGTAGGTCTCCAGGTCCTTGTTATCAGAGGCAGCGGCGCGGGTACCAATCAGGAAGGTCTCCTTGGCATTCTCATCGCCGTTATAGTAGACGTGAACCACGGAACCAACCACGGCAACGCCCTCTTCCATGGCGCTACGCTCAGTGGTGGAGTTAGCAAGAATCTGGGAGATCTGCTTAATACGAGCTTCTTCCTGATCCTGCATTTCACGAGCAGCATCGTAGCCGGCGTTCTCCTTGAGGTCGCCTTCCTCACGGCGCTCATTAATTTCGGCGGCCACGACTGGGCGGTGAGCGATGAGACGGTTGAGCTCATCCTCAAGCTTGGCCTTGGTCTCCGGAGTAATATACTGCTTAGCTTGTTCTGACATAAAGTTAATAATAACAATACTTTTGGATATCTGTCACGCGTGAGCGCGGTGTCTAGCCCTTTAGATAGGAAGGGATGTTTGTGCCACAGCCATAGATATCGCCGGCAACAGCGCGAACACGAGTAGAGATAGGGACAGAAAGCTTCACGGTAGGCGCACTACCTGCAGGAATGAAGATTTCGCGGCGGCCGACCTCAGTTTTGTCATAGTCCAAGGCGCGAACCACACAGAAAGAGTCCATTTCTGGGGTGGTGCGGGTGACATCCATGAAAAGAGTCAACTGGTCTTCACTGTCGGTTTGAAAGCCACGTTCGGTGGCCGTCACAGTATTCGCATCACTGTGGCGTTGCTGCTGCACATAGAACACAGCAACTACTGCAAAGACCGCAACCATAATGAGAACAAAGGCCTTAAATGCAATATTCTTCGTGCCTAGGGCGTTAGAAGTATTGTCTTTAGTGTCGCTTGCGCCATAGCGTGCGCGGGGGCGCGTAGGTTTTTCTGATACCACACGATCTATAATAGTGGTTTGTAATGATGAGGCACAGAAGGAGTTTTTTGTGAGGCTATTGGCAATTCATGCCCACCCCGATGATGAATCAAGCAAGGGCGCGGCAACTTATGCCCGCTACGCTGCGGAAGGGCATGATGTACTTGTGCTTACCTGTACTGGAGGTGAGCGTGGAGATGTCCTCAATGAAGCTCTCAAAAATAATCCAGAGGTGCAGGAAAATCTTGCTGCTTATCGACGCAAAGAGATGGCCCAGGCCGCTAAGGCTTTGGGCATCCAGCAGCAGTGGCTGGGTTATGTAGACTCTGGCCTACCAGAGGGCGACCCACTTCCACCACTACCTGAGGGCTGTTTTGCTTTGGCCGATAGTGATGAAGTCACCGGCAAGGTAGTGAAGGTTATTCGCGAATTTAAGCCAGAGGTCATCATTACCTATGACGAGAATGGTGGCTATCCTCACCCTGACCACCTAAAGGTGCACGAAATCAGCATGCTTGCGTGGGATCGCGCCGGTGATGCCAATTGGTATCCGGAGGCTGGCCCAGTCTGGGAGCCACTCAAGCTGTATTACACCCACGGCTTCCTGCGCCAGCGTCTGGTGGCTTTCCACGAGGAATTCCTCAAGGAGGGTAAGCCAAGCCCATTCGAGCCTATTCTCAACCACTGGAAGGATGACATTATGGATCGTGTCACCACCCGTGTTGAGTGCGCCGACTATTTTGAACAGCGTGATGCGGCACTCCGTGCCCACGCCACCCAGATTGACCCGAACGGCATGTTCTTCGCAGCTCCACTGGAGATGCAGAAGCGCCTGTGGACCACAGAGGAATTCGAATTGGCGAAGACCCGCGTCCGCACCAACCTGCCTGAGCATGATTTATTTGAAGGGATTGCCTAATGACGACTTTGGTTCTTGCAGCACTGGAGGACCCAAGCGGCCCTGATTTCGGTAAGGCCTCCCCAATTGGCCTTTTCATCAGCGTAGTTTTGCTGCTGGTGGTACTTTTCTTGGGCTACTGCTTGTCGCGCCGCACCAAGCGTATGGCACGTCGTCGCGCCTTCGCTGAAGAGCATGGCATCGACTTTTTCGATACCGAAAAGCTCGACGCTGCCATGAAGGAAGCAGGGCTTGAAGATAAAACTAAGAATTGGTGGCTATAGTTGTAGATGTGAGCATTCTCTATCCCCTATACGAAGCGCGACTGAGGCGGGAGCTGAAAGGCCGTCCGCGTCCTAAGCATGTCGCAGTCATGTGCGATGGCAACCGCCGTTGGGCACGTGAAGCTGGCTTTGAAGATGTCAGCCACGGGCATCGTGTAGGCGCCAAGAAGATTGGCGAAATGGTGGGGTGGTGTGCCGAATCCGGCATTGATTTGGTCACCATCTACCTATTGAGCACAGAGAATCTGAGTCGCGAACACGAAGAGCTTCAGCTTCTTTTGGACATTATTTGTGATGTTGTCATGGAGCTGGCTGCGCCCGATAAGGGGTGGCGTGTTCGCCTCGTTGGCCACTTGGACCTGCTGCCACCAGAAGTCTCTGAGAGACTGCGTGCAGCAGCTGCACAGACCGATAGCCACCAAGGCGTGACAATTAATGTTGCGGTTGGCTATGGTGGCCGCCAAGAAATTGTGGATGCAGTCCACGAAATTATTGATGCGAATCCACACGCATCCGGGGCTGAGCTCAAAGAGCTCATGACCACCGAAAATATCTCCAGCCACCTGTACACCTCGGGCCAGCCTGACCCAGATTTGGTGATTCGCACCTCTGGTGAGCAGCGCCTCTCTGGCTTTATGCTGTGGCAGGCGGCGTATTCGGAGATTTGGTTTACCGACACCTACTGGCCGGCATTTCGCCGTGTTGACTTCCTGCGCGCGCTTCGTAGTTACGCGGGGCGTAGTCGCCGCTTTGGTAAATAACCGGCTTAGATATTTTTCATTCGTACCCCGGCCACGGCGTGGTGCTCGTCCTTCATCAGGATTAGCTCAGCGCGGTCGCGGGTAGGCAGAATATTGTCCAAAAGATTGGGCAGATTCACCGTTGCCCAAATCTGGCGGGCCACTGCAGTCGCAGCACTATCATCCAAATCCGCATAGGTCCTAAAGTGGGAATCCGGATCATTGAAGTGCGTGGTGCGCAATTCCAAAAAGCGTTCCACATACCACTGCTCAATATGGCGGGTTTCAGCATCCACGTAGATGCTGAAGTCGAAAAAGTCACTCACCATCTGGTTTGTGCCAGTTTGAAGCACATTAAGACCCTCAAGGATCATAATGTCCGGCTGATCTACATCGACATATTCACCAGGAACACGGTCATAAATGATGTGGGAATACAGTGGCGCATGGACATGCTGCTTGCCGCTCTTCACATCAATGACGAACTGCAGCAGAGCCTTTTGATCATAGGATTCAGGAAAGCCCTTGCGACCAAGAATTCCCTTGGAGCGCAGTTCCGCAGAGGGGTAGAGGAAGCCATCGGTAGTAACAAGATCGACACGGGGGCTGGACTTCCAACGCTGAAGAAGCACTTGGAGTACACGTGCAGTGGTGGATTTTCCAACTGCCACCGAACCCGCAACACCGATGATGAATGGGACCTGGGGGATAGGCTTATCCAAAAATTCAGAATGTGCACGGATAAGTTCTTGGCGTGCACGAACGCGCAGGTAAATTAGACGCGACAATGGAAGATAGACTTCCTCAACCTCGCGCATATCCAAGCATTCACCAATGCCTCGCAGCTGCTCAACCTCATGGGGAGTCAAAACCTGGGGCATCGATTTACGAAGCTTTTGCCACGATGCGCGGTCAAATTCGGTATACATCAAGTAGTCATCATAGTCGCTTTTGGTGTTAGAATGATGGTGCAATTCCACATTCTTCCGAAAGGCAATAATGACTGATGTTCGTTATCAGCCGCTGAGTCAGTTGGATCCTGAGGTGGCAGCAGCCATCAACGGTGAACTTGCACGTCAGCGCGACACTCTTGAGATGATTGCTTCCGAGAACTTCGTTCCTCGTGCAGTACTCGAGGCACAGGGTTCCGTTCTCACCAATAAGTACGCAGAGGGTTATCCCGGTCGTCGCTACTACGGCGGCTGCGAAAATGTGGATATCATCGAGGACCTGGCACGTGAGCGTGCTAAGGCAGTCTTCGGTGCAGAGTACGCCAATGTTCAGCCACACGCCGGTGCACAGGCTAATGCTGCTGTGCTGATGGCTCTGGCTAACCCAGGCGATAAGATTATGGGTCTTTCTCTTGCTCACGGTGGTCACCTCACCCACGGCATGAAGATTAACTTCTCTGGTAAGTTCTACAACGTCGTTGCCTATGGCGTTAACCCAGAGACCATGCGTATCGACATGGATCAGGTTCGTGAGCAGGCTCTTGCTGAGCGCCCACAGGTTCTGATTGCTGGTTGGTCCGCATATCCTCGCCACCTCGACTTTGAAGCTTTCCGCTCCATTGCTGATGAAATTGGCGCAAAGCTGTGGGTCGACATGGCTCACTTCGCTGGTCTGGTTGCTGCTGGTGTACACCCAAGCCCAGTACCTTATGCTGATGTTGTTTCCACCACTGTTCACAAGACCCTCGGCGGTCCTCGTTCCGGCATGATTCTTGCCAAGGAAGAGTGGGCAAAGGCACTGAACTCTGCAGTCTTCCCAGGCCAGCAGGGTGGTCCTTTGATGCACGCTGTGGCTGCTAAGGCCGTAGCTATGAAGATTGCTGGCTCCGAGGAGTTCAAGGAGCGCCAGGAGCGCACCCTGCTCGGTGCTCAGATTCTTGCTGAGCGTCTCACCGCTGATGACTGCAAGGCTGCCGGCGTTGATGTTCTTACCGGTGGCACTGACGTTCACCTGGTTCTCGCTGACCTGCGTAACTCTGAGATGAACGGTCAGGACGCTGAGGATCTTCTGCATGAGGTTGGCATCACCGTTAACCGTAACGCAGTTCCTAATGACCCACGTCCACCAATGGTCACCTCCGGTCTGCGTATCGGCACCCCAGCTCTTGCTACCCGTGGTCTGGATGAGGCTGGCTTCCGTGAGGTTGCTGACATCATCGGTACCGCCCTTGCTAATGGCAAGAATGCTGATGTTGCTGGTCTCCGTGCCTGCGTATCCAAGGTAGCTGCTGACTACCCACTGTATAACGGTCTTGAAGACTGGAAGCTGATGGATTAATTTCCACCCAAGCCAATGGCCCCGCTAGTGTTAACTAGCGGGGCCATATTTTATCTCTATTGAACCAAACAAGCGTCAGAAGTTGGGTCCACTAAGGTGCGGTAGCAACTACCGGCATCGCCGATGGAAAGGCTTCCGGTTTTGCCCTTATGGGTGATAATTGCGTTCTTCAAGTAGATATTGATACTACGGCCCAAGAAGTAGCTGGCATTTAAAATCTCATTAAACTGTGCAGGATCATAGTCATGGCCGCCAAAGAGAATCACACCCTTGGCAAAAACAGGGGCGAAGACATCCAGGTCGTGTTGTGTTGGCTCTGGGGCATACTGCTTGTGGGGCTTAATCTGTTCCTCATGCGGGAAAATCAGGCCAGGTTCCGTATTTACCTGAGTCTCCATCGGTGCAGGCTTGCGTTGTGCCTTGCCTTGAGTGGAAGACAAAGCTTCAGCAGCAGCAAAAATAGCGCCATAGGCCTCATATGGGTGGGTGAAACTAGGATGCATATGGCGGTAGAGAGCTGTGAAAGGAAGGTTCTCTACATTGGGTGCGATACCACCAAAAGCCAAGCTGAGTTCACGTACACGGCGCATAAAAGCATCGCCATGTGCTTCAACCAAATCATGGAATACCCCAATGAGACCATCGAGAGCCGAGGTAATCATGGCTTCAGGGATAGTGAATCCCCTCTCGATATACGCATCCATGTTGACCCTGTCAGGTCCACCAGGCACTGTGAAATGTGGATTATCCGAGATCTCCGACTCCACGGTAACAAGCACAATCGCATTGCGATGAATAGGCTTTTCAAAATATGTGGCATAGCGGCCAAGACACTTGAATGGGTCTAACCCAGCAAGCGCAATAGCCCTGTCGATACTTGCATTAAGCATTGTGGAGGAGAGGATGTCCGTGGGCAAACCAGCAGCATCCAAAATTGGATAATTCGTTCCACGGAGCAGGCTCAAAGGGGTGACCTGACGAGGAATATCTCGACCCCAAATATCATTCTTGCACTTCTTGCTATACCCGTAGAACTTTTCACAAACTTCAGCTTCGAAAGCTTCGTAGTCTGGAACATCGAATTTTTCAAGCACACTTGGCCCAAAAAGGAGCAGGGCTGTGAAGTGGTGCAGAAAGTGAGACCAATCGGAGGTTTCAGCTTACTAGCTTGTGTTTTCCTTGTTGGCCGCAGGTTGCTTGGAACTGGTTGGGGGTCATCCAGTTAAGCGCTGAGTGCGGATGTTGATTATTATACTGGTGCTGCCAGTTTTCTAGGGTGTAGATGCATTCTTCGAGGTTATCGAAGGCATACGTGTTGAGGCATTCCATCCGGACACGGTTATGGAAAGACTCGATAAACCCATTGTGCCAGGGCTTTCCTGGTGGGCAATACAGGATTTCAACCCCTCGCTCAGCAGCCCATTCCTTTAGAACACGGCTGCGCAGTTCAGGGCCATTATCGGTACGAATAGCGTTCGGGACAACTCCTTCTTGGTTGATAATATGGTCAAGCAATTCAACAACATCCTCGGCTTTAATGCTGGTAGCAGCATAAAAATCCAGGTAACGGCGGGTATGTTCACAAATCACATTGCAGATACGGATACTCTTACCTGTGCTAG
>JAUMTX010000049.1 GCA_030530985.1 Corynebacterium sp.
CACGGGAGTGTGTGGGAGAGTAGGACACCGCCGACATAAAAACTTCACAACACAACCCCCAACCACATGGTTGGGGGTTTTCTTGTACCCACACCCCGACACCAACAACATGCATGGTACCGGGGCCATTTTTGTATCTACAGTAAGGGAGAACAACCCTTCCTGCGTCCTCTCAGCCTTCCATATCGTCTGTCTGACTTTCTAGACTGTCTGTCTAATCCCGTTGTCTCATGGGCGCTTCTGAGGCCTCATAGTCACTGGCTCACAGCGGGGGAGAAGTGGCCCTCATGGTTGCTCAGTGGCTTAGCTGATGCCTGTCCGTTTATGTAATTACAGGATTCGGGGCGCTGTCACGCAGTCCAGCACCACACTCCCCGCCCACCATCCGTGTCCCCATTGCGTCTGATTTAAAATACAAGGCACCCAATTTTTTCACGTTTTCCCAGCACGACTCTGAAATTAGGGTACTTTTCGGCCTATTGGCGGGGTATTGGCGTTCTGCTGGCGGGTCTGCCATGGGGAGGCAGGCGCATTGTTCTGGGTCGATGTACGCTGCCGGTGCTGGGGTCTCCACATTCGTGTAATTACAGGATTCTGTTTCTGTCACACCGTCCGCAGCCACAGGCTCAGCCCTCCTATCCCCATCGCCGTCACCTCCGATTTAAAATACAAGGCATCCAATTTTTTCACGTTCTCCCAGGAGGACTCTGAAATTAGGGTACTTTTTCGGCCTATTGTGGCTATGATGGTCCGCTGGGTTCGGGTTTTTCATTCAGTGGATTCATGCCCGAGTTAAATTACACTTCACCCAATTCTTTCCACCTTGTCCCAGGAGGACTCTGAAAATAGGGTACTTTTTCGGACCATTGGCGGCCTCACCCGTACTGTGGGGCTGGTCTTACCCATAGGAAAACCCCAGTCCGAAGACTGGGGTTGGGGTAGAGGCCGGCACGCGGTGCGTTAAAGGGTAAACGCGTTATAGGTCGCGTAGGTGATGAGCGCCGGCATGATGAAGGCAATCAGGATGGTGGCCTTCATACTAATGCGGCTCGTATCGCGTATGAGCCACGCCAGCCCGCCGGAGCACAGCAGACCCACGCCAATGCTCAAGAGGATAGCGGCGGCGACGCCCAGGCCATGAATACCATAGAGGCCGCCAACGGCCGCAGCCACAGCACCAAAGAGCAGAGTAATGAGTCCACCCCGCATAGCCACAGTGTGGACCGGGGTCGGCGTATTGTCTTGAGTCATACCCTAATAGTAATTCACCCACCACCGATTCACGCATCCCCACCACCGCCCGCGCCCCGCATTGTTCAACAAGTCTGAGAAAATCTCATATTTCTAAGGGCTAAGCATTTTGCCCCCGCCGCCCAACTTTGTGTCACTATATGGGATTGACCAGTCCACAATTGATCGCGAATTCATCACACAAGTGGTAGTGCTTGTGAAGTTTTTTACATATAGGGGGTTTACAGCACAGAGCAATTTCACTTTTTTCTCACGCTTTGTTAAGATTTGTTCTGTTCGTATCTGTATTTTATTTCAAAGGAAGAGTCTGATGGGCAAGCACCGTATAGTGACCACCAGCTCCAAGTCCAAGGGTCGTCATGCGGCTATTGCAGCGGCCTCTTTGGTTCTTGCTTCTGTCCCATTCGCCTACAATATGGTCGACACTCAGGGCGAGCCTAGTGCAGCCGCTGAGAGTCCTCTGACCTTTACGGGTATCCCCACTGCTGGGGCAATTGCTGTTTTTGGATCCTCCACGTCTTCCTCTGCTGTTGAGGATGACGACATGGCGACCGCCGAGGCCGTGGCTGAGGGTTCCGCTACTGAAAGCGCAGAGCCAGAGACCAGCACTGTCAGCGGTATTGCCGCCCTATTCACGCCAATCACCACTTCTGGTGTAGTGAGCGTGCTACCATCCCGGGCCGTTTCTGCCGAGCCTGAGACTTCTGCCGTGGTTGAGGATCAGACCGAGATTGTCTCCGTCCCAACCGAGGTTGACGAAACCAAGACCGCGACCCCTCCAGTTGTGGTCATCGAGAGCTATAGCACCCTCGAGTCCGTCCCAGCCACTTCCGCTGAGCCATCTGAGGAAGAGGTCCACGAGATTGACGGTTATTCCGATGGCACCGTCCCTGTTGCGGTGACTGATCTCGAGCCAACCCCATTCGATATGAGCGCCCGGGTCACCCCAGAGGTTGAGACCCAGCGTCCATATTCCGCAGGCGAGGTGACCACTTCCGCCGAGGAGTCAACCACCGCGAACCGCTTCCCAGTTGAGGCCCTCGCTGTGCCAGCAGCCCTCGTCGGTGGCGCGATTATCCACAACCTGGCCCAGGGCACCCCAGCAACCCCTTCCGAGGTTGCCCCTGTTGCCACTGAGTCCCCAGCCGAGGCACCAGCCCCTGAGGCCCCTGTTAATCCGCAGCCAGCCGCCGCTGAGCTGCCAACTGAGGCCCCAAGCTTGGCAAACACCGGCGCTAATGTGGGTACCCTCCTTCTGCTGGCTTCCTTGCTTGCAGGTGGCGGTATTCTCCTGCTGAGCACCAGCCGCAAGAAGGCTTAGGCCCCACGGCGTACAGATACCTTGCCCCCGGAATAGACGAGATAGTTTATACCGGGGGCGTTTTCCTATTAAACTTAGTTAACGTGAATTCAGTACTGAAGAAGTGCGTGGCCGTCGTGGCTGCGTCCGCCTTTCTCGCCACCGCGAATCCTAGCTTCTCGACGGCCCTCGAAGGCACAACCGCCACCATAACGGAGTCCACGCTGACCGACACCACGACTGTCACTGTGACTCCCGAGATTTCTGCCCCCGGCATTGATCCTGTGACCGCGGGCCTTGTACTGATCCCTCTTATTGCGGGCGCCGTGGCATTGAATGCGCCAACCCCGGGCGAGACGACTCCACCTATTAGTGTGGTTCCGGCCGAATCAACCCCGACCGAAACAACCACCTCCGAGCCAGCACCCGCACCAGCACCGGCCGTCCCAGAGGCCCCTGAGGCCCCACAGTTGGCCAATACGGGCGATGCCATTACCCAGATTCTCATGGTGGCGGGCGCCATCCTGGCCCTGGGCATTGTGCTGAGCCTCCTGCGCCGCCGCAAAGAAAATAACTAATCCCCCTACTCAAGAAGGAACCCAGATGAGCAAGAAACTAGGCGCCATTCTTTTTGCCACCCTCACCGGCCTGAGCCTCGTGGCCCCTGCCGCCGCCCGCGCCGATGAGGTCACGAATAATGTGAGCCTGTGCAGCGCCACCTTGGATCTGACGGCCTATAATGCGGATCGCGCCGCCTATAAGGAGGCCCTCCAAACCCAGATGGCCACCTCCGCAGCAGCCCTGGGCCTGAGCACCCCTGAGCTCAGCGATTCTACTTTCGCAGTCCTGGGCGCCCCTGCTAATTTCTTGCTCAGCAGCCGCTATAACCTCAGCCGCCAGGCGGTGGAGTCCATGCAGCGCACCAATGAGGGTACGGGTCTTCGCGCGGTCACGAATAACCCTCGTTATAATGACGAGACTGTCAAGGCCCAGGCCGCCCGCCTCATTATGCAGCCAGCCGTGGTGGCCCTGGCCATTAGCAGCCTGCGCAGCGCACTCAACACGGATGTGGATACCGCCACTTTGGCCGCCACCATTGATGATTCCTACTACCAGGCCACCCGCACTCTTGCCGTGACCTGGGCGGAGGGTCGCGCCGGCGCCTATAATTCCTGCGCGGGTGTCTATGGCCTCCAGCAGGTCTTCACGGTCTTTACGTTCCTTGGCCACCCAAGCGACCCTGTGGATGAGACTGTGGGTGTGACCAGCTCCAAGATTGATGATTTCATGGAGAATCTCTTTATGGGTTCCTCGAGGCTCTCCTCTAAGATTTTCGGCGGCCAGTAATGAAGCCCGCCCTCCACCTTGCAGGCCTCCTCATCCCGGCATTCTTGGCCACAAGCCTGCCCGCCCCCGCCCAGGCCGAGAGCCTCTGCGTGGTCGAGGTGGATGAGGATACCACTGCCACGGTGGAGCGCACCCTCCTGCCCGCTGCCGCCCGCCTCTCTTCGGCCTATGCGCTGCATGTGTATAGTGCCATGCCGCCGGCCTATCTGATTCACCCGGATGATTTCACCCCGAGTCTCCACGATTTGTGGTTGCTCATGAATAGTCCTCTGCCACTGTCCACTTGGGAGCGTATCGACGCCCCCTCAACCATCATCGCCCTCCTCCCAGAGACTCATGTGCTTCGCACCAATGCGACCCTAGCCACCTATGCCAGCACAAGTTGGCCTGTGCTTCTTGGTGCTTATGCGCTGACCCAGTCGCTGACTGATGAGGGCCGTGCCGCCTTGGCTGCCAGCGAGCAGGATTCTATTACTTTTGTGAATCTCATGCACCGCGCTATTGCGGCCAGTGGTTTGGATCAGATTTGGCGTGAGGTTTCTGCTGGTATTGCCCAGGCTGCTAATACTTGTTCGGAGCAGGCCGCGAACCCGCGCACCTATACCCAGGCTGATTTGCTGGCGGCCCAGGATAGTGGCCTCATTGGCTATGCGGACAGGAGCGAGTACAGCACCACTATCCAGAATCGTAGTGGCTTTGCGCTCTCTGCCGATCGGGTGCTGCGTTTTACTTTGCTGCCCGGCATGCTTTTGCGTGCTTTCTGGAATCTTATTGCCCCGTGGATTGGAAGTAGCTAATGAAGACTGTTAGCCGACTTGCTCTTGTTGCTACGCTCCTTGTGGGGCTTGCCCACCCTATGCCCGCCCATGCCCAGGTGCTCGGCTCTGCCTGCGAGGTGCATTTGTCTGAGGAGGAGAAGTCCCAGCTTATTCAGGCCCACACGACTCTTGAAACTATTCTGCCTGGTGGTTTTGGTCAGATTCGTGAGACCCTGATTAAGAAGGGGATTGGTACTGCGAGTTCTTTGCCTGTGCCACCTTCTGCCCCTGAGGATCCGGAGGCTGTGGTGCGCAGCAGGGTAGAGGCCATTGCGGATTCTATTAGTATTCCTGCCAGCGTGCTTGCCAATGGCCCCGATACCTATTTCTATAGTGGTTCTTATGCCATGGAGCAGTATGATTATCTGCCGACCGCGCAGGGCCAGGTGGATGGCAATCTTGTCATTCGCGATCTCAATACCACCTATCGACTTACCGAGGCCGCCACATCCTGGACCCCAGAGCAGCGCCTCATGGCCGATAATATTTATTCCCGCTACCTGCGCAGTAGTACTGATATGGTGCGCAGCGCCCAGTTGGCGATTCTGCTTCCGCATCTGAATGGCTGCTTGGCGGCCGCCGGTGCGGGCTTCCACTATGAGGTTGATGGCACCAAGGCTGTGCGCGTCAATGATAAGAGCACGGGCTTCTTTGCCCGCCTGTGGGGCATGCTGACCTGGTTTATCGGCAGTAGTTAAAGGCAGCAGTTAAATCCCAAAAAGGCCACGGTGCGCATTGGGCTACCGTGGCCTTTAGGTGTTGTTGTTGTTTCGCATTTGCATGCACCTACTATTTTAATCCTGTCCCAAATTAGTGTCAAGTCTCATTTTTAGGGGTTGCGTTTCCGTATCAGGTCTGCGAAAATTGTGAACTAGAGTTATTAGTGTTAATTCCTGTGAAGGAGAAGTTTATGAAGAAGCTAGCCCGCACCCTGGCAGCCCTGACCCTTAGCATTGGCACCCTTGGTTCCATGGCAACCGCCGCCAATGCGGCCACCGTCACCTACCGTCAGAGCCAGGTCAACCAGGGTTTCTATTGCGAGGCCCGTATGGATATGGCCCCACTGACCAAGGCTGCTGCTGATGTGCAGAGCGCCCTGGCCACCCAGGCCCGCCTGACCGCAAAGGAGTGGGGCGGCACCGAGGACGACGTGAAGGATAACGCGTTGACCAAGGAAAACATGAACATCCTGGACAATGAGTACCTCACGGCCTTTAGCTACCATGAAACCGAAAACATCACCAAGGAAAACATCCAGCAAAAGCATGTTAGGGATGTCACCACTGCCGCTGGTCTTCTAGCTTTGGTTCCCGCCCAGAGCGTGAAGGAAATTCGTTCCTTGGCTGAGGAGAAGAAGCTCCCTATCACGGTTGTTAGTGCCGCTACTGGCCTCCTCGCAAGCTCTGTGAAGCCAACTGTTGGCCCAGAGGGTACCAATGAGCGTCTCGCCGCTTCGGTGAAGAGCATTAAGCCTGAGTATCTTGACGCGGTCACCAAGCTGTTCTATACCTATGCTGATGAGTCTGTGGATGCCTATAATAAGTGCTCCGACCTGCTCAATAAGAACCTCAACCTTGGTCTTGTCAAGGTCACCCGCGATAACTTCATTGGCGCCCCAGCCACCGCAGTTATCCCATTGGTTTCCGGCAGCTCTTTCTTCAGGACCTTCAGCCTCTAAGCCCGGCACCTAGCCACATCCCGTCCCCCAGTGCACACACGCACCTGGGGGATTTTTTGTAGTTAGCTGTGAATTATCTTTCAATTAACCTATTATTGCTGACGGGCACCATGGGGCTGGGCTAAGATTGAGGACGTGCATACAAAATTTGACCAGAAGGTGAAGCCGGTTATCTCCTTTATTGCCCGCTTCGGCCTCGCAGTGGTATGGCTCTATAGTGGTTGGATTAAGTATTCCGACCATATGGGCACTGTCCAATCCGTTCGCGCCTATGAGCTTTTCCCGGAGAGTGTGGTGCAGGTTATTGCAACCGGCCTTCCGATTCTTGAAATGCTCCTGGGTCTGCTGCTGATTTTCGGTGTGTTTACCCGCTTTGTCAGCGGTATTTCTGTAGTGATTTTCGCGCTTTTCATTGCCGTTATTATCTCCGCCTGGGCTCGAGGCCTTGCCATTGATTGTGGTTGTTTCGGTGTGGGTGGTTATAATCCAGATGTAACAGCGTGGACCTATGTCACGGAGATTCTCCGCGATCTTGTCTTTATCGCTGCGGCACTCTGGTCAATTAAATGGCCATTCCGTAAATTTGCTATCTATACATAAGCTATCTATACACAAGAAGGAACCCAGTTCGTGAGTACCAAGGTTCAAAACCCAAATCAGAAGGGTAATGGCTTCCTCTATGGCGTTATTGCCGTCGTGGTCATCATTGCCGTGCTGATTGGTTACGTGGTTATCAATAATAAGAAGGCCACCACCAGCGCTGAGCAGGAAGCATTCAGCAATCAGCAGGATGTTAATTTCAGTGTCAGCTGGGAGGATAACGCGGTTGTTCTCCGTGGTGCTAATGCCACCGACTCCACCCCACAGGTTGACCTCTATGAGGACTATTCCTGCCCTCACTGCCAAAAGCTTGCAGAGGCCAGCGATGACGACATGCTTGCCGCTATTGATGAAGGCAAGCTGATTGTCAATATCCGCACCCTCAACTTCCTTGACCGTGGTACCGATGGCCACTCCACCCACGCTGGTGCAGCTGCTCTTGCCGTAGCCAAGTCTGGCGACGCCAAGGCTTTCTGGAACTTCTCCAAGTTCCTTCTCTCCCAGCAGGACACCATCTATGGTCGCTATAGTGATGACGACTTTGCTAATGCCGCTGCACAGTTTGGTGCTAGCGACTCTGTCGTTGAGGACATCAAGGCTGGTGCTGATCACAGCGAGTTCCTCGAGTCTGCGGACGCCAACACCACTAAGCTCCGTGATGAGACCGGTCAGGTTTCCTCCCCACGTGTTATCCAGAACGGCCAGGACGTGGACGTTAATGACTGGGTAGCTACTGTTACTGCCGGTCAGTAAGTCTTGAAACATACTGGCTAAAATTCATCGCCTGGCGGTTAGGAAAACTCCCAACTGCCAGGCGATTTGTTTAAATTCGGACCATGGTATAAAGTAATACGAGTCCAAGGGGCTATGGCGCAGCTGGTAGCGCACCACACTGGCAGTGTGGGGGTCACGGGTTCGAATCCCGTTAGCTCCACAAAATTTCCCCGTGATCGTAAAGGTCACGGGGCTTTTTGTTTCTTTGCTTTAGTCAGCTACACCAGCCCTGTGCGCAGACAGGCGTGACCGTATGCCGTACTCTGTGCAGGCAGGCTTCTCCCTAATCAGACCTAGGCAGTTTTAGGCAGTCTCGTTCCATGGGGCAGCGTTGAGGCGTGCCCAGGTGTGGCGTATGAGTTCTTTTTTGAGTGTTTCGTATTGGTCGGGTA
>JAUMTX010000050.1 GCA_030530985.1 Corynebacterium sp.
GATTCCTGATTAGATTGCTGATTAGATTTTTGTAGTTTTACCTAGTTTTAGTTTTTTTTACCGGTCCAAAGGAGGGCTTGGAAATGCAGTTGAGTGATATCTGGCTAAATATTGTGCACGCTTTTGAGGGACTGATTGTTGGAATCAACAGTGTAATCGGTACCGGATCCCATGCGGGTTCCTCCGCTTTGAGCGACACTCTCGTTTTCCTCCGCCTCATTTAAATACCTTTTCACGCCGATTTATATTAAAATGGTTGGCGTGACTGAACATTATGACGTTGTTGTGCTTGGCGCCGGCCCTGGCGGTTATGTTTCTGCTATCCGTGCTGCCCAGCTCGGTAAAAAGGTAGCTGTTGTTGAAAAGCAGTATTGGGGCGGCGTATGCCTCAATATTGGCTGCATCCCATCAAAGGCATTGCTCAAGAATGCTGAACTCGCCCATACGTTTAACCATGAGGCGGATCTCTTCGGCATCTCGGGCGATGTCTCTTTTGATTTTGGCAAGGCCCACGCCCGTTCCCGTAAGGTTTCGGAGGGTATCGTCAAGGGTGTGCATTACTTGATGCGCAAGAATAAGATCACTGAGCTCAATGGTCTTGGTAGCTTTGTCGACGCCCACACGATGACGGTTAATGGCGAGGACGGAACCTCGAAGACGATCACCTTCGATAACTGCATTATTGCGACTGGTTCCGTGGTACGCTCCCTTCCGGGAGTCACCCTGGGTGGAAATATTGTCTCCTTCGAGCAGCAGATTCTGGATCCTAATCCACCAAAGTCCATGGTTATTGTGGGTGCTGGTGCGATTGGTATGGAATTTGCCTATGTTCTTTCCAACTATGGTGTGGATATCACCATTGTTGAGTTCATGGACCGTGTTCTTCCTAATGAGGATGCTGATGTATCCAAGGAGATTGCTAAGGCCTATAAGAAGCTCGGCGTGAAGCTGCTCACTGGTTATAAGACCACCTCTGTGAAGGACCTGGGCGGCGCTGCTGGCGCTGAGGTCGTTGTTGAGTCCAAGGATGGCTCCGATACCCAGACCCTTAATGTGGATCGCGTTCTTATCTCCATTGGTTTTGCTCCTCGCGTTGAGGGCTATGGCCTGGAGAATACGGGCGTGGCTCTGACTGAGCGTGGCGCTATTGCTATCGACGAGCGCATGCGCACTAATGTCCCTGGCATCTATGCCATTGGCGATGTGACTGCCAAGCTGCAGCTGGCCCATGTGGCTGAGGCCCAGGGTGTGGTTGCTGCTGAGACCATTGCTGGGGCAGAGACCATGGAGCTCGGGGATTATATGATGATGCCTCGCGCTACCTTCTGTAATCCACAGGTGGCTTCCTTCGGCTATACCGAGGAGGCTGCGCGCGCCAAGGCTGAGGCTGAGGGCCGCGAGATTAAGGTGGCTACCTTCCCATTCTCCGCTAATGGTAAGGCACAGGGCCTGGGTGAGCCTACCGGTTTTGTTAAGCTCATTGTCGATGCTGAGCATGGCGAGCTCGTTGGTGGCCACATGGTGGGCTCCAATGTCTCTGAGCTTCTGCCACAGCTGACCCTGGCGCAGCGTTTTGATCTCACCGCTGAGGAGATTGGCCGCAATGTTCATACCCACCCAACTCTCTCTGAGGCTATGAAGGAAGCCGCTGAGGGCACGATGGGTCATATGATCAATCTTTAGGTTTCTATCGAATAATAGGAACCACGCTTTCATAGCGTATCAACCTTTTGATTTACCCCGCACTGCTTGTGCTCGATTTGAGCACCTTTGCGGGGTATTTTTATGTGAATATACAGTGACCAGCAATTTTATGAGGAAACTGTGAAAACTATTGAGGTAATCATACCCTAACCTCATTATGCCTGGTTAAAACCATAACGTGATATGTGTCACCTGTGCCTGTTTCAACTATGAAGAGGCCAAATTTTTCTCTAAAGTTTTAAGTGAAATTGGAGGTGTCATGACTGTTAAATTCCCTGACCGTGATGCAGTCGCTCACGGCAAGATTACTGAACAACCATTACGTAAGAAGCCTAAGTACCCAACTTGGGCAATCAAGCTAACCATGGCCATCACCGGCATCATCTTTGCCGGCTTTGTCCTGGTCCACATGATTGGTAACCTGAAGGTCTTTTTGCCAGCCCACGATGGCGTGCACCATATTGACGAGTACGGCCACTGGCTGCGCGTCGTCGGTGAGCCACTCGTGCCAGCCGGTACTGTGCTGTGGATCTTCCGCCTCGTACTTCTCACCGCCCTGGTGCTCCATGTTTATGGCGCAGTGGCTATTGTTAGCCGCGCACACCAGAGCCGTGGTAAGTATCGTCGCTCCAACCTCATTGGTGGCTTGAGCTCTTTCACCACCCGCACCATGATTGTGACGGGTATTGTATTGCTGCTCTTCATCCTGTTCCACTTGGCTGACCTCACCCTGGGTGTACAGCCTGCGGCTTCCGCCGCCTTTGAGCACGGCGCTATCTACGCCAATATGATGGCCAGCTTCAGCCGTTGGCCAGTGGCCCTGATCTATGTGGTCGCAATGGTGGTGCTCTTCCTGCACCTGTCCCACGGCCTCTGGGTCGCAGTAAGTGACCTTGGTATCACCGGTCACCGTACCCGCGCCATTCTCCTTGTTGTCTCCTATCTGGTGCCTGCTGCCGTCATGATCGGCAATATCTCTATCCCATTGGCCATCGCCTTCGGTTTGCTGCACTAGGACTGTCTGGATAAGAGGAAAGAAGAAAATTATGACTCACACCGAACCTCAACTCGAAACCACGAGTTTCACCCCTCCGCAGTCCTGCGTTTCTGATGTCCGTCTCGGCTCTGTTTTGGGCTCTGGCGTACCAGAGGGCGTTCGCCTCAAGGATGCATGGCAGTGGCAGAAGGACCACATGAACCTGGTCTCCCCACTCAACCGCCGTAAGTTCCGCGTCATTGTTATTGGTACCGGTCTTTCCGGTGCTGGTGCTGCCGCTGCTCTTGGTGAGCTCGGCTATGATGTGAAGGCTTTCACCTACCACGATGCTCCTCGCCGTGCGCACTCCATCGCCGCTCAGGGTGGTGTGAACTCTGCCCGTGGCAAGAAGGTCGATAATGACGGTGCCTACCGCCATGTGAAGGACACCGTGAAGGGCGGCGACTACCGCTGCCGTGAGGCTGACTGCTGGCGTCTGGCCTATGAGTCTGTCCGCGTGATTGACCACATGAATGCTATTGGTGCTCCTTTCGCCCGCGAGTATGGCGGCACCCTGGCCACCCGTTCCTTCGGTGGTGTGCAGGTTTCCCGTACCTACTACACCCGTGGCCAAACAGGTCAGCAGCTGCAGCTGTCTGCAGCGGCTGCTCTGCAGCGCCAGATTCACCTGGGCACTGTGGAGATTTTCACTCACAATGAGATGGTTGATCTCATTGTGACTGAGAAGGACGGTAAGAAGCGCTGTGAGGGTGTTATCATGCGTAACCTTATCACTGGTGAACTCACCGCCCACACTGGCCATGCTGTGATTCTTGCTACCGGTGGCTACGGCAATGTGTACTACATGTCCACCCTGGCTAAGAACTCCAATGCTTCCGCCATTATGCGTGCTTATGAGCATGGTGCTTATATGGCTAGCCCTTCCTTCATCCAGTTCCACCCAACGGGTCTTCCTGTGAACTCGGAATGGCAGTCCAAGACCATCCTCATGTCTGAGTCTCTGCGTAATGATGGTCGCGTGTGGTCCCCTAAGACCCCTAAGGATGACCGCGATCCTAATACCATTCCGGAAGAGGATCGTGACTACTTCCTGGAGCGCCGCTACCCAGCCTTCGGTAACCTCGTTCCTCGTGACGTGGCTTCCCGTGCTATCTCCCAGCAGATTAATGCTGGTCTTGGTGTTGGCCCTCTCCATAACTCCGCATACCTGGATTTCCGCGATGCGATTGACCGTTTGGGTAAGGCCACCATTAAGGAGCGCTACTCCAACCTCTTCCAGATGTATGAGGAGGCCATTGGTGAGGATCCATATACCACCCCAATGCGTATTGCTCCTACCTGCCACTTCACCATGGGTGGTTTGTGGACCGACTTCAATGAGATGACCTCTATTGACGGCCTCTTCGCCGCCGGCGAGGCCTCCTGGACCTACCACGGTGCGAACCGTCTGGGCGCGAACTCTCTGCTGTCTGCGTCTGTCGACGGCTGGTTCACTCTCCCATTCACCATCCCTAACTACCTTGGCCCTCTGCTTGGTACAGCCCGCCTAGCAGAAGATTCCCCTGAGGCAGTGGCTGCACTCAATAAGGCCCAGGCTCGTATTGACAAGCTCATGGCTTGTAATGGCAACCATGGTCCTGAGTACTTCCACCGCAAGCTGGGCGATATTCTCTACTTCTCCTGCGGCGTGGCCCGTAATAAGGAGGACCTGGCTAAGGGTATTGAGGATATTCGCAAGCTGCGTGAGGACTTCTGGTCCGGCCTCAAGATCACTGGTAGCAAGGATGAGCTCAACCAGGTTCTCGAATATGCGAACCGTGTTGCTGACTATATTGACCTCGGCGAACTCATGTGTGTCGATGCTCTCGACCGCGATGAGTCCTGTGGCGCTCACTTCCGTGATGATCACCTCTCCGAGGACGGCGAGGCTGAGCGTGACGACGCCAACTGGTGCTTCGTCTCCGCATGGGAGCCAGGTGAGAATAACACCTTCATCCGCCACATGGAGCCACTCGTATTCGATTCGATCCCTCTGCAGACAAGGAATTACAAGTAATGAAACTGCATCTTAAAATTTGGCGCCAGGCTGGCCCGAACACAGAGGGCCGCTTCGAGGACATTCAGGTCGATGGCGCAGTTCCACAGATGTCCATCCTCGAGCTTCTTGACTATGTCAATGAAGGTCTCATTGAGGAGGGCAAGGAGCCTTATGCTTTCGCTTCTGACTGCCGTGAGGGCATCTGCGGTACCTGCGGTTTGACCATTAATGGTCGTCCACACGGTCCTGAGCAGAATAAGCCAACCTGTCAGCAGCGTCTGGCCGGCAACTTTGCCGATGGTGACACCATCACCATTGAGCCTTTCCGCTCCGCTGCATACCCTGTCATTAAGGACATGATTGTCGACCGCTCCGCTCTCGACCGTGTTCTCCAGCAGGGTGGCTATGTGTCCATTAATGCGGGTACCGCCCCTGATGCGGATACTCTGCATATGAACCACCAGACCGCTGAGCTTGCTCTTGACCATGCTGCCTGCATTGGTTGCGGTGCCTGTGTTGCTGCCTGCCCTAATGGTGCGGCCCACCTCTTCACCGGTGCGAAGCTCACTCACCTCAAGCTCATGCCTCTTGGCCGTGAGGAGCGCGGTAAGCGTGCCCGTCAGATGATTGACCAGGTTGAGACCACCTTCGGTCCTTGCTCCCTCTTCGGTGAGTGTGCCGATGTCTGCCCTGCCGGCATTCCTCTGACCGCTGTGGCTTCCATTAACAAGGAACGCCTCCGTGTCGCGGTGCGCAATAAGGACAACTAACTAGCAACTAAAGTTTGAACCCGGGTGGGGGTGTTAATTAGGTTTTCACCTCCCCAGGGAGTAAATTTGAAGTTAATAGTCACCTGTTAAGAAGAAACGAAGGAAGGCCAATATGTCCTCTACTAACGTTCGTGGTGAGTCTTTCCCTGTATTTGAAGGAACCCCTGACTATGTCGAGGGCTACGTTCCTTCGAGCTTTTTCGACGCACCATTCTCCCCACTGATGCGTACCGCCACCTGGGTCGGTATGGGTCTTGTTCTTTCGGTTGTGTGCGGTCTCGGCGCACTGACCTTCGGTCTTGCCACCATGGTTGAGGGTTCTCAGACCCACGCCACCTGGTACGTATGGGCCGGCGTCATCCTGATTGTTGGTTGCGGCGGCATCGGCACTGCTCTCATCAAGTACGGTTGCCGCGAGGGCCGCAAGTTCAAGCTTGCGCACCCTGAACTCTACGGCCACTAAGCCGAAAACAGCTCAGGCCATAAAGGCCTCAGCCATGCACCTTCCATTTTGCGGCACAAGTAGTGTCTTGTTATAATGGAAGCACAACAACACCGGAACCCTAGCTCAAAGCCCCCTAGAGCTAGGGTTTTCCCGCGTTTAAAATCAGTCTCATACATGGCGGCGCATGCGGTATCGTAGTGATATGAGTTTCATGGATTCCCCTGGTGATGCGGAACGCCGTCAGGCCCTGCGTAAGCATCGCACTATCGCTACTGGCCTTCTTATCTTTGCGGCTATAGTTCTCGTCTCCACGCACTTCCTGGAGGGCGCCTGGGTGCCTTTCCTGCGCGCCACTGCGGAGGCCGGCATGGTTGGTGGTTTGGCCGACTGGTTTGCCGTGACCGCACTCTTCAAGCACCCCCTGGGTTTGAAGATTCCTCATACCGCCCTGATTAAGAATAAGAAGGATCAGGTGGGTGAGAGCCTTTCAGGTTTTATTTCCCAAAACTTTCTTAATGCGGAGTCCATTACCGCCAAGATTTCGGAGCTGAACCCAAGCAAGCTTATTGCTGAGGGTCTGCGCGGCCATGCCACTGCTATTGATAAGGAGTTCCGTGTCCTTGCGGTGAACTTTATTGAGTCGGTAGATGAGAATACGGCCACGGAGCTTATTGAAACCCTGGTCCTGGATAATGTGATGGATACGGAGTGGGCCCCACCGGCCGGCCGTTTCCTTTCCCGCCTGGAGAAGAAGGGTGTCACTCTGGATGCCCTGGATAAGATCTTTGCTTGGGCGGCACAGAAGGCCTCCACCAGTGATGAGGTGCGTGAGGCCATTGGTCGCATGGTCAATGACCGCATGAGTGGCCTGCCATCTTTCCTGAGCGATATTGCGGCCGATAAGGTCTACCGCGAGCTATGCAAGTGGCTGTGGAGTGTGGCCAATGATCCGGACCATGAAATCAAGTACACCATTGATGATAAGCTACGCGTCTACGCCCAGCGCCTGCAGGATAATCCTGAGATGCTGGAGCACCTTAAGGACCAGGTGCGTGCCACGGAGCAGTACCAGCAGGCCCCAGCAAAGATTTGGGAGTACTCCCAGCGTGAGATTGTTGAGACTCTCAAGCGCGATGAGTCCATTGTGAGCCAGCGTATTGTGGCCACCATTCTGAATTTGGCGGACCGCTGTGAGAATGACCAGGAGTTCGCCGCACGTCTGAATTCCCGTATTGAGCGCGGCACTGCTTTTGTTGTGGAGCGCTATGGCAGTCAGGTCACCAATATCATTAGTGAGACTGTGGAGCGCTGGGATGCCGACCAGGCCAGTGAGAAAATTGAGCTAATGGTGGGTAAGGACCTACAGTTTATCCGCATCAACGGTACGGTCGTTGGTGCCCTGGCTGGTTTCTTCATTTATACTTGTATGCATCTACTTAATCATGTCCTTTAGGAGAATTAACCCCTTATGATCCTTGCCTATTTCTTCCTTGCTATCTCGGCCGCTCTGGCAGTGTGCTCCTTGGTTGGCTTTGTTCAGGTGCTCAATACGCGCCCTGATGCCTTTGAGGCTGCTGATCGACGCCCTAAGAGCACCTGGGCCACCATTCTCGGTGTCATCACCGTGATTATGTTTATGCAGGTGTGGGGTGGCTCCCCGGGCTTTGGTTTCCTGGCCTGGATCTCCTGCGTATTCCTGGGCGTCTACTTCTTTGATGTCCGCCCACAAATCAAGGACATCCTCTCCGGTAACTACTGGTACTAATCCGCCGATATACCAAGCGGAACAGCGATTCATCGCTCAAAAAGACCACAGGCCCTCGGTTATAAGAACCGGGGGCCTTTGGCATGTGTGCGGCAAGTATTAGCTGCGCATGAAAATGAGGACAACGGTGCGGTAAGCCGTTGCCCTCATTACTGGTCCTCCGACCAGAAAGGAAAATGGGTTGGGGTATCAAAGCCGGTGGACAGGACCGGACTCTGGGGGCCGCCCCTGACCCATGCGGCCTTATACACAGGATAGCACCCAGGTAAAACCGATAGCAAG
>JAUMTX010000051.1 GCA_030530985.1 Corynebacterium sp.
TCAAGGTTCTTGATAAACAACTGGGCGGCTTCAAGTTCCACTGTCTTGCTGTCCAGCAGGCGGTGGGCTTGGGCTAGCTGGGCTTCGAGCTCCTTCACTCGTTGGATGCTTCCTGCGGACATGCCCTCGTACTTGTCACGCCACTTCTTCAACGTGACAGCAGAAACACCCAGTTCACGGGCAATTTCTTGCTTGGTCTTGCCAAGAATTTCCAGGCGCTTCGCTTCCTCAAGCTTCTTAATGATTACTTCCGGCGAATTACCTCGCATAACAGACTCCATATCTTCCATGAAGCTATATTAGCGAACCTGCAAATGGTCTCAAATTAGGGGACCACACCATATTTACCTCAGTTTTTGCTATAGCAACAGGCCTCCGTTGCTGTGTTGCTTGCTCGACTACCATCGACACATTTTTGCCTAAATCCCGCGGGTCGTATTGGGACCGTGCAGGCACCAAAGGCTGTTCATTGCCCGTATGAGGGCTCAGGGGTGTGTGGGGGTGCGAATGGGCAGTGCGGGGTCTTTCGGGACGCTGGTGGCGAATAGGGCATGAAAAAACCGCCCTCCGGGGGAAGGCGGTTCAGTAAGAATCGGTGGGGGATAGGCGGGGCTATCAGGCGGCGGAATTAGAGGGCAAAGGAGCCGATAACAACCGCCAGGATATTAATCCAGATAACCAGGGTAGCAGCCGGGCGATACTTTTCAGGAACTGGTGGCAGTGAGAGCGGAGAATTCACCATGGAATTATTCACCAGGAACTCATTGGACTCCTTGATGGAGTAGTAGTCGCGGTGCCATGCGCGCATATGTTCACGGTCAATGTGGCGGCAGTAGATGTACCACAGGGCGCCAGCCAAGCAGATAAGCGCCATTGGTACGGAAACCAAGGCATTGAAGCCGTTGGTATCACCCAGGAATCCCAGGCCTAAGGAGATATCGAAGAATACAGCGAGCCATGGCCAGAAGCGCTGATTATCCGCACGGCGTTTGAATTCCACATTGGACGGTGCCAAGTGAGATGGCTTAGCAGGATTGGTCTGATACGGAGCCGGCACGAGATTGCTATCAGTGTGGCTATAGGCATCAATATCGACAGGATTATCGAAAGTGAACTCCTGCCTAGGGGCAGGGGCCACATACTGCTGCGGCTCCTGATTCTGCGGCGACTGATTATTGGTCGCAGAATTATTGGAGTTGATATTGATATTGAAGTTAAAAGACTTGTGCTTATTCTTCCCACCGTAGGGGTTACCAAAATTCCGACTCATAGCACTTAGGGTACCACCAGATAGGGAGACTTATCACTGAGAAGGGCAATTTTCAGCAAGAAAACTTAGTGGAGCAGTGTGGATTCCTATGTGTGCTGGTTTATGTTTGGTGTTTGGTGGTTAGTGGTTTGTTGGTGTGACCTGCTGAAACTGTTTGGGGTGTGCAGTTTTGCGTTGTGCTTTGTCAAAGGTGTATCCGAACATTCGGGAGTCTAGTTATATTGTGTGTTTTCTGCTTGGTGGTTAATCGGGTTTGACCTTGTGTTTTGTCCTGATTTTGCAAAGTCTTTGGTCTTCGTGTATTGTTCATTAAGTGCTTAACGCACAGGCTCCCATCGTCTAGCGGCCTAGGACACCGCCCTTTCACGGCGGCGGCACGGGTTCAAATCCCGTTGGGAGTACCAGGTTTTATACCTGAATGGCCCTGTGGCGCAGTTGGTTAGCGCGCCGCCCTGTCACGGCGGAGGTCGCGGGTTCAAGTCCCGTCAGGGTCGCCATGGCCAGATAGCTCAGTCGGTAGAGCATCCGCCTGAAAAGTGGAAGGTCGCCGGTTCGATCCCGGCTCTGGCCACGGTACGAGAAACCTCATAACTTCGGTTATGAGGTTTTTCTGCGTTTGCAACCACAATGCTTGGTTCATAATTGTGAACAACGGGGGTAATTTTCACGGGCGATTCGCCCAGCTTATTAGGGAACTTTTCATTCATCGGGGGTAAAGAAAAACGACCCTACTAGCATTTATGTTTTTAATGTGTTTAGAATTAGGCATGGAAGTTCTAGTGAGAAGCCGAATGGACTGCGACGGCGGCCGCTTCGTTCTCGTAGTTGATGGCACCGAAGCAGGTTATGCACACTACACGCTGGAAAATAATCCTGAGGATAGTCGGCATAATCTGCGAGTATTCGACCATACGCTGATTGATGAACGCTTTCGCGGCCAAGGTTTAGGTTCACGGCTGATTGAAGAATCCGTGAAGGCTACCGAGGAAGCAGGTTTCCCATATAGGGCAACATGCTCCGCTGTAGAAAACTGGTTGGCGAAACACCGCTAGCCAGCTCGATGCCGGCGCCCTGAGCAGCAGCCGGTATCGCCCAACCCGAATAGGACTGACGGCGAGGGTCGTACTCCCACCTGCAACCTGAGTCTTCCTTGGCTAGTTGGTTTTATTCACTGGGAAGAGAGGGACGGTATTGTTCGCTCCTAGAGGCCCAGGCTCCGGCCCGGGTTGTACTCAGAGCGCCTACATTACCTCCTACCGATCCCTCTCTTTCCAACCTTTCATATTTTCCTTTCTTGCCTGGTATTCCTCGGCTCCGGTCGAGGGAGCCAGCTAGATTCCTTGCTCCAGTGAGGACCCTAGCTGGCTCTCCTGTAGTCACTGCCGGCTTTCAGGCGTGCCTGTGCAGGGATAGATTATCAACTGTTGATGTTAAAAAAATGGACGCTTCCCGATTGATATCGCGAAGCGTCCATTGCTCTTGTGTTTTGTGCTAATTGGCCCTAGATGTAGTAATAGGAGTCTGGGTCGACGAGCTTGATACATTCCTCATTCTTGCGTGGGCGGTTCTTGGCGGGAATGCCGACAGCAATATTATTCGGTGGTACATCCTTGGTTACCACGGCATTGGCGCCAATGGCGCTGCCCTCACCAATGGTGATAGGGCCCAGGACCTTCGCACCGGCACCCACAGTCACATTATCTTCCAGGGTGGGGTGGCGCTTGGTTTGGGTCAGCACCTGACCGCCAAGGGTGACGCCATGATAAATCATGACCCCATCACCAATTTCCGCAGTTTCACCAATGACCACACCCATGCCGTGATCAATAAAGAAGCGGCGGCCAATAGTGGCCCCAGGATGGATTTCCACACCGGTGAGGAAGCGGGTGAGCTGAGAAAGAATACGGGCAGGGCCCTTGAGATTCCTGCGCCAAAGTTTATTGGCAATGCGATAAGACCAGATTGCGTGCAGGCCAGAGTAGACCACCGCATTTTCCAGATCGCCACGGGCAGCAGGGTCATGAGCCCGGGCATTAGATAGATCCTCGCGAATGAGTGAGATGAGTTCTCGCATGGTGTACCAGCTTATCAAAAGAAGGCGGCCGTAAAAACGACCGCCTTGGAGGTGGAATTAGTTAGCCGCGGATGTCGTCGAAAAGCACGGTGGAAACATAGCGTTCACCGTAATCGGCGGCGACAGTCACAATGGTCTTGCCCTTGTTTTCAGGAAGAGCGGCAAGCTTAAGAGCAGCGTGGATATTTGCGCCGGTGGAGATACCACCGAGGATGCCTTCATTGGCAGCAAGGGCGCGGGAAGCAGCAATGGCCTCCTCATTCTCAACGGTAAGAACATCGTCGAGAACCTTGCGGTCCAGAACCTCAGGGATGAAGTTAGCGCCAATGCCCTGAATCTTATGTGGGCCAGCCTTGCCGGTGGTCAGCAGGGCAGAACCGGCAGGCTCAACACCGTAGACCTTAACCTCAGGGTTCTTCTCCTTGAGTACGGAACCCACACCGGTGACAGTACCGCCGGTACCGAAACCAGCAACAAAGATATCAACCTTGCCCTCAGTATCGGTGAGGATTTCCTGGGCGGTGGTGGCGCGGTGAACAGCAGGGTTAGCTGGGTTCGCAAACTGGCGGGCCAGGATAGCATTCTCAGTATTAGCAACCAGCTCATTGGCCTTATCCACAGCACCCTGCATGCCGGCAGCGCCTGGGGTAAGAACAATTTCGGCACCATAGGCGCGAAGCATAACGCGGCGCTCAAGGCTCATGGTCTCAGGCATGGTGAGGATTACCTTGTAGCCACGGGCTGCGCCAACCAGGGCCAAAGCAATACCGGTATTACCGGAGGTTGCCTCAACAATGGTGCCGCCTGGCTTCAGGGAGCCATCAGCCTCAGCGGCGTCCACAATGGCCTTACCAATGCGGTCCTTCACGCTATTAGCTGGGTTGAAGAACTCGAGCTTAACAAGAACTTCTGCTTCAAGGTTTTCGGTGAGCTTGTTCAGGCGAACCAGTGGGGTGCCGCCGATGGTTTCGGTGATATTGCTGTAAATCATGTAGACCACTATAGCATAAAAAATAGACAGGTCAATAGACTGCTTGGTCTGGTCGGTTTTTATGGGTGCTTTTTGTGTTCTGTTTTGCGCAGGTTTGCCCCCACGTCATTTGCTTTGTCTTGCGTTCTTTGGTGTGGATTTTCTGGGACTGTGATATATCATGCACAATCACTAAACAGGCAGGCTGCTTAGTTTTTATGGGCCTATTTTTCTCATCTGCTACCGCATATACGCTGCTGAGCTTTAAATACCCCTTTCTTTGACCTATAATTGCCTAAATAACCTTGGTTTTATGTGCCGCGGTCTTCTAGTTCCTGAGCAGTTGAGGAGTAAATGGATGGAAAATCTGCATATTCGCGATGACGAAGAAGCCATCCGCGCTGCCCTGACTGCACTGCGCGGAACCAGTGGCATACCCGTCACGCTCTATGCGGCCGTCCTGCCTGACCAGCGACTACAAATTACATCCTGGATTGGTCTTCGTACGCCCGCCCTGCAAAATCTCATTATTGATCAGGGCTGTGGCGTGGGCGGCAAGGTGGTCAATACCCGTCAGGCGGTGGGTGTGACTGATTATGCGCGTGCGGATAATATCACCCATGAATATGACCGTCCTGTGGCTGATGAGGGCATTATTTCCCTGGTTGGTGTGCCTATTATTGTGCGCCGTGATGTGCGTGGTGTGCTCTATGTGGGCGTGCACTCCGCAGTGCGCCTGGGCTCCAAGGTCCTGGAAGAGGTCCGCACCACAGCACGTATTTTGGAACAAGACCTGGCCGTCAATGATGCTTTGCGGCGTTTGGATCCAGCACGCACCTTCAATGGTTCCGGTGAGGGTGGTCGTGGCATGAATGGTGCCGAGTGGGAACAGGTCCGTGCCGCCCACTCCCGCCTGCGCATGTTGGCCAACCATATTGATGATATTGACATTGCCACTGAGATTGAAGAGATCTGTGAGCAAATGGTCACCCCTGTTCGCGTGCAGCAAACCACCAAGCTATCCGCCCGTGAACTCGATGTGTTGGCCTGTGTGGCCCTGGGCCACACCAATATGGAAGCCGCCGATGAAATGGGCATTGGCCCTGAGACGGTCAAGAGCTATCTGCGCTCTGTCATGCGCAAGCTTGGCGCCCATACCCGCTATGAGGCGGTGACCGCTGCGCGCCGTATGGGCGCGCTCCCATGAAGGGGTCATGATAATCTTCAGCCACCAACCACCCGGGAGGATGGCCTCTTTGTCGATCCTGATACCCCCTATGTGGCCATTCCTAATGAGCACTATAAGCTCAGCCCCACCCCGGATCCGGAAGTATCCCCGGATGCTTTCGCCGATGAATATGGCCATGCGGAACCCACAGTGCCAAGTCGCCTAATCCGCAAGGGGCCGCGCCACCGCCTTTATGAGCAGGAGCGCCTGGCCAAGGAAAAACTATCGCAGGCGGAGGATACGCCGGCCAGCACCTATCCGCAGCCCGATCTTCAGGCCCTGGTCAAGAAAATCAAGGCCCGCGAAAATAATCGCCAATCCCCAAAGCGTAAGCGCTAGGCGCCACGCTAAGCACCAGGCTCCCAGAGCACATCGGCCGCGCCATTCTCATTGGCGGCCCGGCCCAGGGCAAAGAGCAGATCGCTCAGGCGGTTAATATATTGGGCGGCTACTGAGAGGTTGGGGTTTAGTGTTGCTTGGGTTGGTGATGCTTGGTTTGTTGTTTTGTGGTCCTGCTCCTCTATATACGCCCATAGTTCGCGCTCGGCGCGGCGGGTGGTGGTGCGGGCTTGGTGCAGGAAGGCTGCGGGCATGGTGCCGCCGGGGAGGATGAATGAGGTTAGTGGGGTTAGGTTTTCTGAAATCTCATCAATGGCTGTTTCCAGTTGTGTGACTATGTTTTGGTCGAGGTCTTGTGGGGTGCCGGCGATTACGGAGCCAATATTGAAGAGCTGGTTTTGGATCCGGCGCAGCAGGGGAGTGTGCGCCCAGGCTTCGGGGGCCACGGCAATAACCACACCCAGGGCCGCATTGATTTCTTCCAGGGCGGCGTAGGCCCCAAGTTGGGGTGCGGTCTTATTGATTGGTGAGTTATCCGCGGCCCGGGTCATGCCCTTATCGCCGGTGCGGGTATAGATACGGTTGATATGAATCGACATAGCACCACTGTAGTTGATCGGTAGGCCCGCGCCCACCGCGCGCTTTTCAATCCACTAAGATGGGTGGGGTGAAGGAAAAGTTTTTGGTCACCGGCGGGGCGCGCCTTGTCGGATCGGTACGTGTAAATGGTGCAAAGAATAGTGTGCTCAAGTTGATGGCGGCGGCCCTCTTGGCGGAGGGCACCACTGTTCTTCGTAATTGCCCTGAGATTTTGGATGTTCCTTATATGAAGGATGTCCTTGAGGGTTTGGGGTGCAGTGTGGATATCCAGGGGGAGGTTGTATCCATTACGACCCCTTCCAAGGAGCTGCTCAAGAGCGATGCCGATTTTGAGGCGGTGCGCCAGTTCCGCGCATCGGTCTGCGTGCTTGGTCCTTTGACCGCGCGTTGTGGTCGCGCCAAGGTGGCCCTTCCTGGTGGTGACGCCATTGGTTCCCGTCCTTTGGATATGCACCAGTCGGGTTTGGAAAAGCTGGGTGCAACCACCTCTATTTCCCATGGTTGTGTGATTGCGGAGGCCGATCACCTGGTGGGTGCCCATATTAAGCTTGATTTCCCAAGTGTGGGTGCCACAGAGAATATTGTGACTGCCGCTGTTCTTGCAGAGGGCACCACTGTTCTTGATAATGCGGCCCGCGAGCCGGAGATTGTGGATTTGTGCACCCTTCTTGCAGAGATGGGCGCCCAGATCGAAGGCGCTGGTAGCAATACCATTACCATTACCGGTGTGGAGAAGCTTCACCCAGCCGAGCATGAGGTTGTTGGTGACCGTATTGTTGCCGGTACCTGGGCTTATGCTGCGGTCATGACTGGTGGCGATATTACTGTTGGCGGCATTAGCCCCCAGCACCTTCACCTCCCATTGGCCAAGCTCAAGAGCGCCGGCGCCGAAATTGAGTCCTATGAGTCCGGTTTCCGTGTACGCATGGATGGTCGCCCTAAGGCTGTTGACTATCAGACTCTTCCTTTCCCTGGCTTTCCGACGGACCTCCAGCCCATGGCCATTAGTCTTGCCGCTGTTGCTCAGGGCATGAGTGTTATTACGGAGAATGTCTTCGAATCCCGTTTCCGTTTCGTGGATGAGCTCCAGCGCCTGGGCGCCGATACCAGCGTTGATGGTCATCATGTGGTTATTCGTGGCGTGGAACAGCTCAGTTCCACCAGCGTGTGGGCCAGTGATATTCGCGCCGGCGCCGGCCTTGTTCTTGCTGGTCTGTGCGCTGATGGCGTGACCGAAGTCCACGATATTTTCCACATTGATCGTGGTTATCCCAATTTTGTTGAAAACCTGAACCGCCTGGGTGCCACAGTAGTCCGCGCTGAGGCCTAGTAAAGTATCAGTTGATAACAGTTGCTTCTCGACGTCTTGAAAACTCGCTCTTTACCTGCGGATTTGTGTGTTTTTATGAATCCGTGTAAGTTTAATCAAGTCGC
>JAUMTX010000006.1:0-32070 GCA_030530985.1 Corynebacterium sp.
TTGAGCAGGGCTTTAACTATTCCAGCTTTGCGCCGAACCTCACCTACACCACGGTGCCGGCCAATGCCATGAGCAACTATAGTTGGGAGCGCCTCCAGAGTGATGAGGACTATAAGAGCTACTACAAGGGCCTCTTTGATACCCTGAACCTGCTCAACTATGCCCAGGCCATGGCCTATATTAAGCTGCCGTGGGAAGACCAAACCAAGCTGGGCTCCCAGGCGCGCTATATGACCAGTGCCTCGCAGATTCTGAACAATGAGAGCTCCACCGCGCCCCTGGACCGTGTGGGCACCGAATGGCGCCACCTGGATGTCATCTATGCCGGCTCACAGTCCAGCTTGCAGCTACGCACCTTGGAATCCCTGTGGGATAACCGCATTGTTATTAATCCGAACTTTGTCCGCAGCAATACCATCATGCAGTTTAGTTCCAATAGTTATTCCTCCACACCGGGTGCGGCAGCCATGTGGTTTACCCCGCATAATGACTTTGGCGTCTCCGATGGTGTGATCAATAAATACTATGCATTCATGATGGCTGGTGAGGCCGGCTGGCAGGGCACCAAGAATGTGCTCAGCGGAACCATGACTGACCTGCAGATGTTGAGGGCGTCGACAGGTGATGAGAATGCCACCTGGCGCAGCTACACGCTGAATAGTATGCGCCAGGCTGCGAGCGAAGCCAGTGCGCGTGGCGTGGATGTAGATGCCATGATTGAGAAGTTTTACCAGGCCATGCTTGCAGATAGCCGTGGGGCAGCAAGCTACGCAGAAAATAACCAGAAATCATGGAGCTATAAGCGGACCGTGGATCAGCGCCTGGCCTATTTCAATGAAATCAAGCAGGCCACCGATGATTTTCGCACTGCATACCGCCCATAAAAGTGGGCTGGTCACTGGGCACTTTGGATAAATTCATAATGACCAGCCCCCGGTGACATATGTCACGAATGCTATGGGTGTGTTCATGCGGGCAGCCGGTACCTACGCAGGGAATTTACTCCGTATTAGCAGGTCATCCCGGGTTAGTGCTATAGTGGGTTCTATGCGTGCGTATTTCCGCCCGGCGGTGCGTGGAATTGGCACTATGCGTAGCATGTGTATAATTCCTAATCGTTGGTGCATGAATGCGCCTCAAAGTGCGGGAATGCCCGCAGGAAGTAATTAATTTTTCTAGAGATGGAGGAACCCCGTGGCCCTTCCTAAGTTGACTGATGAACAGCGCAAGGAAGCTCTTGCTAAGGCTGCTGAGGCACGTAAGGCACGTGCAGAGCTCAAGGAGAAGCTCAAGCGAGGCGGCATTACCCTGAAGGAAGTTCTTGAGAAGGCTCAGGACGACGAGATCATTGGTAAGACCAAGGTTTCTGCACTGCTTGAGGCTCTGCCAAAGGTAGGCAAGGTCAAGGCTAAGGAGATCATGGATGATCTCGAGATCGCTCAGACCCGTCGCCTCCGTGGCCTGGGTGAGCGTCAGCGTCGTGCCCTGCTCGAGCGCTTCGGTTTCTCCGAGGACTAATATTCATGAGTGGTCAGGGACAACTAGTCGTACTTGCAGGCCCAGCTGGTGTGGGTAAATCCACCGTCGTCTCCGGTCTGCGAGAAGCTGTGCCGAATCTCTATTTTTCGGTATCGATGACCACTCGCGATCCGCGTCCTGGTGAGGTGGACGGGAAAGATTATTTCTTTGTTACCCGCGAAGCCTTCCAGGAGCACATTGATCGTGGCGAAATGCTGGAATGGGCCGATATTCATGGCGGTCTCCAGCGTTCTGGCACCCCCGCTGGTCCGGTAAACGAGGCTCTTGAGTCTGGTCGACCAGTGTTGGTAGAGGTTGATTTGGTTGGTGTGCGCAATATTAAGGCGCTGCGACCAGACGCCCACACAGTCTTTCTTGCCCCACCATCATGGGAAATCCTGGTGGAGAGGTTGACAGGTAGGGGCACTGAGGCCCCTGAAGTAATTGAGCGTAGGCTTGAAACAGCACGTGTAGAGCTTGCCGCTCAGGATGAATTTGATACTGTAGTTGTCAACGAAAATATTGACGACACCGTCGAAACTATTGCTGCTATTCTTAGTGGTAAGTAAATTCGGCACGAACCTAAGGGGAATGTACTAGTGACTACTGAAGATAACAGCGTCAATGACGATATCTTCGATGCACCGGTCGGTATTACCGCACCACCTATCGATAATCTTCTCAAGCGAGTATCGTCCAAGTATGCGCTCGTGATCTTTGCTGCGCAGCGTGCTCGTCAGATTAACAGCTACTACCAGGAGCACCAGGATGGTGTGCTGGAGTTCGTTGGTCCGATGGTAACCCCTGCAGCTGGTGAAAAGCCCCTGTCCATTGCTATGCGCGAAATTGAACGCGGCATGCTGGACCACGTTGAGGGCTAAACCCATAAAATACACCGCTGGAACTCTTCCAGCGGTGTTTTTTTAACGGCTATTAAAACGCTTTTTAGGAGGATAAAGTGAAGATCCTGGTCGGTATCAGCGGCGGTATTGCTGCCTATAAGGTCTGTAACCTGGTGCGCCTACTCAAGGAGGAAGGCCACGAAGTCCAGGTGGCAGCCACCGAGAATGCCCTGCGCTTTGTTGGCGCAGCCACCTTGGAGGCCCTGAGTGGCAACCCGCTGGCCAATAGTGTCTTTGAGGCAGTGGATAGGGTGCAGCATGTGAAAATCGGCCGCGATGCTGATTTGGTGATCATTGCCCCCGCCACCGCCGATATGCTCTTTAAGATTGCCCACGGTGCCGGTTCCGATATGATCTCCACCGCCTGCCTGGTGGCCACCTGCCCAGTGATTTTGGCCCCAGCCATGCACACCGAAATGTGGACCAAGCCTGCCGTGCAGGATAATGTCTCCCTGATGCGCAGCCGCGATATTACTGTGCTGGATCCGGGCCATGGTCGCCTCACCGGTGTGGATGAGGGTACCGGCCGTCTCCTTGAGCCCGACCAGATTGCTGCCTTTGCCCAACTCATCTCTGAGGGCTATTCTTTGCCGCGCGACCTGGAAGGCAAGCATGTGGTGATCACTGCCGGTGGCACCATTGAGGATATTGACCCTGTCCGCTATCTTTCTAACCGTAGCTCCGGCAAGCAGGGCTTTGCCCTGGCCGAGGTTGCCAGCCAGCGTGGCGCCCGTGTCACCCTCATTGTGGGTGATGTGGACCAGCGCCTGAATAAGCCAGCCAATACCCATGTTATTAATGTGCGCAGTGCCAGCCAGATGAATGAGGCTGTGCTCTCCACCATGTCCAAGAAGGATGTGGACATGCTCATTATGGCGGCTGCCGTGGCTGACTATGCGCCGGCCGAGCGTGCCTATACCAAGATGAAGAAGAGCAATGCGGGCACCACAACCCCAAGCATTGAACTGCGCGAAAACCCCGATATCCTGGCAGGGGTATGTGCCCGCAAGGAAGAATTTGCCCATGCCGATGGGCAGGTGCCGCTCATTGTGGGCTTTGCCGCCGAAACAGGAGATGAGAAGCACAGTGTGCTTGACTATGCGCAGGCCAAACTAGCCAAGAAGGGCTGCGACCTGATTATGGTCAACCAGATTGGCACCTCCAAGAGTGGCATTCAGGCCATCAGTGATGTTTTTGGCTCCGATGTGAACTCCGGGTGGATTCTCAGCGCCAAGGGTGGGGAGCCATTGCACCTGGAAGAGGGCTCAAAGATGGCGATCGCCTCCCAGATTCTGGACGCCGCCTTGAATTTTTAGACCGCTTGGTCTATATTGAGTTCTAGTTCTTTTTCAAAAGCCAAATGTGCCGTCACTATCGGTGCCCAATAGGGGTCCGGTAGTGGAGGTTCGATTAATACATACTGTCAATACTTTCCATCAAACTATTCAAGGAGTATTTCGTGACCGCCAACGTGCGTCTCTTTACCTCGGAGTCTGTGACCGAGGGCCATCCAGATAAGATTTGTGATGCTATTTCCGATACCATCCTTGATGCGATGCTCACCGTCGACCCTCATTCCCATGTGGCGGTGGAGACTGTAGTGACCACCGGCCTGGTGCATGTGGTTGGTGAGGTTCGCTGTGAGGGCTATGTGGAAATTCCACAGCTGGTGCGTAATAAGCTGCGCGAGATTGGTTTTGTCTCCTCCGAGATGGGCTTTGATGGTTCCACCTGTGGTGTGACTGTGGCCATTGGTGAGCAGTCCGCCGAGATCGGTGGCGGCGTGGACCAGGCTCTTGAGGTTCGCTCCGGTGAGTCCCAGGATGAGGATAGTCAGAATGGTGCGGGCGACCAGGGTCTCATGTTTGGTTATGCCACCAATGAGACTGCTGAGTTTATGCCACTGCCTATTTCCACCGCACACCGTTTGGCCCGCCGCCTGACCCTGGTGCGTAAGGAGGGCATTGTGCCACACCTTCGTCCGGACGGTAAGACCCAGGTGACTTTCGCCTATGATGCGGAGAATAATCCGCTCTATATTGACACCATTGTTATTTCCACCCAGCATGATCCTAATATTTCCCAGGAGTGGCTGGAGGAGCAGTTGCGTGAGCATGTGGTGAAGCCTGTTATTGCTGAGGCCGGCCTGGAGGATAAGGTCAATGAGGATCTCAAGCTTCTGGTTAACCCTTCCGGTTCCTTTGTCGTTGGTGGCCCAATGGGTGATGCAGGTCTGACCGGCCGCAAGATTATTGTGGACACCTATGGTGGCATGGCCCGCCATGGTGGTGGTGCTTTCTCCGGTAAGGACCCAAGTAAGGTGGACCGTTCCGCCGCCTATGCTATGCGCTGGGTTGCTAAGAATATTGTGGCTGCTGGCCTGGCTGATCGTGCTGAGGTTCAGGTTGCTTATGCTATTGGTCGCGCCCACCCAGTTGGCCTGTATGTTGAGACCTTTGGCACCGCCAAGCATGGTTTGGATGATGCCGCTATCCAGCAGGCTGTCACCGAGGTTTTCGATCTGCGTCCTGCCGCGATTATTCGCACCCTGGACTTGCGCCGCCCTATTTATGCTGGTACCGCGGCCTATGGTCACTTTGGTCGTACCGATATTGATCTGCCATGGGAGCAGCTCAACCGTGTGGATGAGCTTCGTTCCGCCGCTGGTATTGCCTAATTTCTTTTAGCTTTTCGACGCCCCACCCGCATCCCCACAGCTACCCCTAGGGTCCTGCTGGGAGTGTGGTGTGGGGCGTCACTTTGTGTCACCTTTACGCGCTACTATTAGTTATATGTGCGCCGCCAAGACTATTGCACCGGCACCGGAGCTGCCTATTGCTCGCGTGTTGCCGCTCACTGGCGTGCCCATGTTGGATCGCTATTTTGACTATAAGGTGCGGGATTCTCAACATGAGGATTGCCAGCCGGGGGTGCGCGTACGTATTCGCCTAGCAGGCACTTTATATGATGCGATTGTGATTGAGCGCCTGGAGTCCTCTGATTTTGATGGGCGCTTAATGTGGGTGGAGAAGGTCATTAGTCCTGAGCGGGTGTATACCCCGGAATTGCATGAGTTGGTGCAGGCTTTGGCCCTGCGCTATGCGGGTTTGCGCCCGGATATTATTCGTGCCGCTATTCCGCAGCGCCATGCCACTGCGGAGAAGAATTTTAATCCCGATATCACCTGGGAGGAATTAGGTGAGGTCGAGGAGCCTGATCTGAGCCCTTGGTTGAGCTACCAGTTTGGGCAGAGCTTTATTGATGCTGTGGTGGCTGGCCGCCCTGTGCGCGCCGCCTGGCAGGTATGTCCTGGTACTGATTGGGCTGAGACCTTGGCCCCTTTGCTTGCCAAGGTCGCTATGGATGGTGGCGGGGTGCTGGTGGTGCTCCCTGATTTGCGTGATGTGGATGCTGTGGATAATGCGCTGCGCCGTTTTATGTCGGCTTCCCAGATCACCACGCTTTATTCCACCTTGGGTAACCAAGCCCGCTATAGCCGTTATTTGAAGATTCTGCACGGTACGGGCCGTATTGTGGTGGGTACGCGCAGTGCCGCCTTTGCCCCTGTGAAGAATCTTAAGCTCGCAGTGATTTTCGATGATGGTGATGAGAACCTCGTCGATCCCCGCGCGCCCTATGTGCATGCCCGTGAGGTGCTCATTACCCGCAGTCGCCTGGAAAATACGGCTCTCATTATGGGCGGTATTAGCCGCACCGCTGAGGTGCAGCAGTTGGTTAATCATGGGTGGGCCCATGATGTGGTGGCCCCACCGGCCTTGATTATGCGCACCCGACCCAAGGTTTTTGTGGCCCCCGGCCAGCCACGCATCCCTTCCATTGCTTTTAAGGTGGTCAATGAGACTCTTAATGCGGGCAAGGCGGTGCTGATTTCTAGTCCTCGTACAGGCTATGTGCCGGTTCTTGGTTGCGCCCAGTGCCGCAAGCAGGCCCGTTGTCGTGCCTGTAATGGTCCGCTGACTCTTAAGGAGGGTTTGGGCGGCCAGTTTGCGGTGCCGACCTGTTCGTGGTGTGGTCGCCCGGAGGGGCATTTCCGCTGCCCGGATTGTGGTTGTGCTAATGTGCGGGCCCGCACTATTGGTGCGGAGCGCCTTGCCGAGGAGATCGGTGGGGCTTTCCGTGGCCGCCCCATTATTGTCAGTGGTGGCAATACTATTCGCGATAGTGTGCCTGATGGGCCACGTATTGTTGTGGCCACCCCTGGTGCGGAACCCAAGGGCGATTATGGTGCGCTCATTATTGTGGATACATGGACCCATGTGAACTGGCCGGATTTGCGCGCTCATGAGCAGGCTTTGGCCACCTGGGTGCGCGCCGCAAGCCTCCTTGGCCCAGAGTCCTCCGTGGTTATTAGCATTGATACGGATATTCCTATAGTGCAGAAATTTGTGCAGTGGGATATGGTGGGTGCGGCCCAGGCAGAATTGGAGGATCGTATAGCCACCGGCCTGCCACCTGCCCAAACCATGGCCGCGGTGGATGCCCCGGCCACTGTTATCACCCGTATTCTTGAAAAAATTGATAATGTGCAGCCCAATTTGGATGGTACGAGTGCCATGCCGGAGGGTATTAATCTTTTGGGCCCCACTGATCTTCCTGTGGGGATGAAGCTGCCAGGGGAGTATGACCAGCAGCGCTTTGGTGCACCGCAGCGTCTATTCTTCCAAGCCCCTTTGGGCATGGGTGAGGAGTTGGTGCGTTTCCTGCGTAGCCTGCGCGCTGAGCATAATGCCCGCAAGGAAGATCTTCCTCTGCGTATCCAGGTCGACCCAATCCATATTGGATAGTAAGATTACCCATATGATTCTCGGAATTCGTATCTTTGGTGATCCTGTTTTGCGTACCCGTGCTGAGGAGATTACTCAGCCAACCCAAGCCCACCGGGAGTTGGTGCAAAATATGATTGAAACCATGCACGAAAACCGGGGTGTGGGTTTGGCCGCCAACCAGGTTGGTGTTTTGGAGCGCGTCTTTGTCTATGACTGCAATGGTGTCTCCGGCCACATTATTAACCCTGTGTGGGAGGCCATTGGTGAGGACACTCTCTATGTTGAGGAAGGCTGCCTTTCCATTCCTGACGTCAAGTATCCTGTTACCCGCCACGCTAAGGTGCGTGTGACTGGTATTGATGTGGACGGCAACCCTGTGGATTTTGAGGCCGAGGATCTCCTTGCCCGCTGCATCCAGCACGAAACCGACCACCTTGATGGTGTGCTTTTCCTCAAGCGCCTCACCCCTGAGCTGCGCAAGGAAGCCATGGCCACCATCCGTAATTCCGACTGGTTCTAAGAGAAAACTATGCGTATTATTTTTGCCGGTACCCCCGAACCTGCTGTTGTTGCCCTTGAGGCTTTGATTAAGAGTGAGCATGAGGTGCTTGCTGTCATTACTCGCCCCGATGCCCCTAAGGGTCGCGGCAAGACTTTGAGCCCAAGCCCTGTTGGCGCCCTCTGTGAGCAGCACAATATTCCTGTGTACAAGCCCAGCACTTTGCGCGCAGGCACCCCTGATGGTGATGCCATCCGTGAGGTCATTGATCGTCTCGGTCCGGACTGTATTCCTGTGGTTGCCTATGGCAATCTGGTTCCTGCCGATCTTCTCGACGCCGCCCCGCACGGCTGGGTCAACTTGCACTTCTCCTTGCTGCCGCGCTGGCGTGGTGCCGCCCCTGTTCAAGCAGCCATTAAGGCCGGTGATTCTTTGACTGGTGCCTCGGTATTCCGTATTGAGGAGGGCTTGGATACTGGTCCTGTTATTACCCAGATGGAAGAGGAAATTAGCCGCAAGGATACGGCTGATGATCTATTGACCCGCCTGGCCTATGCTGGTGCCGATCTTCTTGTGGACGCACTGACTGGTTTGGAGAAGGGTGAGCTCAAGCCTTATGAGCAGCAGGGCAGCCCCACATACGCCTCCAAGATCTCTAAGGATGACGCCCGTGTGGATTGGGATCAGGATGCGCCTAGTATTGACCGCGCCATTCGCGCCTATACCCCTGGCCCTGGTGCATGGACCATGATGACTCTGGGTGGCCGCCCTGATTCTGAGCTGCGTGTGAAGCTTGGCCCAGTCTCTATTGCCACTGAGGCCCGCGACCTGAATGTGGATACTACCCCGGGTGCTGTTACCATTATCAAAAATGCAGTGTATGTTGGCACCGGCACGGATCCTATCCGTCTGGGCATGCTGCAAGTACCCGGTAAGAAGATGATGGACGCCGCCGATTGGGCGCGCGGCCGTCAAGATAAAGATGAGAGTGTGGTGTTCGAGTAGTGGGCGGTTTCCGTAGCCATACTAGGGCAGAGCAGCAAAAGCGCGCCCAAAGAGAATCACAGCGAGAAGCCCGTGGCGATCGTGGTTTTGACCGCCGTGACGAGCGTCGTGACGACCGCCGTGGTGGCTTTAACCGACGTGATGACCGACGCGACGGTCGCCGCGATAATCGCAGGGATGATCGTCGCGATAACCGACGCGGTGATCGCGGTTTTGATCGTCGTGATGAGCGTAAGACTGATCGCGGGGACATTAAGTGGGGTGGCCGTGATGGTGCCCGCCAGGCGGCGGTAGCTACTATCCATGCTGTTCATACGGATGATGCGTATGCGAACCTGCTGTTGCCAAAGCTGCTTCGTCGCTTCCACGTCTCGGGTAAGGGTGCTGCCTTTGCTACTGAGATGACCTATGGCGCTTTGCGCTCCTTGGGCATTCTTGATGCAGCTATTGTCAGTGTGTGTGGTCGTGAGATTGCTGATATTGAGCCTGATGTGCGTGCCATTCTTGAGCTTGGTTTTTACCAGGTTCTGTTCATGAATACTGAGACCTATGCAGCAGTGAATACCACTGTGGATTTGGCGCCACGCCAAACTGTGCGTGGTTTCATCAATGGTGTGATGCGCGGTTTGGGTCGTGCCTTGGATGAGGCCAAGAGTGTGGAGGCTTTCCTTGAGGACATCGCACCAAAGGAAGAACCAGCACGCACCGCCTTCCTTCACGCCCACCCAGAGTGGATTGCCCGCAGTTTTGCGGCAGCCTTGGGTGAGGATCCAGATGGCACTAGTGCAGAGTTGAATGCAGCCCTGGAGGCGGATTCCGCCCGACCAAGCCTGCACCTTGTTGCACGTCCTGGTGAGATCACCAATGAGGAATTGGCCATGTCCTGCGGTGGCGATATTGCCACCTACTCCCCATATGGTGTGTATTTGACCTCCGGGGTGCCGGGTGATGTGGAAGCCCTGCGTGATGGTATTGCTGCCGTCCAGGACGAGGGCAGCCAGATTATTGCCCGCGCTGTAGTGGAGGCCCCAATTCTTGGTGCCGATAAGGGTAACTGGTTGGATCTCTGTGCAGGTCCTGGTGGTAAGGCTGCGTTGATTGGTGCCTTGGCTGCTATTGATGGTGCCGAGCTCACCGCAATGGAGCTTGCCCCACACCGTGCCGATCTTGTGCGTTCTTCCACCAAGGGTCTGCCAGTCAAGGTGCGTGTGGGCGATGGCACCCATCCTGGTTTGCCAGAGGCCCACTATGACCGCATCCTGGTGGATGCACCATGTTCCGGTTTGGGCTCCCTGCGCCGCCGCCCAGAGGCTCGTTGGCGCAAGACCGAGGCTGATATTGAGCAGCTCAATGAGCTGCAGTTGGCCTTGGCTGAAAGTGCCGTGAAGCTTCTTCGCCCAGGCGGTGTGCTTGTGTACTCCACCTGCTCCCCAGATTTGCGTGAAAGTCGTGGGGTAGTGGACGAGCTGCTCAAGGCCCATCCTGAAATCACCGAGCTTGATGCTAGTGAGCTTGCTTGTGGCATGGAGAACACCGGTCCATATAAGAGTGTGACCATGTGGCCACATCGCCATGGCACCGACGCCATGTTCTTTGCTGTATTGCAAAAGGGCGTCGACTAGCTAAAAATAATAGCTATTAAGCTTGCATAAAACGCCACCTGTGGGAAACATCAATCCTGCCGGTGGCGTTTGTCTACGTTTGTGGATAGAATTGTTATCATGACCAACGCATCCACAAATACTTTGCCGGCAATTCCTAAGCCCTGTATTCTTCCATCCATCCTGGCCGCGGATTTCGCTAACCTCGGTGCGGATGTGGCCCGCGTGCAGAATGCGGGTGCCCTCCATATTGATATTATGGACGGCCATTTTGTTCCTAATATTTCCTTCGGCCCTGATGTTATGGCCGCCGTGCACAAGGTGACGGAGAAGCCACTGAATGTGCACCTCATGATCGAGAAGCCAGCCGAAACCGTGGACCGCTATATTGAGGCCGGTGCCCACACCATCATTTTCCATGTGGAAGCAGTGGATGTGGACAAGGGTGAGCATATTGAGCTTGCACAGTATATTGCCTCCAAGGGTGTGGAGCCTGCTATTTGTGTAAAGCCAGGCACCCCAATTGAGCCATTCTTCAAGGACCTGCCACACTTCAAGGAAGTCCTGATTATGAGTGTGGAGCCAGGCTTTGGTGGCCAGGCCTTTATGCCAGAAATGTTGGATAAGGTGCGCGCCCTGCGTGCCGAGATTGATGCCAAGGGTCTCGACTGCCGCATTGAAATTGATGGTGGCATTGGCCTTGGCAATATTGCCGATGCTGCGGCTGCCGGTGTGGATAGTTTTGTTGCCGGCTCCTCGGTCTTTAAGGCTGAGGATCCTTCCGCCATGGTGGATGAACTCTACCAGGCTGCTGTCGAAGGAAAGAACTAATGACTACCCCTTGGGGCGGTTTTAATGGTTGGAATCCGTGGATTGATGAGGCCAACCAGCTAGCCGCACGTGTCTATGGCACCACCTACCCAAATCCTGCTGTTGGTGCAGTGATTTTGGATAAGGATGGGCTGCGCATTGGTGAGGGTATGACTCAAACACCACCAGGACCGCATGCTGAGGTTGTGGCTATCCAGAGTGTGAAGGATAAGAGCCGCCTTGAGGGAGCCACCATTATTGTCACCCTGGAGCCCTGCAACCACTATGGCAAAACCCCACCCTGTGCCAAGGCGATTATTGAATCCGGCATTAAGCGTGTGGTTTATGCCCAGTCGGACCCGAATAATATTGCCAAGGGTGGTGCGCGCACCCTGGCTGCGGCCGGTGTGGAAGCAATCTTTGTGGTGCATGAAACTCCACAGTTGACCAATTGGTTGAACCTGCTGCGCACTGGTCGCCCAAAGGTGCGGGCCAAGATTGCCCAAAGTTTGGATGGTCTCATTGCCGCCCCGGATGGTACCAGCCAGTGGATTACCTCCCAGGAATCCCGCAACCATGCCCATAAGTTGAGGGCACGCACCGGCGCTGTGGTTGTGGGCGCCAATACCTATGAGATTGACAAACCAAAGCTCACGGCACGTAATGCGGATGGTAGCCTTCGTGATCACCAACCAGAGCGTATCGTGGTAGGTAGCCGAAAGCTCGACTTGGAGTCGGGCGTTCACCAAGTGGCTGATTTTGATGAGCTCTTTGCACTCTGCTCCGAATTGGGCCTCTACGATATTCTTCTTGAGGGTGGTGCGGGTCTTATCACCACCGCACTCAAGGCAGATATTGTTGATGAGTTGGATGTTTATGCGGCCCCACTGATTCTGGGGTCAGGCACCCGCGCCATTGGCGACCTGGGTATTACCACCTTGGCCGATGGTTTGAGCTGGGAGCCAATAGACTATCAGCAACTCGGCCCAGATTTTTATACGCGTCTCCAACGCATTGAGTCCGAATAATAGCCATTAATCAGCCGGACACTACCGCCTAAAAACTTAGAAGGGACTGCATGTTTAGCGGAATTATTGAGGGTATTGGCACGGTTACGGATGCTGCTCTCACCCCATCCGGGGAATATTTGAACCTGGCTCTAGCCGTGCCGGATGCTTTCCTCGAAGGCGTGGCCTTCGGTGATTCCATTGCCGTCAATGGTGTTTGCTTGACTGTAGTTGAGTTTTCCACGGAGCCAGGCGCAGCTTTCTTCCGTGCTGATGTGATGAAGGAAACCCTGGACCACACCAATCTTGGTGAATTGGTAGTGGGCACAAAGGTAAACCTGGAGCGCGCCCTGCCTGCCGGCGGCCGCCTCAATGGCCATATTGTGCAGGGCCATGTGGATACCACCACCACTCTGAAGGAAATTATTCCTGGTGAAAAGTGGTCGGTCTATACTTTTGAGCTGCCAGACTCTATCCGCCAGTATGTGGTGCACAAGGGCTCCATTACCATCAACGGCACCTCCTTGACTGTGAGCGCCGTGGAGGATGGCACTTTCAGCGTATCCTTGATTCCAACCACCATGGCTGAAACCATCTTGGGTGAACTCACCCCGGGCGCCAGGGTTAATATTGAAGTTGATATTCTCGCGAAATATATTGAACGGCTTCTAGAAAGCAAAAACTAAACCTCATGGGTAATTCTTCTAATAAGAGCACTGCGGGGCTCTCCCGCGCCGCCAAGCATCAGCTGGTGCGCGATGCCATTGACGCCATTGCGGCAGGAAAGGCAGTGCTTGTCACCGATGATTCCGACCGTGAGAATGAGGCGGACCTCATTTTCGCTGCCGATAAGGCCACCCCGGAACTCGTCGCCTTTATGGTGCGCTATTCCTCCGGCTATATTTGCGTCTCCTTGGAACAAGAGGCATTGAGCCGCCTGCGCATCCCACCAATGACTCGTGTCAATGAGGATCTGCGTGGCACGGCCTACCGTGTGACTGTGGATGCGGCCACCGGCACCACCGGCATTAGCGCCACCAGTCGTGCAGAAACCCTGCGCCGTCTCAGCAACCCTGAATCCCAAGCTGCAGACTTTACCCGTCCTGGCCATGTGGTGCCACTGTGCGCGGTGCCTGGCGGTGTGGCGGAGCGTCCCGGCCACACTGAGGCCGCCATTGACCTTGCCCGCCTGGCGGGGTGCGCCCCGGCCGGTGTGCTCTGTGAGGTTGTGAGTGAGGATGACCCTACCGATATGATGCGTGGCCGTGAGCTACGTAATTTCGCGCGTGAGCATGATTTGCTGATTCTGCCCATTGCCTATTTGGTGGACTATCTTTTGGAAAACCCACTCCACACGGAAGAATCCGCCCTTGCTGTGCGCCCAAGTGTGGTGCACCGTGAAGTACAGGTGGATCTTCCCACCGAGTTTGGAAACTTCCAGGCCATTGGCTATACCGGGCAGAATGGCGATGAGCATATGGTGCTCATGAACCCTGTGGGTGAGGCCTTTGCTGAACCAAAGACCGGCCATGGTCCACGTGTGCGCATTCACAGTGAGTGCGCCACCGGTGATATTTTCGGCTCCCGCCGATGCGACTGCGGCCCGCAGCTGCACAGCGCCATGGAGGATATTGCCGCCAATGGTGGCCTGATTATCTATATGCGTGGCCATGAAGGTCGTGGCATTGGTCTAATCTCCAAGCTCAAGGCCTATGATTTGCAGAGCCGCGGCATGGATACCCTGGATGCCAATACGGCCCTGGGTTTGCCGGTGGATGCCCGCAACTATGCTGATGCGGTGGCCATCCTGCGGGACCTTGGTTTTGAGGAAGTACAGCTCATCACCAATAATCCGGAGAAGGCCGAGTATCTGCGCGCCCATAATATTCAGGTGCACACTGTCCACCACACCACCCATATCAATAAGGACAATGCGGACTATCTGCGCGCCAAGCGCGATAGGATGGGACACTACCTCCCAGAGATTGAAAACCCAGAGTTTGAAATCTAGGTGCAAACTCTAACCGCATAACAATAAACTGAAGGAGTAACTATGGCTGCTGAGGGTTTGCCTCAGATTAAGACCGATGGCACCGGCATTAAGGTTGCTGTTGTCACCTCGTCCTGGAATGCGGAGATTTGCGATAGGCTGCACAAGCACGCCATTGACAAGGGCCGTGAATTGGGCGCTGAGGTTGATGGCTACCGTGTAGTGGGCGCCATGGAAATCCCAGTGGTGGCTCAGGCCTTGGCTCGCAAGTACGATGCAGTAGTCGCCCTGGGTTGTGTCATCAAGGGCAGCACCCCACACTTTGACTATGTCTGCGAATCCGTCACCCAGGGTTTGCTGCGCGTGAGCCTGGACGAATCCACCCCATGCGCCAATGGTGTGCTGACCTGCAATACCATGGACCAGGCCATTGACCGTTCCGGTCTTGCCGCCTCCCAGGAGGATAAGGGTGCTGATTCCATGATTGCCGCCATCCAGGCAGTCACTGTCCTGCGCGAGATTGCGCAGGCCTAAAAAATCGCAGTTAGTTTGAGTGTAGGATAAGAACCGTGAGTGAAAAAGAAGAAGCACTGGGCAGCTATGTTGCAGCTGACCCAATCACAACCACCACAAAGCCATGGGAGTTTGAGGCCCGCGCCAAGGTACTAAAGTGGTGGGCCGCCGGGGCGATTGTGGTTGTCATGGCCGTGCATATCTTTATGGCATGGGCAGTGGACTACCGCGATACCGGTGCGACCATTACCTCCCTGGATAAGTTCGCCTTTATTGGTATCGGCCTTATCATTTCGGCTTTCTGCCTTTTGCTTCTTCGCCCACGCGTCCGCGCCAATGAAGATGGTGTAGAGGTGCGGAACTTTATTGGCACCCGTTTCTACCCATGGACCTTCATCTATGGTCTGTCATTCCCAAAGAGTGCCCGCTGGGCGCGCCTGGAATTGCCGGATTTCGAATTCGTGCCAATGTGGGCCTTCCAATCCGCCGATGGTGAGCATGTCATTGCGCAGGTGAAGAAGTTCCGCGAGCTCGAAGAAAAGTACATGCCGGAGGACTAAGACAGAAATGTCGGCCGATGCGCCAAAGTGGCCGGACTACCGACCACAACCAGGAACAATCCCAAGCGACCCTGGCGTCTATAAATTCCGTGACGCTCAGGGTCGAGTTATTTATGTGGGTAAGGCAAAGGTTCTGAAGAACCGCCTTGCCAATTACTTCCAGCCCTTGGAGCGCCTGCACCCCCGCACGCGCCGCATGGTCACCAGTGCCTCCAGTGTGGAGTGGACTGTGGTGGCCAACGAGGTAGAAGCCCTCCAGTTGGAATGGACGTGGATTAAGAAATTCGATCCGCGCTTCAATGTCATGTTCCGTGACGATAAGAGCTACCCAATGCTGGCAGTATCCACAGGGGAGCTCTACCCACGCGTCTTTATTTACCGTGGTGCCCGCCGAAAGGGTATCCGCTATTTTGGCCCTTATTCAAACCCGGGTGCCATTCGTGAAACCATCGAATTGCTCACCCGCATTTTCCCTGTGCGTACCTGCACCAAGGGTGTATTCAATAGGCATAAGCAGCTGGGCCGCCCATGCCTTCAGGGCTATATTGACCGCTGCAGTGCACCCTGTGTGGGCAAGATTAGCCTTGAGGATCACAGGGCACTGGTGGACCAGTATTGTTCCTTTATGAATGGCAATACGGGTGCGGTCAAGAAGTCCCTCATGGAAGAAATGTTGGCTGCCTCCGAGGCTTTGGATTTTGAAAAAGCAGCCAAGCTGCATGAAAGCATTAAGGCCATTGATAAAGTCACCGAAAAACAAACTGTGGTTTTGGGTGAGGATGTTAATGCCGATGTGATCGGCCATGTGGCCGATGAGCTGGAAATGTCCATCCAGATTTTCCATATTAGGAATGGGCGTATCCGTGGCCAGCAAGGCTGGGTTGTGTCGGTGGATGATGCTGCCGATACTCTTGGGGACTTTATCCTGCAGTTTTATGGCAATGCTGCTGATTTGGCTGAAAACCAAGAGTCCATGGCCAAGGCTGATTTGAATATTGACTCCACCAAGAATTCCACCTTTGGTGCCGAGAACCATGCGGGCACAGGGGCCGCCACCGCCAGGGCAGAGGCCTCCCCAATTCCACGTGAGATTCTGGTGGACCTGATTCCTAGTAATGATGGGGAGCTCGTCGAGTGGCTACGAAGCCGACGAGGCGCAGGTGTGGAACTACGTATCCCACAGCGCGGCGATAAAGTGACCCTCATGGAGACTGTGCAGAAGAATGCCCAGGAGGCTTTGCGCCAACATAAAATGCGCCGTGTGGGTGATTTAACGGCCCGAAGTGCCGCCATGAATGAGCTGCAGGAAAATCTCTTCCTGGAGAAAGCGCCACTGCGTATTGAATGTACTGATATCTCCCATATCCAGGGCACCGATGTGGTGGCCAGCCTCGTGGTTTTTGAAGATGGTCTACCCAAAAAGGCAGACTATCGACGCTATAAAATCAAAGAGGCCGCTGGCGATGGTCATTCCAATGACGTTGCCTCCATTGCCGAGGTGACCAGGCGACGCTTTAGCAATGAGGAACTCCCACGCCCTGAGCTCTTTATTGTGGACGGTGGTGCGCCACAGGTGGCTGCCGCCCAAGAAGTCTTTGATGAATTAGGCATTGTAGATGTGGCCCTCATTGGTTTGGCCAAGCGCCTTGAAGAGGTGTGGGTGCCAGGGGAGGAGGACCCGCTCATCCTGCCACGAACCTCCCAGGGACTATTCCTGCTGCAGCAGGCCCGCGATGAATCCCACCGTTTTGCCATTACTTTCCACCGCCAGCAGCGCAGCAAGCGCATGACCCAATCCGAATTGGACACCATCCCCGGTTTGGGTGAAAAGAGGCGTGTTGAGCTGGTCAAACACTTTGGTAGCGTGGCGAAAATTAAGAAGGCCAGTGAGGAAGATATTGCGGCCGTGCCAGGTTTTGGTAAAAAACTTGCCGCCACAGTCTACGAGGCACTCCATTCCACAGTGGCAGAATGAGTAGACTAGTAAGCATGAGTAGCTTAGAGTCCGCACCCGTATTCATCACAGGCATGTCCGGCGCCGGTCTTTCCTCGGCCGGCCGAGTATTGGAAGATATGGGCTGGTATGTAGTCCATAATCTTCCACCGGAGATTATTCTGAACTTTATTGCCCTGGCTTCCAGCGAGGATTCCCCAGCCAAGCGCATCGCCATTGTGTCCGATGTGCGAAGCCGCGAATTCCACGGCAGCATTGGCCAAGTTATGGAATCCCTCATTGTGCAGGGCATTAACCCAACAGTACTGTTCATGGAGGCCCGTGATGATGTGCTGATTAAGCGCTTTGATACTGTGCGCCGTACCCACCCATTGCAGGGTTCTGGTACTTTGCAGACCGGTATTGACCGTGAGCGTGAGATGCTCTCCACCTTGAAGGAAAGTGCCGACCTGGTTCTTGACACCTCTGAGATGTCTATCCACGATTTGCGCCGTGCCATTGAAGATAGCTTTAAGTCCATTGCCCAGGCCCGGGAGCATGTGACCATTCAGAGCTTCGGTTTCAAGCATGGCAGCCCACGCGATGCCGATGTAGTTGTGGATATGCGCTTCCTGCCTAACCCATTCTGGGTTCCAGAACTGCGCCCATTCCGTGGAACCGATAAGCCAGTGAGCGACTATGTTTTGGCCCAGCCTGGCGCCCAGGAGTTCCTGGAAAACTTTGTGCCAATGTTCAAAACCATGGTTAAGGGCTACCAGCAGGAAGGTAAGCGCTTTATTGCTGTGGCTGTTGGTTGTACCGGTGGCCACCACCGTTCGGTCGCAATCTCTGAGGAGCTTGCACGCCGTCTCGCTGAGGATGGCGACCTTGATGTGTCGGTAACCCATCGCGATATTTCCCGTGGCTAAAACTGCGGGTTGAAAGTAATATCATGCAGTCAAAGATTGTTTCCCTAGGCGGTGGCCATGGTCTATTTCAGACTCTGCGTGCCGTTCGTGAGCTTCCAGCTGCCATCACCGCCATTGTGACCGTGGCCGATGATGGTGGCTCCTCCGGGCGTATCCGCCGCGAACTTGGGTTAATCCCGCCGGGGGATTTGCGCATGGCCCTGGCCGCACTGTCCTCCGAACCATTTTGGGAAGAAGTCCTACAGCACCGCTTTGGCGGCCATGGTGCCCTCAATGGTCATGCTGTGGGCAATCTGCTACTCAGCGGCCTGGAAGATGTTCTGGGTGATGAAGTCAAGGCTTTGGATACCTTGGCTGAACTCACCCAATCCCGTGGTCGTGTGCTCCCAATGTGCTCCATGCCCCTGGATATTGAGGCCGATGTTTCCGGTTTGGACACCAAGGATCCTCGCGTCATGCATCTCATCCGTGGTCAGGTTGCTGTGGCAACCACCCCGGGTCATGTACGCCGTGTCCGCCTCATTCCGGAAAACCCACCGGCCTGTCCGCAGGCCATCGAAGCTATTCATAATGCGGACCTAGTCACCCTTGGCCCAGGTTCATGGTTCTCCAGTGTGATTCCACATGTGCTGGTGCCGGATATTGTTAAGGCACTCAAGGAAACCAAGGCCCACAAGGTTGTGGTGCTCAACCTCACCAGTGAGCCCGGTGAAACCACCGGCTTCTCCTTGGAACGCCACATCCACATGTTGGCCTCCCATGCTGTGGACCTCAAGGTGGATACGGTGCTCATTGATAGTGGCAGCATTGGTGTGGAAAGCAGTGAGGCTGGCTCCCACGCCTTGGAATATGTCAGCCGCGCTGCTGAGCGTATTGGTGCCCAGATTGTTGTTGCTGATGTGAGCAGTGACAATGGCAAGCCAATCCACGATCCGCACAAGCTCGGCCAAGCACTGGGTGCACTAATCGGCATCTAAAGGCCACATAACCCTGGACGCTCACCTGTCTAATCAACTGCACAGGAAAGCCTCCAGGGTTGTTTTTGTGCTACTATTACGGCATGTCTTTAACCTCGCAGGCCAAGCTGGAAATGGCCATGGTGGAGAATAATTCCAAGCAAGCCCTGGCGGCGGAAATTACCGCTATGGTGCGCTTTGCTGCCTCCATCCAAGTTATCGCTGGGATTCCAACCATGCAGTTGGAATTCGACGATCGCCTCACCGCGAAGCGCTTCAGCGATGCCATTTCCACGCTCTTTAAGCGTGAAGCCTACCCGGTTACCCGCAATGTCAATCAGAAGCGCAGCTCCCGCTCCGTGGTTCTGCGCATCAATGACCGTGTCTCGGAACTGCTGCGCCGCATTGGCATGATTACCCCAAGCGGCTATATGGTGCGTGGCTTGCCACCCCATATTGTTAGCGGCACCGATGAGGATGCCGAGGCCGTATGGCGCGGTGCATTCCTCATGCAGGGCAGCATTGGTGACCCAAGTCGCTCCGCCATTCTCGAGATTGCATGCCCATGCCCTGAGGTTGCCATGGCCATGGTCGGCTTTGCCCGTCGCCTTAATGTAGTGGCTAAGAGTAAAAAGAGCAGGGGACAGGACAAGGTCTATATTCGCGGCGCCGAAAATATTGGAACCATGCTTAACCGCTTGGGTGCCTATGGCACCAGGGTTGCCTGGGAGAAGGAGTTTGCGAACCGCGAGGACACCAATACTGTCAATCGCCTGCCCAACTTTGATGATGCCAACCTCCGCCGCAGTGCACGTGCCGCAGTGGCAGCCGCTTTGCGTGTGGAACGTGCCTTGGAGATTCTGGGCGATGAGGTGCCTGAGCACCTTGCACAGGCCGGCCATTTGCGCACGGAACACCGCCAAGCCTCACTGGAAGAACTCGGTCGTCTTGCGGATCCGCAGCTGACCAAGGATGCTGTTGCTGGCCGTATTCGCCGCCTGCTATCCATGGCAGATAAGCGCGCCGAAGAACTCGGCATTGAGGACACCAATGCCGCCGTGGACGAGTCCTATGTGGAAAAGGCCCTGGAGGCATTGGATTTCCCAAGCGAAGAGGCTTAAAGCAAGAGGTCAAAGCAGAGCCGAAGCTGAATTGACTGAGTAACGGAGCGTGAGAGTACGGACTCTCTGGCCGTTTATTTCCTCAGTCGATTCAGTAGAAATGCACCGAGGGTGGTGAACGCTAGTAAAGCAAGACCACCGAATACCGATTCATTATTAGCCGAAAACAACACTGAGCTAATTGCGCCGAAAATCCCGACAATGAGGGCATTCGGGTGGACAGTAATCCTTTTATCAGACATAAGTGTTCTCCTAACGTATCTTGGGGGACCGTGTTGTCCCAGTCGGCGGACCGATTCACCCCATGAGGGTGCTTGGTTTCCGGAGTGGATAGTCAAAGGTTTTGATCTAGTACATATTCTATCTTGTCCTGCGCATATGTACAATGCCGATGCAATAGAAAAAGCAGCGTAAATGGGGAGCATAGAAAATGGACCCGCGCGCCCTAAGCACGGGTCCATTCATTTCGGAAAGGAGAACGTACATGCTCAACCGTAAAAGCATGAGTTCTCATAACCCATTAACATGAGTCGCACAATCCCATGCCAATGGTACTGAACGCTGCTACATCTTGGAGTTCTGCAACGTTATTGACCACTATACATTGTTTGTAAAGACTGCGCAAATCCGCTTTGCTAACCATTGAAAACGCGCACGTAAGTCCATATTTTTAGCTAAGTCGGATGTTATGGGCATAGTGGGGAAGCGCGCTTTTTAGCAGCTAAAAAATGACAGGCTGTATGACCGTATATCGTTGCAAAAGGGTAGTGTGACAAACAGCACTATTGGGTAAATATTGTGGCGCGCCATCTGTTTAAAATCCCAGGTTAATTGCTTTGCCGTAAGGCATAAGTAGCAGATCTGATTCTAACAATTTTTGGCATTTTGCTGCCCGCTCGTCCCATTCCTCGGTATTGTGGGTCTCACGCGGATAACGCAAGCCTGAGCCACAAGGGTTCTGGTGGAGTTATCTGAACTGAAAATTTCTTTTAAGAAGGAGAACAACGTGACTGTTCGCGTAGGTATCAACGGTTTTGGCCGCATCGGTCGTAACTTCTTCCGTGCTTCTGCAAAGCGCGGTGTCAACTTCGAGATCGTCGCTCTGAACGACCTCACCGACAACAAGACTCTTGCACACCTCCTCAAGCATGACTCCACCCTGGGCATCCTTGACTCTGAGGTTTCTTACGACGACGAGAGCATCACCGTTGATGGCCACAAGATCTATGTTTCCGCTGAGCGTGATCCAAAGAACATCAACTGGGCAGACCACAACGTTGACATCGTAATCGAGTCCACCGGTTTCTTCACCAACGCTGATGCTGCTAAGGCTCACATCGAGGCTGGCGCTAAGAAGGTCATCATTTCTGCACCTGCTTCCAACGAGGACGCAACCTTCGTTGTTGGTGTTAACCACACCGACTACGATCCAGCTAAGCACAACGTGATCTCCAACGCTTCCTGCACCACCAACTGCCTCGCTCCACTGGCTAAGGTTCTGGATGAAGAGTTCGGCATCGCACGTGGCCTCATGACCACCGTTCACGCATACACCGGTGACCAGCGCATCCTCGACGCTCCTCACCCAGACCTGCGTCGTGCACGTTCCGCTGCTACCAACCTCGTTCCTACCTCCACCGGTGCTGCTCGTGCCGTTGCTCTGGTTCTTCCACAGCTCAAGGGTAAGCTCGATGGTTACGCAATGCGTGTTCCAGTTCCAACCGGTTCCGCTACCGACCTCACCTTCACCGCTGAGAAGGAAGTTACCGTTGAGGCTGTTAACGCAGCTATCAAGAAGGCTGCTGAGGGCGAGCTCAAGGGCATCCTGGCTTACTCCGAGGAGCCACTGGTTTCCACCGACATCTGCGGTGACCCACGCACCTCCATCTTCGACGCTGGCCTGACCAAGGTCATCGGCGACCAGGTTAAGGTTGTTTCTTGGTACGACAACGAGTGGGGTTACTCCAACCAGCTCGTTTCCCTCACCGAGTACGTTGCAGACCGTTTCTAATCTTTAGATAAGGTCAGCGAGTTTTAGACTCGCAAACCCTGTGGCCCGGGGTGTGCCCCGCACACCTTGGGCCATATTTTTATAAAAGCCAGGTACGAACCATCATTCGGCTCGTCCGTGAGGCTCGCATGCAGTTGTCTTATTTCAGATTATTGGCTCGAAACTTTATTGAGCTGATTAATATGGCAGCTGCTGTGGTTCCCACGAATCCAACAATAACACCGTAAAACATAGGAGTTTACATGTCTGTTAAGACCCTTGAGGATCTTCTCGCAGAGGGCGTCAATGATAAGTACGTTCTTGTTCGCTCTGATTTCAACGTCCCACTGAATGATAAGGGCGAAATCACCGACCCAGGTCGTATTACCGCATCCCTCCCAACCCTGAAGGCTCTTCAGTCCGCTGGCGCCAAGCTCGTGCTCATGGCACACCTTGGTCGTCCAAAGGGCGAGGTCAACCCAAAGTACTCTCTCGCTCCAGTAGCTAAGGCTCTCTCCGAGGAGCTCGGCGTATTCGTCGCTCTCGCTGGCGATGTTGTGGGCGAGGACGCTCACGAGCGTGCTAATGGCCTCACCGCTGGCGATGTTCTCCTCATCGAGAACGTCCGTTTCGATGCACGTGAGACCTCCAAGGACGAGGCAGAGCGCGCTGAGTTCGCACAGCAGCTTGCAGCCCTCGTACCAGGTGGCGCATTCGTCTCCGACGGTTTCGGTGTTGTTCACCGCAAGCAGGCTTCCGTTTACGATGTAGCCAAGCTCCTCCCAGCTTATGCTGGCAAGCTCGTTGAGAAGGAAGTTTCCGTTCTCGGTAACGTAGCTAAGAGCCCAGAGTCCCCATACGTAGTAGTTCTCGGTGGCGCTAAGGTCTCCGATAAGCTCGGCGTTATTGAGGCTCTCGCTTCCAAGGCTGACAAGCTCATCATTGGTGGCGGCATGTGCTACACCTTCCTCGCTGCTCAGGGCATCAACGTTCAGAAGTCCCTGCTTCAGACCGAAATGATCGAGACCTGCGGTAAGCTGCTCGAGACCTACGGCGACAAGCTCGTTCTTCCAGTTGACCTGGTTGCTGCTTCCGGCTTCGGTCCAGATGTTGACACCCAGATCGTTGAGCTCAACGGCATTCCTGAGGGCTGGGAGTCCCTGGACATCGGACCTAAGTCTGTTGAGAAGTTCGCTGAGGTTCTCGGCGCTGCTAAGACTGTCTTCTGGAACGGCCCAATGGGTGTATTCGAGTTCGAGAAGTTCTCCAATGGTACCCGTGGCGTAGCTGAGGCTATCATCGAGGCAACCGCTAAGAACGGTGCATTCTCCGTTGTTGGTGGCGGCGACTCTGCTGCTTCCGTCCGCCTCCTCGGCCTGGACGAGAACGGCTTCTCCCACATCTCCACCGGTGGTGGCGCTTCCCTCGAGTTCCTCGAGGGCAAGGAGCTCCCAGGCGTTGCAGTTCTCGAAAGCTAATTAACTTTTCTTTAGAAAGGGCCAATTCACATGGCACGTAAGCCGCTTATTGCCGGCAACTGGAAGATGAACCTCGATCACCTCGAGGCAGTTGCAACTGTTCAGAAGCTTGCATTCTCCCTTCCAGAAGGTATCGAAGAGAAGGTTGACGTTGCAGTCACCGTTCCTTTCACCGACATTCGCTCCGTACAGACCGTTGTTGATGCTGACAACCTGAAGATCACCTACGGTGCTCAGGATGTTTCCGTTCACGAGTCCGGCGCTTACACCGGTGAAATCTCCGCAACCATGCTCGAGAAGCTGGGCGTAACCTGGGTTGTTGTTGGTCACTCCGAGCGTCGTGAGTACCACGGCGAGACCGACGCGCTCGTAGCTGCTAAGTCCAAGGCTGCTATCTCCCACGGTCTGGTTCCAATCGTCTGTGTTGGTGAGCCACTTGAGATCCGTGAAGCTGGCACCCACGTTGACTACGTAGTTACCCAGACCAAGGCTAGCCTTGAGGGCCTCTCCGCTGAGGAGCTCGCAAAGACCGTTATCGCCTACGAGCCAGTTTGGGCTATTGGTACCGGTAAGGTTGCTTCCGCAGCTGACGCTCAGGAAGTATGTGCAGCCATCCGTGTTGCTATCCGTGAGCTCGCTGGTGACGAGGTTGCTGACGGCATCCGTATCCTGTACGGCGGTTCCGTCAAGGCCGGCACCGTTGCTGAAATTGTTGGGCAGCCAGATGTTGATGGCGGCCTGGTTGGCGGCGCTTCCCTCGACGGTGAAGCATTCGCTGAACTCGCAGCTAACGCTGCTACCGCTGTTTAATTAAACAAACAGCCCACGTCCCGCATCATAAGTTCACACTTTTGGTGCGGGATTTTGTTTATTGAGAGGAATAGATTCGTGACCACCCAACCCCAAGGCTTAGTCGCTCTGACTGATTTTGGCGTCTCCCTTACTGAGGATATTCGCTATCTCAACTACCTGCTCAACTCGGTTATTGAGGAGCAGGAGGGTCCAGAAACCCTGAAGATTATTGAAACTGCACGCTCCAAGGCCTTCGCTATTGCCACCGATGCAAGCCACTTGGAAGAGCTGACTGAGCTGCTACGCAATGTCCCAGATGCACTGGTACCACGCCTCATCCGTGCCTTCACTCACATGGCCCTCCTGGTCAACCTTGTTGAGGACCTGCACGATGAGCAGCAGGTTGAAGATGACCTCGACGCAGGTATTCCACCAAAGGACTCCACTCTGGAGGCAACCTGGCGTAAGCTCGACCAGGCGGGTGTGACCGCCGAAGCAGTTGCGGATGTTATGGCACACGCCAATGTTGCGCCTGTGCTCACCGCACACCCAACCGAGACTCGTCGTCGTACCGTTTTTGATGCTCAGTCTGCCATTACCGCGCTGATGAAGGAGCGCCACCAGGTTCTGGCCGGCCGCCCAACAGCGCGTACCCAGTCCCACCTTGAGCGAATCGACCGCGATATTCGCCGTCGCATCACCATGATGTGGCAGACCGCCCTCATCCGTGTGGCACGTCCACGCATCGAAGATGAGGTTAATGTTGGTCTTCGCTACTTCCGTCTAAGCCTTCTGGAAGAAATTCCTCGCATCAACCATGATGTGGTTGAAGCTCTGCGTGAGCGCTATGGCAAGGCAGTGCCACGCGCGGCCGTCGTCAAGCCAGGTTCCTGGATTGGTGGCGACCATGACGGTAACCCATATGTAACTGCAGAAACCCTGCACTATGCCACCCACCGTGCCGCCGCCACCGTGCTGCGCCACTACACCCAGGAACTTCACGCCCTGGAGCACGAACTTTCCTTCTCCGACCGACTCACCAACCCAACCCCAGAGTTGGAAGAGCTCGCTAACCGTGGCCATAATGATGTGCCATCCCGCGTGGATGAGCCATATCGTCGCGCCATTCACGGCATGCGCGGTCGTATGATCAAGACCACCGCCAATATTCTTGGTGCAGATGAGGTCGAGGGCGACTGGTTTGAGGTATTCGAGCCATATGCAAGCGCCCAGGAATTCGAGCATGACCTCTACATCATCTCCAAGAGCCTGGTTGCTAATAATGATCGTGTTGTTGCTGAGGACCGTCTCGGTCGTCTGCGCAGTGCCGTCAAGAGCTTTGGCTTCCACCTCTATTCCATGGATATCCGCCAGAACTCCGACTCCTATGAGGAAGTTCTTACCGAGGTATTCCGCAACGCTGTGGTCTGTGATGACTATGCGTCCCTCAATGAGGAGCAGAAGCGTGAGCTGCTTATTAATGAGCTGCGCTCCCCACGCCCTCTGATCCCACTGGGTGGCGCAACCTTCAGCGAGCCAGTACAGCGCGAGCTGGATATCTTTGCTGAGGCTGCCCGTGCAGTAGAGCACTTCGGTGCGGATATGATTCCTCACTGCATTATCTCCATGGCAACCTCTGTCTCTGACATTCTGGAGCCAATGATTCTGCTGAAGGAATTCGGCATTATCAAGGCCAATGATGAGAACCCAACCGGTGGCGTGGACGTCATTCCACTCTTCGAAACCATCGAAGATCTGGAGGCCGGCTCTGAGATTCTTCGTGAGCTGTGGGCTGTTCCTCTCTACCGCAATTATCTTGCTCAGCGCAATAATATCCAGGAAGTCATGCTTGGCTACTCCGATTCCAATAAGGACGGTGGCTACTTCGCTGCTAACTGGGCTCTCTACGCTGCTGAAATGGCTATTGTGGATGCATGTAAGGAGCACGGTGTGGCTCTGCGTCTCTTCCATGGTCGTGGTGGCACCGTGGGCCGTGGTGGCGGCCCATCCTATGACGCTATTCTTGCGCAGCCAAAGGGCGCAGTGCAGGGTAGTGTCCGTGTGACCGAGCAGGGTGAGATCATCTCCGCAAAGTACGGCCACCCAGCTGCTGCACGCCGCAACCTGGAAGCCCTGGTTTCTGCAACTCTCGAAGCATCCCTCTTGGATGTCAATGATCTGGCCCAGCCAGATCGTGCCTATGAGATCATGCAGGAACTCTCGGACCTCTCCATCCGTAAGTACTCTGAACTCATGCACGAGGACCCAGGCTTTATTGAGTACTTCACCACCTCGACCCCTCTCAACGAGATTGGTGAGCTCAATATTGGTTCCCGCCCATCTGCACGTAAGCAGACCAAGGCTATCTCTGACCTCCGTGCTATTCCATGGGTGCTCTCGTGGTCCCAGTCCCGTGCCATGCTCCCAGGCTGGTTCGGTGTTGGTACTGCCATCAAGGAATGGGCAGGGGAGGACCAGGCTAAGATTGACGAGCTCCGTGAGCTATTCAAGTCCTGGCCATTCTTCAACTCTGTGCTTTCCAATATGGCTCAGGTTATGAGTAAGGCGGACATGACCCTGGCCAAGCTGTACTCTGAATTGGTCCCAGACCGTGAGATCGCCGAGCGTATCTACAATGTGATCAATGATGAATATGAGCTGACCAAGGAGATGTTCTTCCAGATCACCGGCTATGATCGCCTCCTTGCTGATAACCCACAGCTTGAGCGCTCCGTACGCAGCCGCTTCCCATTCCTCATCCCACTGAATGTAATGCAGATCGAATTGATGCGCCGTTACCGTCAGGGTGATCAGGAAGTTCAGGTCTCCCGCGGTATCCAGTTGACAATGAATGGTTTGGCCACCGCTCTGCGAAATTCTGGTTAAAAAGCTGAAAATGGTGTACCATTAATCTGTCGTTGAACATGCTAAAGGATTCATATGCAACTTGCGCTTGAAATTATTTTGCTCATCTCCAGTGTGCTGATGGTCATGTTCGTTCTGCTCCACAAGGGTAAGGGTGGCGGTCTTTCCTCCCTCTTCGGTGGTGGCGTGCAGTCGAACCTTTCCGGCTCCACTGTGGTTGAGAAGAACTTGGACCGTCTGACCATCATCTGTGCTATCATCTGGATTGGCACGATTCTCGGTCTAAGTGCTCTTCACTTCGTATAAATCGAGTAACAAAGGTGTTTGAGGTTTCATGAAAGCTATCGCGCCACGTAGTTTTTTGGTCGTGGCTGTAACAGTCGCATCTTTTCTAAGTGCCTGTGATAGCTCATCATGTGCATTCAGTTCCTCATGCACCAATGCTTCGGCGGGCTCCAGCCAGAAATCAAATGGTTATGGTGGGAGTGCCGCCGATTCGGCATATCTACAGACAGAATTCTCCTGGGTTAAGGGTGACTCTGTCACGAACCTGACTGATGCCGATACATATACAACGCAACTTCTTTATATTAAGACCCCGGCCAATCTGAACCCTACCGCTGTTCAGATCAATGGCCGCTGGGCCTATGTGAGCCGCAATGATGCGGCGGACTGCTCGACTGGCGAATGCAGTGTGTCAGTCTACTTCGGCGCAGATCCGAGCGACATTAAGATTTCTGCCGTCGCATTCTCGGATGGCCGATCCCAAAACTTTGATATCACCCTAGGCGTAAGTCCAAGGTCCGGCACAGCAACCACAACCACACCAGCACCTGAGGATAATGGCGAAGGTGGCACCGGTGAAGGTGGCAGCACAGGTACCGGTGGCACCGGTGGTTCCGGTGGAACTGGCGGATCTGGTAGCGGCACTGGCACTGGTGGTTCTGGTGGTTCAGGTGGCACTGGTACTGGTACTGGTGGCTCCGGCGGTAGTGGGGGCACTGGCAGCACAGGTACCGGTGGCTCTGGTACTGGCACGGGCGGAACAGGCACAGGAACTGGTGGTTCCTCCGAGGATGATTCCCGAGTCACACCATCAGAGGACCCAACTGGCGATCTCTCTGCGGTTACCAACGCAGTTTTCTACAACTCCAATGGCGATGTTGTCAGTCTTGGTTCTTCGGATGTAAATGCCGTTAAGGTCTCCATGGACAATGGCGCCATCCGTTTCTTCCCAGTGACGAAAGTGACGCCAAAGGGGAGTAACCGAGTAGCAACTTTGTCTTTTGGTGATCAGAATCTTGAATTGACTATTGACCGTTCAGGTAATGTACTTGACGGTGCACAGTTCTCAGATTTCGTCGGCTATACCGCCGATAAGGATTTGGCTTATAGCAACGAGCGAATCTTGGCGCCATATCTCAACACCGGTCTTTTGGTGAAGCACCTGGAGACCATGAGCACGGATGATCTGCTTAACCGCCGTCAAGTAGTTCAGATTCTTCCGCTCTCCAGCGATGGTTCATTCCTGCCTGCCCTCTACCAGGACGAGAACTTCCTACGCAATACTGTTCGCTATGTGGCCATCTATTTTGAAAACCCAGATGGCAGCCGTAGTTTGCAGCGCTACGCGGCAGAGTTTATGCAAATTGACGATAATATGCCGTTGTATAAGCTCACCCCACTACAGGGTGAGTCCCGTACCCCGGTCTATTATCAGCCAGCTGCCGGCAGTATTGACGTGGAGAACCCTATCTTCTCCTCCCTTTACCAGGACATTCATGCTGTAACAGAGGCAGAAATTCCGCTGCCAGCAGATGAGACCGTTGCCGAGGGCCGTTATTCCAATAAGACCCTCCAGGCTAACTGGGCTAGCTTCCGTGATAACCGACTCAAGTCGGCACTTGCCGCTTTGTTCATGGGTACCCCGGAAACCAATATTTCCAAGAACCCAACCCAGGCACAGCTGAAGCTCGTTGAGGCCAATGTTCCAACCGATGCGCAAGCAGCGAACCGCCTCGCATTTGTCTTGAACTGGACAGATTCTCAGGGCTCCGTACGATTCGGTAACACCGGTTCTCTGATTGTCACCCTGTCCGATATGCTCTTTGCCAATCGCACCTTGGACAGCACACCACAGTTCTCCATTAAGGAGCTGGATGACCGTGCCGCCCGTATTATGGGCTCTGTGCTGCCTTGGCAGTATTCTATTGCCCATGGCTCCGATTGGCTCATGGAACTCTACGGTGACCGCAGTAATGCCGGCACTGGTCTTCCAGTAAAGAATGCTAAGGAAGCCCTCGAGTTCATGATCCGAACCTACTCCAATTTTGGTTCGGCATATAATAGCTGGCTCAGGGCAAACTTCCGTGGCACCTTGGTCGATAATGGCAATGCCTGGGAAGCTCTCAACGCTATTGGATATGAGGCGGACCGACCAACTGCTCATGGTCAGTCTGCATTGCGTCTGCTTACCTTGAGTAGCGCAGACCTGTATCTGATGGATATTGGAAAGTTCGTCTTTGTTGGCGATAAGTCTGTCTATGGTGCAGACTTTACTGCCCATACTGTTGAGCTCAGGCGACAGATTGAGAACCTGACTAGGTCTCTCATTTCCCTTAATGGATCCGAGCCTTTCCAGACTCACCGTATCGCTGTATTCGACGGTCTGAAGGATGCTTCCGGTGAGTTCACGGCACCATCCTATGATGCATTCCGACTTGCACAGCCATCTGGCACTACGCCTGTTGCTAACTTCACCAATGGTTGGGCTTCCATTAGGAATATCAGCTACAACTGGTACCATCCAGGCAAGATGCTTGCCAATGCGGAGGACATCACCACCGCAATTCTTGGTTCATATAATAATGAGATTCTTGGTCTGACCAACACCAGCACCCCAACCGCGAATTCGGCCCTGTCCCATGCTGCGGTCTATAACTTCTTCAACCAGCGTTTCGATCCGCTCAATGGTGCACCAGTCAACCTCTCCAAGGACAATGTCTCCGGTTCATTGAGCAATTCCAGTATTAGGAATATCTCTAGCGATAGCTTGAAGAATGCCTATGCCAAGACGGACAAGGTAATTCGTAAGATTGATGCTGCTGAGATTTATACTATCCACCAGCATCAGAATGTGGCTCGTGATTCCATGTACTCCGTAGTGGCTAGCGATTCGAGCCAGTTGGTTGCCTCCTCAGGTGCAGGTACTTTCCCTAGCGGTTCCGCGCTTATCACCATTTGGGGTAATCAGACCAACCGTAGCTACTTCCAGATGCGCGAGAACCTCTATGGTGCTGCTCCTTATGGCAGGTCTGTCAATAGCGACTTCTTTAGCATCGTGGCTTATCATATGATGGCCTACGGTGGCTGGGATGCAGTAAAGGAATTTGCCCGATATTCCACTATTGATGAGGGTGTTCGTGCCGTCACCGGCATGGGCTGGGAAGATTTCATCAATAAACGCTACCAGGAAGGTCTATCGGATCTTAAGGGCACCAAGTCCTCCATCAATGTGGCTGACTACCCATTCGAAGAGGTCTTGAGTTCCGGGGCATCCTCCGACCAGATTGCGGCTCAGCTATCTTATGCGCGAGTAAAGATGTGGCAGGACATCACCCAAGACTAAAAGAACGGGCTAGGAAAATTTCCTAGCCCGTTTCCCATTGCGTGGGTAAAGAATTAGTTCAGATAAAGGCGGGTTGCCTTAGCGCCAGCAGCAGGCCACTCCACAGCAGGAGAACCATCGATGACGTGCTGAGCAGCCTCAGCCTTTTCCTCACCGGATACCAGAAGCCACACTTCCTTGGCACGGTGAACAGCAGGAAGAGTGAGAGTACCACGCTCAGCTGGAGGCTTTGGAGAATCCGTCACAGCCATGACCAAAGCAGATTCTTCCTTAACGGCAGGGGTGTCAGGGAAGATGGAGTTGATATGACCCTCACCACCCATGCCGAGGAGGTGGAGATCAAAGTGGTCAGGAACAAGAGCCGTGTAGTGTTCAACAGCCTCATCCAGGCTGAGCTCACCAAGCTTCCAACCATGAATATTTTCAGCTGGGATGTCAATATGGTTCAGCAGGGCCTCACGGGCCTGGCCTTCGTTGCTCTCTGGATCGCTGACTGGAACATTGCGCTCGTCACCGAAATAGACATGAACCTGGGACCAATCAATCTGCTCATTGCGCAGACGCTCAAGGGTACCTACACCAACAGTGCCACCGGTAAGAACCACATGGGCTGGGCCATCGACAGCATTAATCAGGGCGGCAATATCCTTGGCAGCGGTGTCCATCAAGACATCGCGATCATCAAAACGAATAACATCCATGGGTTCCATCATACCGTGTAGCTATGGGCTGTTGGCATAAAAAATCCGCCGTAGTCTCTGTGAGAAACTACGGCGGAAAACTATACGGCCAGTCGGCAATTACTGGTAGCGCACGTTATTGAGAGCACGAAGTGCACGCGCATAGGCAGAGTCTGGCTCCAGGTGAGCAAGTTCCTCAGAGAGGCACTCTGCAGTGCTGCGGCGATTAAGGGCAACCAGGGCAGCAGCACGACCAGGCATACGTACTTCCATGGTGTGGTCGTCAATAATGCGAAGCTCAATCTTATCTGCGCTACGAACCAGCTGAACCTCAAGGGTTTCTGCTTCCTTGCGGGTAACAGTGATACCGAGGCGGTCAGCCAACCAAGCTGCAGCCAAATCAACAGATGGATCATTGAGCGGGCCACCAACAGTAGCGGAGGCTACTGGTTCAGTTTGTGGGCCATCCAAGCAGGTTGCTACAACGCCACGCCACTGGGTGATAC